>JBOIEE010000027.1:0-23451 GCA_050740975.1 Gammaproteobacteria bacterium | reverse complement strand
TGCTCATCGCGACCCTGGCCCTCATGGTCGCTTGGCTGTTAGGCAAGGCCACCCAGCACACCGGACAACATCGTCACTACCAGGCCAATACGGTGCGGGACCGGGTGGTCCTCTCCACGATATTCCTCGGCCTCAAAGTCATCGACGACCCGCGCGTAACCATACGCTTGGCTGATGTGATCGCGGCCATCCACTGCCTCGATCAACTCCTCCAAAACCACTGCCTATCAGAGTAAAATTCGGGGGGATCCCACAGGGTCAGATTCTATTTCGCAACGAGCATTCTTTGTATACAAAGTAAAAGCGCTGACCGGCGGTAATCGAGCTTACCGCTACGAGGGTGTACATCGCGATCGGCAGCACATCGAGAAGCAGGCCAGCGACCATGATGGTCACCCGCTCGGGCCGAGTCGCGAGTCCCACCATACAGGTAAGCCCTAGAGCCTCTGCCCGCGCCCTTATGTAGCTGGTTAATTGGCCACCGAGCAGCGCCAGCACCGCCGCGGCCACGGCGGGGGAGTTGTTTTCGAGACTCAGGCAATACGCGATGGCAACCAGCATGACGCCTTCTCCCACGCGGTCTAGGGTGGAATCCAGGAACTTCCCGAATGGCGTCGCCTTGCCGGTCAGTCGGGCAAGTGCTCCATCGGCAAGATCCAGCAAGCTAGCGACCAAAAACAAACCACCTGCCCCCGTCCGGTAGCCCGCTATTAACACCAACGCGGCGCAGACGGCGAGTGCGCAGCCTGCGATCGTCATGTGATTGGGCGTAATTCCTTGCCGCCCGATCAGGCGCATCAAAGGCCCGGCGGCAGCAGCGACCGAAGCCCCTAATCGTGCGCGTAAGCGTTCTATGGTTTTCATTCAAGCGTGATTTTCGGCTTCGCTTATGGTGTAGCGCAACCTCGGTTGTGCGAGAGATCTGGTCCATCGAGAAGGACGACGGCGGCTCGGGCTTTGGTCGATCAGTACGCCGGCCTCGGGCGCACGAGACTTGCTGCACCTCGCCTGCTTTAGGTGGCGGGGGATCGCTCAGCTAAAGTCCTTCGATCGCGGGTTACAGGCCGCATTTTCGACCTCGAGAAAGATGGGTGGGGTACGAACGCACCCCGCCCTAGGGCAAGCTCATCGAGCCTGAAGGCGATCGTCTCACCGCCGGAAGAACCAAAAGAGCAAGCTAAGAACCAAGCTAATGAGTAAACCGCTGGTGATGGGAAAGTAAAAGCGCATGTTCTCTCGCTCGATGACGATATCGCCGGGGAGCCTGCCCAAGCCCAACTTAGTGATGGACGGCCACAACAGGCCGAGCAAAACTAAAACAACACCGATGATGATTAACGCCCGGCTCACACGAGCCTACCTCAATTCCTGCACGCCGGTCTCCGTGCCCAACAATAAAACATCGGCGCGCCGCCGCGCAAAGATCCCGTTACCAACCACCCCCGGGATGTCATTGATAGCCTGTTCCAGCTCGGTTGGGTTGATGATGCCTAGATTGTGCACGTCGAGGATGACATTGCGGTTGTCGGTAACGAAGCCGCTGCGGTAGATCGGCTGCCCGCCGAGCTTCACCAACTGCCGCGCCACGAAGCTCCGGGCCATAGGGATCACTTCCACCGCCACCGGGAATCGCCCCAATACCTCAACCAGCTTGCTTTCATCGGCGATGCACACAAAGCGGCGGCTGGCGCAAGCGATGATTTTCTCGCGCGTAAGCGCACCGCCCCCTCCTTTGATGAGCGCCAGGTGCTTGGTGGCCTCATCGGCGCCATCGACGTACACGGCCACCTCGTTGACATCGTTTAACGCGGCCACCGGGATCCGATGTTGCGCCAGCAGGGCGGCGCTGGCTTCAGAGCTTGCTACGGCCGCCTCGATCCGCCGTTTTTCAGCGGCAAGACATTCGATGAAATAATTGACCGTGCTGCCGGTGCCGATCCCGATCACCGCGTCGTGCTCGACATGGTTTAACGCCGCCTTGGCGGCCAAGCGCTTTTTTTCTTCCTGCTCCATTTCGTATATGCTCTATCACCAATCACCATTGCGCGCTCTAAGCCCCGAGTTTAGTGCTGGGTTCATGCTCGAACAATACATAAAGTTGATCCTCAAGGCGAAGGTCTACGAGGTCGCGCGCGAGACCCCCTTGGACTACGCACCGGGCTTATCCCGCCGCTTGAACAACCGGGTGTGGCTAAAGCGCGAAGACTTGCAACCGGTATTCTCTTACAAGCTGCGGGGTGCCTACAACATGATCGCCTCGCTTAATGCGAAGGAACGGGATCGAGGAGTGATCGCCGCCTCCGCCGGCAACCATGCGCAGGGAGTCGCACTGGCGGCCAAACAACTGGGCTTGAAGGCGCTCATCGTCATGCCCAAGACTACGCCGGAGATCAAGGTTGCCGCGGTGAGGCGTCTGGGCGCGGAGATCGTGCTGCACGGCAACAGCTACGATGATGCAGCGGAGCACGCGCACGATCTGGAGCAGGAGCGGGGGTTGGTCTTCATCCCTCCCTATGACCACCCTTTGGTGATCGCGGGCCAGGGCACCGTGGCCAAAGAAATCTTGCAGCAGCACCGGGGCCGGCTCGATGCCATCTTCGTCCCGGTTGGCGGCGGCGGCTTGATCGCAGGCATTGCTGCTTACGTGAAATATCTGGATCCCGAGATCCGGATCATAGGCGTGGAATCGGATGAAGCGCCCAGCATGAAACGGGCGCTAGAGGCGGGCGAACGCGTCGTGCTGGAACACGTGGGGATCTTCGCCGATGGGGCCGCGGTGCGTCAGGTGGGAGTTGAGACGTTTCGCATCGCGAGCCAGTGCGTAGACCAAATGTTAGAGGTCTCCAACGACGAGATCTGCGCCGCGGTGAAGGACACCTTCGAGGACACGCGGGCGATCCCGGAGCCGGCCGGCGCGCTGGCCTTAGCGGGTCTGAAGCAGTACGTAAGCGACACCGGGGCCACGGACAAGGAGCTGATCGCGATATTCAGTGGGGCTAACGTCAACTTCGACCGCCTGCGCCACATCGCAGAGCTGGCGGAGCTGGGGGAGCAGCGCGAGGTGTTGTTGGGGGTTACCATTCCGGAGCGTCCGGGGAGCTTCCGCGAATTCTGCCATACCCTTGGGCCGCGAGCGATCACGGAGTTTAACTACCGCTATGCCGACGCGCGCGAGGCTCATGTGTTTGCCGGGGTGCAGATCCGCCACGGCAGGATGGAGAAAGACACCCTCATCGCCAATCTGCGCCACAAGGGCTACCCGGTGGTGGACCTTTCCGAAAACGAGATGGCCAAGATGCACATCCGATACATGGTGGGAGGCCCGGCGGAGAAGGCCGAAAACGAGGTCTTGTATCGCTTCGAGTTCCCCGAGCGCCCTGGGGCCCTGCTACACTTCCTAAACCAGGTGGGGCAACGCTGGAATATCAGCTTGTTCCATTACCGCAACCACGGCGCTTCGGTAGGCCGGGTGCTCATGGGGATCCAGGTGAGACCCGAGGAACGCAAGGGCTTTCGCTCCTTTTTGGATGAAATCGGTCTACCCTATTGGGAGGAAAACGAAAACGCCGCCTACCTCATGTTTCTGCATTGAGAGCCGGCTGCTATGAACCTATCCGCGCAACGCCGAGCGCTGGTCCGCTGCGCACGGGCCCTGCACCGCGGTGGTTTAAGCCACGGCTCTTCAGGCAACCTAAGCGTGAGGACCAAAGGCGGCTTTGTCATCACCCCCACCGGCATTGGGTTCGAGGCACTGGCGCCCGAACAACTGGTTGAGTTGAACGAGGAAGGCGCCCCCAAACCGGAACAGTTGCGCCCCTCCAGCGAATGGCGTTTTCATCGCGATCTCTACCGCGCCCAGCCCGATGTCAATGCCATCGTGCATGTGCACTCCCCTTACGCCACGGCTCTAGCCTGCGCGCGGCGTGCTATCCCCGCGTTTCATTACATGGTAGCAGCGGCCGGGGGCGATGCGATTCCCTGCGCGCCTTACGCCACCTTCGGCACCCAGGCATTGTCGGAAGCGATCATCAATACTCTTAACGACCGGCGAGCGTGCTTGCTGGCAAACCACGGCAGCGTCGCCACCGGAGAAAACCTACAAAAAGCGCGCGATCTGGCGCAAGAAGTGGAGTTTCTGGCTAAGGTTTATCTACTTACCCAGCAGATCGGTGGCAGCGAGCTGCTTACGGGCGAGGAAATGCGCGTGGTGCTGGAGAAATTTACCCGCTATGGCCAGCAAGAGCAGCCGGTAGCATAGGGGCGCTTCGATTCATTCGAAGTGGCCCCACTCACAGGGAACGCAAGCACATTGGTTCACTTTATGGCTTTTGATCGCTTTAAACATGCACCCCCGGTATCGCGCGCCACCCAACAGCCTGGTATTTTTTATTCACAGGAGTTTGGTCATGCTTAAACAATTCGGCGTTATGCTGCTGGGAATCACGCTTATCTCGGCTTGCGCCCTCAGCCCGCAGGAAATCGACGTGCTGCCGGTTATCGACGTGGGCGAAAACCGTATCGCTCGGGGCCAACGTGTATTCGTGCAGGTGGCGGACTCGCGTAAGGATCCCTCCTTCGGAACCCGCGGAGGCGTGTATCCCGAGACCTCGTTTATCAAACCGCGGGGGGATCTAGCCCTTGCCGTGCACAACGCCGTATTAGGCGTTCTACGGCGTTATGGCTTTGATCTGGCAGCGGCGCAAGCTGACCGCGCAGCGGTCACATTTAGGGTCGATATCGAAAAGATCCGTTACCTGTCCTCGGGCGACCCGGTGGTCAGACATGTCGATACGGAAAGCTCTTTGAACGCGCGCTGCAACAGCGGAGCGAACCGATTCGAAAGCCGCTATGAAGCACGTCTCGGAAGGGATGTGTTAAAACCGCCCAGCGCTAAAGAAAACGAAAGCCTCATCAACGCAGTGTTATCCAAGGGCCTACAAGCCATGATGAGCGACCAGGGTCTGCTCGACTGCCTGAGCGGGCGTGCTCGATAAGCCCAAAACTCCGGCGCCGGGACCGAAGCTACTGGATCGAGACGGTTCGCCTTGCCAGTTCGAGAGTTTCGAAGACTATCGTTGCCGTTGCTTGCTATCTTGAACGTTGCGCTAATACTATAGTTCCGTGTGAAGGGATAGTTAGATGGAGTGCTAATGCCGATTTACGAATATGAGTGCGATCACTGCGGAGATCGGATTGAAGTCCTGCATCGGATGGGAGATCCGCCAAAAACAGAATGCCCCGCTTGTCACACCCTCTCCTTGCGCAAGCTCGTTTCTGCGGCGGGATTCCGGCTAAAAGGGACGGGATGGTACGAAACCGATTTCAAAACCCAACCAAAAAAAACCAAAGAGCCGCAGAAAGAGTCGAAGGATCCCGCACCTAAAGAAGCTTCCGCACAGGAGTCGAAGAAAGAGACTAAAACGGTGGGCGCTTCGAGTAAAAGTGAATAAAAAACCGTAAACGGCGTTTTTCCATTGCGGGTCGCTGTCCGCCGTCAACGGGCCGGCAGACAAAACGCCGAGCAAACCATCGCGCTCGCGGTACGCATGCGCGTATCTTCTCGCTGATTGCCCAAACGCGGCCACCATCCCATGGATGGTTATCTTTTATGCCTAGGCTGCTTTTCCCAAGGCGGCAATGCGTTCTTCCAGCGGCGGATGGCTCATGAACAAGCGGGTTAGCCCGCCTTTGACACCACCAGCGATCCCGAAGGCGGCAAATTGCTCCGGCAAATGCGGTTGCTCTGTGCCGCGGCCCAGGCGTTCCAAAGCGGAAATCATCTTTTCGCGGCCCGCCAAGTTCGCCCCACCCGTATCCGCGCGAAACTCGCGATAGCGGCTAAACCACATTACGATTAAAGTGGCCAGAACCCCAAGCATAACTTGGGCGATCATCGCCGTGATCCAAAACCCCGGGCCCTGTCCTTGCTCGCTCCGAAACACCACCCGATCCACGACCTGACCAATGACCCGGGAAAGGAAAAACACGAAGGTGTTGACCACCCCTTGGACCAAAGCCAGAGTCACCATATCGCCATTCGCGACATGCGACATCTCGTGCCCCAATACGGCCTCCACCTCCGGTTCGCGCATACCCTCAAGCAGCCCGGTGCTGACTGCTACTAAAGCGCTATTGCGATCCATTCCGGTGGCAAAAGCATTCATATCCGGCGATTGAAATATTCCGACCTCCGGCATACCGATGCCGGCGCCTTTAGCCTGCCGCGCCACAGTGTCCAGCAACCAGGCTTCCGTCGGGGTAGACGGGTTCTCGATGACCTGCACTCCCATCATGTGTTTGGCGCTGGTCTTGGACATCATCAACGAGATCAGCGAGCCGCTCATGCCGACGATCCCGGACATGATCAGAAGTGATGTGAGATTCAGTCCCTGCTGATTGAGATAGGGTTCAATGCCGAGCAGTTTGGTAACTACAGCTAACACCACCATTACGGCGCTGTTCGTGGCGATGAAAAGTAGAATTCTCACGTTGACCTCCAGAAACAGACACCCTTCCAAAACGCTTATATAAGGCCCCGAACGAGAAAGTCAAGCGCTCGCTCGATCACTTGCGGATGATAGCTGAGCCCCTCGTGAGCCTTTCTGCGCCCTCTGTGAGGCCCTGAGCACCTATCACTCGGAGCGAATTTATGTTGCAATAATCAGCCAAGCGCGCGGCGGCTATAATTCTAGAATTCGCTTTACAGGTCCCGCAAATAATGAATGACAACCTGCGAGCCGTGGCCTCAACATACAACCCACGCCAGGTATCGGCTTTAGCTTTCTTGTTGGGTTATAGAGCACGACTGCTTTTTAAGCCCGGAATGTTTAATGCTACGAGCACGAGCTGCGTCGATGCACGATAAAGATGGCGTGATCTGGGTAGACGGGGGCATGGTTCCCTGGCGGCACGCGACTACCCACCTATTGACCCATACCCTGCACTACGGGATGGGCGTATTCGAGGGGATCCGCGCCTATAAAACTCATAGAGGCACTGCCATTTTTCGCTTGCAGGACCATGTCGAGCGTTTGTTTCGATCCTCTCACATCTTGAGAATGGGCATACCCTTCGAGCGGGAAGTAATCAACCGCGCCTGTTGCCAAGCCGTGGCGCAAAATCGATTGGAGTCCGGGTATATCCGGCCCATGTGCTTTTACGGATCTGAAGGCATGGGGCTGCGTGCGGATAACCTCAAAGTGCATGTGATGGTAGCGGCTTGGGCCTGGGGTGCGTATCTCGGAGCCGAGGGTTTAGAACGCGGAATACGCGTCAAAACGTCCTCGTTTAACCGCCATCACGTGAATGTCACCATGTGCAAGGCCAAAGCGAACGGAAACTATATGAACTCCATGTTAGCGCTGCGAGAAGCCATGGACGCCGGTTACGACGAAGCCCTGCTTTTGGACACGCAAGGGTTTGTCTGCGAAGGAAGCGGTGAAAACGTGTTCATCGTGCGAGACGGCGTCCTCTTCACGCCCGATCTCACCTCCGCCCTAGAAGGGATCACCCGCGACACGATCTTAAGGCTTGCAGCGGACGATAGCCTTACCGTACGTGAGAAGCGTATTACCCGGGATGAAGTTTATGTTGCCGAGGAAGCGTTCTTCACCGGAACCGCGGCCGAGGTTACACCTATCCGCGAGTTGGACGGACGCTCGATCGGTAGCGGCGAGCGGGGACCGATCACCAAGCGCCTGCAACAAATGTACTTCGACTGCGTCCACGGGCGGGCTGAGCGCTACGCCGAGTGGCTGTGCTACATCTGAAGCTTGCTCGCAGTCTTGGCGCTCGTGACCGATGCCGCGCCACCGGAAGTAGACTATTCCCTCCGCTAACGTATCAAGCGCTGCAAAACGGACGCATCAGTGCTGCTGATGTTACAACGCGCCGTAGCCAGCCGGTATCAAGACTCTCCCGGATTGAGGACTGGAGGTCCTGTTGGTCGCAGGGACGCATATCGCCTTTGCCTCAACGCGCTACCTCGGCGGCCCTGTGTCACTTGCCGATGCAAAAACTGGAAAAAATCTCCGCTAGCAGATCTTCGCTCGTCACCTCACCAGTTATGGTACCTAACGTTCGTTGCACCCTGGCCAGATGCTCGGCAACCAGTTCCAGAGCCCCTGTGCGGCCCAGCTCTGCGCCCGCCGCAGCCAAATCCGCTTGCGCGGAGCTTAAAGCTTCCAAATGCCTCCGGCGCGCGGTAAAGCCCCCCTCCCCGGCCGATTGATATCCCGCCCGAGCTTTAAGGTGCTCTTCCAGCAACGGTATTCCAAACCCATGACGCGCCGACAAACAAATCTCCGTCCCGTACTGGCCGTTCTTTATACTGGGACCCTGGCCGTAGCGATCGATCTTGTTGCGTATGACCGTCACCCGTTCTCGCAGCCCCGGGTTGCCTAAAAGATCGATCTCTGTTCCTCGCTGTTCCTCCCCATACTCGGTTACAAGCAGTACGACATCCGCCTGATCCATGGCGGCCTGCGCCCGCTTTACACCCTCTATTTCGATGCTATCATCGGTTTTGCGCAAGCCGGCGGTATCGATTAAGGAGATCGGTACACCACCGATCAACACCTGTTCTTGCAATGTGTCCCGTGTGGTACCCGGGCAAGCGTCTACGATGGCGCGATCTCTCTTCAGAAGCTGATTCAACAGAGTGGACTTACCGACGTTGGGCCGCCCCGCTATCGTCACCGTCAAGCCCTCCAGCAACACCTGGCCCTGGCGCGCCGCGCGAAAAACCGATCCAAGTTTCTCCGCTATGGCGTTGAATCGGTCCTGCAAAACTCCATGATCGAACACGTCAATCTCTTCATCGGGGAAGTCAAGTGCCGCCCCCAGGTGTGTTCGCAACCCGATTACGTCATCTACCAAGCCCCGCACCAGCTTGGAAAACTCGCCTCGCAGCGTGCGTACCGCGTGCCGCGCTGCTTCTTCCGAAGCGCTGTCGATGAGGTCGGCCACGGCCTCGGCTTGTGTGAGATCGAGCTTGCCGTTTAGAAACGCCCGCTCGCAGAACTCACCTGGCTTCGCTAAACGTGCACCCAACTCTAAAGTCCTGCGCAACAGCCGATCCATGACCACGGGACCACCATGACCGTGCAGCTCCAGCACGTCCTCACCCGTAAACGAGCTCGGGCCGGGAAAGAAAAGCGCGATCCCGTAATCGATGGGCTGACCCGAAAGATCTAGAAACGCTTTAAGCTCTGCCACCCTCGGTGCGGGAAGCTCACCAAATAACGCCGCTGCGATCGCCCGCACCGCCGGACCAGAAATCCGAACCACCCCAATCCCGCCGCGCCCGGACGGGGTAGCTTGCGCCGCAATGGTTTCTTGCGCGGCCGACGCAAAACGCGCCATCTGGGTTTGCCTATTAGGCTTTCGCTGTTTGCGCTCCCTCTATACTCCGGGTGATCATCCATTGCTGGAGAATGGACAGCACGCTGTTGACCACCCAGTACAGCACCAGCCCGGCGGCGAAGAATGTTGACATTACGGTAAAAACGATGGGAAACAGTTGAAACACTTTTTCTTGTATGGGGTCGACAGGGGTGGGATTCAGTTTTTGCTGTACGTACATCGTGACCCCCATTAACAACGGTAGGACATAAAACGGATCTGGCGTAGATAAATCTCGTATCCAAAACATAAACGGCGCTTGCCGGAGCTCGACGCTCTCCATCAACACCCAGTATAAAGCTATCCACACCGGGATCTGCACCACTACCGGAAAGCAGCCACCCAGTGGGTTGATCTTTTCTTTCTTGTAAAGCTGCATCATAGCTTGGTTCAGCTTTGCGCGATCGTCGCCATAACGCTCTTTTATTGCAAGTAATCTGGGCTGCAAGCGCTTCATGTTCGCGATCGAACGGTAACTCGCGGCCGATAGGCGATAAAACACCGCTTTTACGATTAAGGTAATAAACACGATCGCCCAGCCCCAATTACCTAAGTAAAGATGAAGCTTATCGAGCAACCAAAATAGCGGCTTGGCGATGAACCACAGCGGCCCGTAATCAGCCGTCAGCTCCAAGTTTGGAGCGATATGTTCCAATCTCTTCTGCATCTTTGGACCCAAAAACAACTGCATACTTAGTGTGCGCTTTTCACCGGCGGGAATATCTACTCCTGGACCCGTCAACCCAACCAGATAGCTGTTATTTTTCGGAACGAGCTTTGCGTAGTAGCGGTACTGAGCCTCTTGGTCCGGGACCAAAGCCGCCAAGAAGTAATGCTGGAGCATGGCCGCCCAACCGCCTTTAGCGTCAATCGCTACGGGTTCCTGAGCAAGATCATCGCTGTCAAACTTCTCGTAGCGCTTCTCGGGATTAGACAGTGCCACACCGGTAAAGGCGGGGACGAACCCGCTGGAGCGCACTGCTTGATCACGCTGCAACTGCTGGTAGAGATGCCCAGCCCAAGCTTGTGCACTGGCATTGTCTATCTCATAGCGAATCTCGATTAGGTACTCACTTCTGTGAAACAGAAATATCTTCTTCACCGAGATCCCGTCTTCACTCCAGGACAGGACCACCTCCAAGGTTTCCTTCCCTGGCCCCATCTCGTGATCCTCTTTGCTGACGGTATATACAGCTTCATGGGTGGGTGCTTTTTCGCGGCTGAGCAACCCCCCTTGAGCAATAAAAAACGGAGGGTCCTCCTGCATTAAGACAAGCGGCTGGTTTGGCTGCTCGACGTCTACCGGATACTTGGGCAGTGTTGCCCGCCGGATGTCGCCCCCGAGGGTATCGATCACCACTTCCATCACGTCCGTTTTCACCGTTATGCGCTGTTCACTTGCTAGCACGTTTTCGGGTAGCCCCGCGTTCTTAGGAGCCTGCGCCTGGGCCTGCTCTGGCACATCCGGCATATCCTGGGGTGGGGCGCTAGTTACCGGTGCTTGTACCTTTCCTTGCACTGCCTGCTGACTTGGGCTTGGTTTAGAGAACTCTTGCCACCGTCCCCATAGCTGAAATAACACAAAACAGAGGGCCACGATGAGAATTATTCGGATATTGTCCATCAAACCTTTGGCTCGCGTATGTGCAAGCGACGTCGCTGTAGAAAAAAACCGAGCCTTCTAACGGCTCTGAGAGTAAGTACCGAGATGTACTCTTAGATTGTGCGCAATTCGCTGCCAACCGTCTTCTAAGGAGGCGGCTAATTTCGCTTTTGCACAGACGGCTGCCAATCCCCGCGCTACCACGACGATGTCCCATCCTGACAATCGCTTTCCTTGGCGACGGAAGCTTTCTCTTACAACCCTCTTTATCCGATTCCGCTCCACTGAGCGACGCACGTTCTTTTTTCCTATCGCTAATCCTAACCGCGCGCGTGGCGTTTGATTGCGCTTTCCCAGCACCAGCCAGCAGCCATTTCCTCCCCTCACATCCGCACTCTCAAAAATACGGGCGTAATCACTGGCGTGCAGCAACCGCTGCTGCCGCGAAAAAGACTCTTGCGCCACGCTTTGCTGGTAGAATTTTAAGCGCTGAGCCTCTTTCGCCCTTTTTCCCTGCGGCGCCGCACGATGCTTTGCCCACCCCGAGTTTTCATCCTCGAGCGAAATCCATGTCGCCGCTTGCGCTTAAGTGTACTGGGTTGAAAAGTGCGTTTCACCGTGCACCTCGAATAGCCTAAAGGAAGAGTATCCTCAAAATACGAATCCTAAAGCCCAAGTCTAAACCTGTCAATTGCACTACCTTGATGGAACAAGCGTCTTTGCGATATGGCGAACAGGGTCACGGGGGTATACAATCCCCCTCACAAAACCCCGAGAAGGAGACCATAACTCCCATGGCTCAATCCATATGGCATCAATGTCTCAAGCGCCTCGAAGTCAAACTATCTCCCCAACAGTTCAACACCTGGATCCGTCCGCTCCAAGCCGTGGAAGAACAAAATGGTCTGCACCTATTTGCCCCCAACAGCTTTGTGCTCGAGTGGATAAAGGAAAAATACCTTCCCACGATAAATCACCTTCTGGAAGAAATCTCGACCCAAAAGCATTTCGATATCGATATCTCCGTCGGCAGCAGAAGCCCCAGCCTGGACCGATCGAGCCCGCCGCAACAGTTGCCCTCAACCGAAACTGGCAACGGTAAACAAAAATCACTGTCCTTTTCGGGACTTAAACACGATCTCAATTTCGATACCTTTGTCGAAGGTAAATCGAATCAGTTAACGCGCGCTGCTGCGCTGCAAATCGCGGAAAATCCAGGCAATGCTTACAATCCTTTGTTTATTTGCGGGGGTGTTGGTTTAGGGAAAACACACTGCATGCACGCGATCGGAAATATGGTCGGGGCGCTGCATAAGCGCAAACGGGTAGCTTACCTGCATTCCGAGCGATTTGTGGGCGACATGGTGAAAGCGCTACAGCACAACGCAATTAATGATTTCAAAAAACATTACCGGTCATTGGACGTTCTGCTCATCGATGATATTCAGTTTTTCGCAGGTAAGGAACGTTCTCAAGAAGAGTTTTTTCATACATTTAACGCGCTGCTCGAAGGCCAACACCAGATAGTCCTTACCTGTGACCGTTATCCCAAAGAGGTCTCCGGTGTCGAGGAACGTTTGAAATCCCGCTTTGGGTGGGGTCTTACCGTCGCCATCGAACCGCCAGAGCTTGAAACTCGGGTCGCTATACTAAAAAGCAAAGCACAACTGGCCGCCATAAACCTGCCTGACGATGTCGCTTTTTTTATCGCAAAGCGCTTTCGTTCCAATATCCGCGAACTGGAAGGCGCCCTACGCCGAGTCATCGCTTATTCTCGATTTACCGGTCATCCCATTAACTTGCAATTTACGCATGAAGCGCTGAAAGACCTCCTCGCCATCCAGGATAAGTTGGTTTCGCTCGAAAGTATCCAGAAGACGGTGTGTGAGTATTACAAGCTCCGCATCGCCGATCTATTATCCAAACGTCGCAACCGAGCCGTCGCTCGTCCAAGACAAATGGCGATGGCCTTGGCTAAGGAGCTTACAAATCATAGTCTTCCAGAAATCGGGGACGCTTTTAGTGGGCGTGACCATACGACGGTATTACACGCTTGTCGAAAAATTTCCGATCTTCGCCGCGCTGAGCCCAGAATAAGCGATGACTACACAAATCTTGCTCGCATCCTCACTACATGATGTGAATAAACTGTGTACAGCTCATGCTTGCACTTTTATTCACGTTTTATCCAAAGCTTTTCATCCATGTGCCAACCCATCCATTAACAGCCATTACGTAAATTAACAATTTGATTTATAATCAGAATAATAGAATAGCCTAATGTTTAACTAATATAAAAGAATGAAGGTATGTACTACTAGAGAGGTTTTATTAGCGCCGCTGCTGGCCGTTAGCGGAGTCGTTGAGCGACGGCACAAGCTCCTCATTTTATCCAATGTTTTGATCGAAGCCGGGAGCGAGGAATTCCATCTGAGTACCACCGATTTGGAAGTAGAGATACAGGCGGTGGTTCCATTAGCTGCGGAAGAAACGGGAAAAACAACCGTTTCTGCGAAAAAGTTGTGTGGGATCGTTCGTGCACTGCCGATGGGTGCAGAGATAACGCTGGATGGGAGGCGGGAGCACTTAGAGATTAATTCCGGTAGTAGCCATTTCCGGTTGGCGAAGCTCTCGGCGGATGATTTTCCAAGTGTTAGCGAAATCACTGAAGGTCTGGAGGTAAAGGTAAAAGCGCCAACTTTGAGTCACGTTATTGGAAAGACGCAGTTCGCAATGGCGCAACAGGACGTCAGATTTTTCCTCAATGGTTTGTTGATGCACCTTGATGGCGAGAACTTGGTCGCAGTCGCGACGGACGGTCACCGATTAGCGTTAAGTGGCACGCCATTAAAAACACCCGAGCAAAAAGCTTGTCAGGTGATTGTGCCCCGAAAAGCGGTACACGAGATAATGAGGCTGCTAGACCATCGGGATGAAGAAGTAGTGATTCGCATAGGAGAGAACCATATTCAGGTGCGTATTGGATCCCAGAAGTTAACGGCTAAATTGATCGACGGAAGCTTCCCCGATTATACGCGTGCTATTCCAGGAGGCGGGGATCAAATTGCGAGGATAAATCGGGAACAACTACAGCAAGCCTTAACTCGACTTTCGATACTTTCGGACGAAAAATATAGAAGCATTAAAGCGGAGCTGTCCAAAGAGTGCATCAAGATCTCCGCCCGCAATCCAGAGCAAGAGACAGCGGAAGAGGAGGTACAGACCGACTATCAGGGAAGTGAGCTGGTTATCGGTTTTAACATCGCTTACTTATTGGACGTGTTATCGGTTATATCCACAGAAGATGTCGTATTCAAGCTAACAGATCCAGATGCAGCGTGTTTAATCATCCCGGACGAGAAGGATATAAGGGAAAAATACGTTGTTATGCCAATGCGGCTGTAAGCCTCATAGTAGCAAGCGACAGCGAAAACGCAATTGGTCGTCCGTTACCTCTTAGGTTTGGAGCCGCTGCGGCTACCAGGTTTCACGTGAAACTCTTAGCGTAAGGGAAGCTAAAATTAGGTCATAAGGTATGAGGGTGCCTTAGTTAGAGTAATCTATGGAAACAGCAAAATACGATTCGTCGAATATAAAAGTGTTAAAGGGACTGGACGCCGTTCGAAAGCGCCCGGGCATGTACATCGGTGACACAGATGACGGAACGGGCTTACACCACATGGTGTTTGAGGTTGTGGATAACTGTGTTGATGAAGCTTTAGCGGGTTATTGTTCCACGATCATGGTGACGATCCACGCCGATGAATCCGTATCTGTACGCGACGATGGACGCGGGATACCCGTCGATATGCACAAGGAGGAAGGCCGCTCCGCGGCAGAGGTAATAATGACTACCTTACATGCGGGAGGAAAGTTTGACTCGAATTCCTACAAAATAGCGGGAGGCTTGCATGGAGTCGGTGTTTCGGTTGTAAATGCCTTATCGGAATACCTAATCCTGATAATAAAGCGTGACGGCAGGGTTTATCGGCAGGAGTACCGAGACGGAGAACCTCAGATGCCACTTTCCGACGTAGGCGAAGGAGAAGGGACGGGAACGGACATCCGCTTTAAATCTAGCCCAGTGGTTTTCAGTAACAGGGAGTTTCACTATGACATTTTAGCGAAGCGTCTGCGGGAGTTGTCTTTCTTGAACTCCGGGGTTCGTATCGAGCTGCATGACGCGAGAACGGACAGAAAGGATGTATTTGAGTATAAAGGGGGCATAGCGGCCTTTGTAAAGCACCTAAGCGAAAAAAAGACACCGCTACATGAAACCGTTATCATGATCCACGCGGAACGTGAAGGCATAGAGGTGGAGGCCGCTCTCCAATGGAATGATTCCTACCAGGAGAACATTTTCTGTTTCACCAACAACATACCCCAACGTGACGGCGGTGCGCATCTGGTGGGGTTTAAGAGTGCCCTGACCCGAACCTTCAATCAGTTTATGGAATCCGAAGGAATAGCAAAAAAATCCAAAGTCGCGGTATCAGGGGAGGATGTTCGTGAAGGGCTCGTGTCGGTACTTTCGGTTAAGTTCGCAGAGCCTAAGTTTTCTTCCCAGACCAAAGAGAAGCTCGTATCCAGCGAGGTCAAGCCTGTCGTCGAATCCATCGTTTCCGAAAGGTTGAACGATTTTCTACTCGAGCGTCCAGCCGAGGCTCGGGCTATAACAGAAAAAATCATTGACGCCGCTCGAGCAAGAGAGGCGGCGCGAAAAGCACGCGAGCTGACACGACGAAAGACGGTGCTGGACGTAGCTGGCTTGCCTGGAAAGTTGGCGGACTGCCAAGAAAAAGATCCGAGATCTTCAGAGCTGTTCTTAGTAGAAGGTGATTCGGCAGGGGGATCGGCAAAACAAGGGAGAGATAGGAGGTACCAAGCCATTCTACCCCTTAAGGGTAAGATCTTAAACGTAGAAAAAGCACGTTTCGACAAGATGCTATCCTCTGCCGAGGTGGGAAACCTTATTACAGCTCTGGGCTGTGGGATCGGAAGGGATGAGTTTGATCCGGAAAAGCTGCGCTACCACCAGATCATCATAATGACCGACGCCGATGTCGATGGCTCCCACATCAGAACTTTATTGTTGACTTTTTTCTATAGGCACATGACCGAGCTTATGGACAGGGGACATGTTTACATCGCCCAACCTCCGCTCTACAAAGTCAAAAAAGGGAAACAAGAGAAATATCTTAAAGACGATCAAACCTTAGATGCGTACATCATCGAGTTGGCGCTAGAAGACGCAAGAATCTATCCGGATTCCGGTGTCGAGCCGTTGAAAGACGATAAGCTTAGGGATCTAGGGGCTGATTATCTGGAGTTGCTCGCGACGATGAGGCGACTTAAGAATTACGAAACAGGGCTGCTCGACGCCATTCGTATGCTGCCTATCTTAGAAGGCGCGGATTTGCAGAACCGCGAGGCCATTGAACAATGGTTTGGAGCTTTAAGTGAGCGTCTTGCCCAGAGCGGGGAGCGATATTCAATAGAGGTATTGGCAGAGGAACAAAGCCTCGCCAGAATTAGCAAGGAAGTTCTTGGGAGGCGCCTTGACCATCGACTCCACAGATCCTTCTTCACCTCAGCCGAATACCACCGTCTGATAAACCTTAGTCGCAGAGTGGAACTATTGCTAACAGACAGGGCCTATGCTGAGCGCGGAGAAAAAAGCCACGAGATTACAGCCGTTAAAGAGGCTTTTGAGTGGTTTCTAGAAGAAGCGCGACATGGACTATATATTCAGCGTTACAAAGGGTTAGGTGAAATGAATCCGGATCAATTGTGGGAAACCACGATGAACGCGGAAACACGAAATCTGTTGCGTGTACGGATAGAAGACGCGGTTGCAGCCGATGAAATATTCACTACGCTTATGGGAGACCAAGTGGAGCCGCGGCGGGAGTTTATCGAAAAGAACGCCTTATCTGTAACAAACCTTGATGCGTGACACTAGGAACGTTGAGGAAAAGCACGACAACATACCCAGACGTCGATGCGTTCCACACCCGCATCGATTAGAAGCTTGGCTAATTCGTGCGCGGTCCAAGCGCTTGTGATCACATCATCGATTATTGCTACGTGGGTGTAATTCAGGGGGCGGCTTAAACAGAAGGCGGCGCGCACATTATTGCGCCTAGCGGTCGCCGGTAAGCTTGCTTGGGGTGGCGTATCGAGCACTCGCTTTACGCACCAAGGATCCACCTTGATGCCAGACGCCTGGGACACTGTCCGGGCTAATTCCATGGATTGGTTAAACCCGCGCTTCATCAGGCGATTAGGATGAAGAGGTACCGGGATCAGGCATTGCGGAAAATCGGTTAGGCAGGTTTGGAGCTTGGTGTTCATCAACACGCCTAAGAGAGCAGCCAAATCTATTTTTGCCGCATACTTAAGTTGCTTTACCAGTCCGTCCACAGGATAGCAATAATCGAATGTGGCGACTGTTTGGTGGTACGGCGGCGGGGATCCCAGGCACCGCCCGCACACAGAGCCCGAAGCGAGGGGTCGGGCACAGCGCCGACAACCTTCGTGAGCCCAAGGCAAATCCGTTGAGCAGCCTCGGCATAGCGGCGCGCGCCAATCTACTGGTAGCCCACACAAGAAGCATGTTCCTAGCTTAAAGCGATAACGCAGTGCTCGCTTGTAAACTGATTCTAAGGCTTTCCAGGTTGACAACTTTCTAGTCAAATTTAACATGCTGGCTTTGCCGTTTAGCCTTCATGGATCGGGTAATGTCAACCCTGAACAGCGTTCTAATTAGACACGATTGGCAGCCGAAAGAGGCACGCGCTCTGTTTGAGCGACCACTTGTCGACACGGTCTTTCAGGCGCAAAGCATGCATCGGCAGTTTTTCGATCCCAGCGAGATCCAATTAAGCACCTTACTTAATGTAAAAGAAGGTGGGTGCCCCGAAGATTGTGCCTATTGCCCACAGAGCCAGTATTACCAAACGGGGGTTAGAGCGCACAAGCTGCTGGGGCTCCAAGAGGTGCTGAACGTGGCTAAAAAAGCCCGAGACAATGGCGCGACTCGGTTTTGTATGGGGGCCGCATGGCGCGAGCTTAAAGACAGAGATATACCGAAAATAACCGAGATGATTCAGGGGGTCAAACAGCTAGGCCTGGAAACCTGCGTTACCCTAGGAATGTTAGGTTTAACTCAGGCCCAGGCCCTGAAAGCAGCGGGCTTAGACTACTACAACCATAATTTAGACAGTTCTGAAAGCTACTACAAACGGATTATCAGCACGCGTACATATCGCGATCGGCTAGATACGTTAGCCTGTGTACGCGAAGCGGGGATCCGAATCTGCTGCGGTGGCATCATCGGTATGGGAGAAAGTCTAGAGGACCGAAGCCAGTTGTTGATCAACCTGGCTAATCTTCCCACGCATCCGCAAAGCGTCCCGATCAACGTTCTGGTAAAGGTCGAAGGTACCCCGTTGGCGCAAGCGGAGGATTTGCACCCTTTTGATCTCGTGCGCACGGTGGCGGTAGCGCGGATCATGATGCCCGAGTCGTACATTCGTTTATCAGCGGGGCGTTCCCTAATGTCGGATGAGCACCAAGCACTGTGTTTTCTGGCTGGAGCCAACTCGGTGTTTTTCGGCGACAAGCTTCTTACCACGGATAACCCGGCTCTGGCCAAAGACCGAGCCCTATTTAAACGCCTGGGTCTTAAGCCCCGAGGTTAAGCTGAAGTGGAGCCGTTGTCTGTAAGCGCGCAGCGGGAGTTGCGCGCGCGCATCAATGCTTCCCGTTATCGTTGGCGACGAACCAAAGAAGGCACACAAGGTGCTGAGGTGGTCTCAGAGGGCAAACGCGTGCTCGACTTCTCGAGCAACGACTACCTCGGTCTGGCGGCTCATCCCCGTTTGAGCATGGCCTTTACTCAAGCGCTTAAGCAGTATGGAGTTGGCAGCGGCGGCTCGCCGCTTATCGGAGGATACACGCGACCTGTTTGTGAGCTGGAGCAGGAGCTCGCGGAGTTTACCGGTAGGGCTAGAGCCCTGGTGTTCAGCTCCGGCTATCTGGCGAATCTGGGGATCCTAGCGGGGCTGGTATCTTGTAAAGACACGGTCTTCATGGACCGCTTGAATCACGCGTCGCTCATCGATGCTGCGCTGCTCGCCAGAGCGGAACTAAAGCGCTATCCGCACCTGGATGTGGCCGCTCTTTCGCGGGCTTTAGGCAGTTCCAAGGAGAGCCGTAAATGGGTGGTGACGGAAAGTGTGTTTAGCATGGACGGGGATTTAGCGCCACTGCCTGCCATCGTGGCTGGCTGCCATGATCGTAAAGCGCTATTGTTGGTGGACGAGGCTCACGGTATCGGAGTCTACGGACCGCGAGGAGCAGGTGTAAGCGCTCACTTCGGCCTCGATTATGGTGCCGTCCCGCTGATCATCGGTACCTTCGGAAAGGCATTGGGCTTAGCGGGGGCTTTTGCAGCCGGGTCATCCGAGATCATCGAACTGCTCATCCAAAAGGCGCGTACGCTGATCTACAGCACGGCTATGCCGCCTGCTCTGGCGGCGAGTGTGCGAGAAGCTCTAAGCATTTTGAGGACGGAGCAGTGGCGACGGGAGCGCTTGTTTGAATTAGTCGCGCGTTTCCGGGAAGGCGCTGAGCGCTTAGGTGTCCCGGTGACGGGGGTGGAAGGACCAATACAGCCGATTATCTTGAGGGATTGTGCCCGGACAGCAGCGGTAAGTGGCGCGTTGATGGCGCGCGGGATCCTAGTCGCCGGGGTGCGCCCGCCCACAGTTCCCGAGGGGACGGCACGTCTGCGCATCAGCATCAGCGCGGCCCACAAAGAAGCGCATATCGATCGCCTCGTGGACGAATTGGCGCTGTTGCTATGTGTTTGAGTGCCGTTCGCCGGGGGCTCGGGCGACCGCTGGTGCTGTTACATGGATGGGGTTCTAGCTCGCGAGCATGGAGGAAGCTTAGCGTGCTGCTGGCGACGCAATTTCAAATCACCGCCTTCGGCTTGCCCGGCTTCGGATTTAGCGATCCCGTGGAACCCGTCGCATTGGGTGAGATAAGCGAGAGGCTGTTACGCGGTATCGAAGGCCGATTCATGATCCTTGGGTGGTCGCTTGGTGGACTCATGGCGCTGGAAATGGCCAGGCGAGCGCCGGAGCGTGTGCCAGGTGTTATGCTGATCGCGGCCAATCCATGTTTTATTAAGCGATGCGGCTGGCCGCATGCGCTTGAAGCGGACGTATTTGAATCCTTCGCCCAGAATATCGCCGCGGCTCCGGCGCGTGCGCTGAAGCGCTTTGCCGTGTTGCAGGCGTCTAACGGAGCGCACCGTGCTGAGGTTATAAAAGCGCTCCAGGCTGCGGCGCTTTGGAAGGTCCCCCAGTCTCACGTGTTGTTAGCCACGCTCAGACTGCTGTCCAAATCGGATATGAGAGATGCACTTAAGGGACTGAACTGCCCCGTTGCTTTCGTGTTGGGGGAGCAAGACCCTTTGGTGCCGGTAGCGATACGGAATGAGCTGACGGCGCTGGCACCGAGGCTTCGCTGCTATGTCGTAGCGGGTGCGGCGCACGCCCCGTTTCTGTCGCATCCGATGCAGATCGCTGCCTACGTTAGAGAGTTTCTGCTGTGCCCGAAGAGCTAGAAAGGTATCGCTTCGAAAAAGCGCGCGTGAAACGCGCGTTTAATCGTGTGGCGGCCCACTATGAGCAGCATGCGGTGCTCCAGCAAACGGTTGCCGGTCACATATTGGAACGTCTGGATCTATTTCGGCTACAGCCCGTACTGATCTTGGATGTAGGGGCGGGTACCGGTTGGGCGGCCCGCCGGCTGCAGGCCCGTTATCGCAAAGCCCGTGTGGTGCTCTGTGATCTGGCCGAGCAGATGCTGCTGAAAGCACGACAACGTGCACCGTTTTTTTTCTCTCGGCAAAGCTTCCTTTGCGCCGATGTGGAGAATCTCCCGATCGGGGATGCTCGGGTCGATATGATCTTTTGCAACCTGTGCTTGCAGTGGTGCACAGATCTCGATCGGGTGTTCAATCATTTCCGGCGCGTGTTACGACCGGAAGGTCTGCTCCTGTTTTCCAGCTTTGGTCCGGATACCTTGCGTGAATTACGCTTGAGCTGGGCTGAGGTTGATGCCGGCGTTCATGTGCATCGCTTTCTCGACATGCATGACGTGGGCGATGCCTTGATCCGTGCCGGCTTGGTGAGCCCCGTCATGGATGTGGAACATTTTACGGTCACTTATACCGATGTGCTTGCCTTACTGCATGACTTAAAGCAGATAGGCGCCAGCAACGCGGCTGTGGGACGATCTCATGGTATGACCGGAAAGGGTGCTTTTCGCGCTTTGGCGCAGGCGTACGCACGCTTTGAGCGAGGGGGCAGACTGCCTGCCACCTATGAGGTGGTTTACGGGCATGCTTGGGCACCAGTTGCCGGGCAGCGCCCTCAAGACGGCAGCACGGTGGCGCGGTTTCCGATCTCCCAGATTAGGCGCAGCACGAGCCTGCACTGAACGGACTCCAACGTTAACCGATGGGCCAGGGTTGTTTCATTACCGGCACCGATACCGGGGTGGGCAAGACTTGGGTTACCTTGGGGTTAATGCGTGCGCTTGCGCAGCGAGGCTTCACAGTCTCGGGGATGAAGCCGGTCGCGAGCGGATCCCGGCGCACTCCGGAAGGGCTTCGTAATCAGGATGCTGAAATGTTGCAACAGCATGGATCGCGGCCGCTGGGGTACGAGTTGGTTAATCGATATGCCTTCGATCCGCCTATCGCCCCACATGTCGCGGCTGAAGAGGCGGGAGTGACGATCGATCTCGACGTGATCGCACGAGACTTTCAGCACGTGGATGATAAAAGCGATTTTACCTTGGTGGAGGGAATCGGCGGATGGGCGGTGCCTCTTAACCAGCGCGAGCGCCTCTCTGATCTGGTGCGGCGAATAGCGATCCCGGTGATCCTCGTAGTGGGCTTGCGTTTGGGCTGTATAAATCATGCCTTGTTGAGCGCAGAGGCGATCGGAAACGACGCTGTCCCCTTGTTGGGCTGGGTAGCTAACGGAATCGATCGCCACTATCACAGCTGCGAAGAAACGCTATACACCCTATCCGCACAAATCAGCGCTCCAATGCTCGATTATGTTCCCTGGGCGCACCCGTTGTCTCCAGAGCACATAGCCGAATACCTAGGAAATGCGGCAGATTTGTTGTGCTCGCTGCGGACGGGGAACGAAGGAGGTGTGGCGCTCGCTAGAGGTCATCAACTAGAATGACGGGCTGCGGACTTGGGCGTTATAGTTGACGCAACAGCCCGAAAAATCGAAACGCTGGCAGGGGTAAGCTACGGTTTTCTAACCCTAGGCCGCGAAAAGAGGTTGGTGGACACAACAAGAGCAATTTGAGAGGGGCGATTAACGGGTATGGCTGTAGCAATTGTCTTGGTATTGATCGTCGTTGCTTCGCTTTTATTTAACTTCCTCAACCCGTGGTGGTTCACGCCGCTCGCTTCCAATTGGGGGCAGATGGACTTGACGCTTATCATCACGCTTTGGATCTCGGGGATCGTCTTCGTCGCCATCACGCTGTTTATGGCCTATGCCGTGTTCCGCTTCCGCCACCAGAAGCACCGGCGGGCGGCCTACGAGCCAGAGAACAGGAAGCTCGAATGGTTGCTCATCGGGTTGACCTCGGTAGGGATCGTGATCATGCTGATCCCGGGCTTGTATGTATGGGCCGAATTCGTCAATGTGCCGAAAGACGCATTGAGCGTAGAGGTCGTCGGGCAGCAGTGGCAGTGGAGCTTCCGCTTCCCAGGGAAAGACGGCGTGTTGGGCCGCACCGACACTAGGCTCATCAGTGCCGAAAACTCATTCGGTCTGCACCCAGGTAACCCCTTCGGACAAGACGATGTGCTGGTGAAAAGCGGCGATCTACACCTCCCGCTCGGTAAACCGATCAAGGTGTTGCTACGCTCCAAAGACGTGGTCCACGACTTCTACGTGCCGCACTTCCGGGTCAAGATGGACGCGGTGCCGGGCTTAGTCTCCGGGCTCTGGTTCACCCCGACCAAGATCGGGACCTTCGAGATCGCCTGCGCCGAATACTGCGGGGTGGGCCACCACACCATGCGCAGCCGGGTGGTGGTGGAGGAGGAGGGCGCATTTCAAGCGTGGTTGAACGAGCAGCCGACCTTAGCGCAAGCCTTGAGTGAAGGCGCCGCGGAGACGGGGGATCCTTTAGTTCAGCAAGGGCGGAAACTGGCGCAAGATCAGGGGTGTATTGCTTGCCATAGCATAGACGGCAGCTCGGGGGCAGGTCCGACCTGGAAAGGCCTATACGGCAAGACCGAAACGCTGGCCGATGGCAGCACGGTAGTAGTCGAGGAGGAATATCTGAAGGAGTCCATCGCCAACCCGGGTGCCGCTGTCGTTAAAGGCTACGAT
>JBOIEE010000026.1:0-24854 GCA_050740975.1 Gammaproteobacteria bacterium | reverse complement strand
TTGGGCTCGATCTCGCCTTCGAGGTTGAGAGCGCCGAACTCGGCGAGCTTGCGGCTGAGAAGGCCGGCCTTGCTCCGTACCTGCGTTCGATACGCGGGGTTAACGACTCGGGTGGTCTCAGGAACGGCCTCGATGCAATAGTCCGCTAATCCATCGAGATTGTAGTGTTCGCGCATATATTTGAAGAAGTTTTGCCTCGGACCATCTGGCAAACATCGCACAGGCGAGCGGCGCCAACGCCGAGCGGTAGTCGGTGCAAAGGCAGGCGGTTTGATGACCGCTCTTTGTCAGCTTGCGGATCTCACGCACCCACACCTTCTCACCCAGGAGAGTGCCGCGTTCGGCCAATTTCATCTCCATTCGCTCCCCGGCGCTTGACTCCACTTGGCAAGGCACGAATTCCTCCTCTGGCCACTCAGCTCCGGGATACTTGTGATAAGTCAGGCAGGCGATGTGCTTTTGTTTCATTCTTAAGAAAAAGGCCGGACTGTATCCTTCTTGGTCGAAGACCAGCGTAAACCGATGCCGCCAGGGGTCGGCGGCGAGTTGCTCAGCGCTGGGCTGAGCGGGCACCTCCTTCTCCAGGCGGGGACGATCTCGTTTTCCAAGACACGCAGCAACCCCGGATCGACGGCCTGGTTAACGACAAAGAAGGGTTGTCCATCCAGGGCGTTGATCGCCTCCTGTGCTTGGCGCACGTATATCGAAACCGTCCCTGCACTGACCGCACAGGCCTGCGCAATTGCCCGGGTGAGGGAGCTTGGCCTCGAACTTGAGCCGTAGAATGTCACGTAATCTCCTCAGTAGCCTCTTCTTCGCCATCTTTGTAGGTCCTCCCTTCAAGGAAAAACCCACGGTCTTCGCTACCGATGAGCGATCAAGAACCCACGACTGCGCGATTACACTGACCAACTGAGTGATCGCAATCCACCGAAATCAGCGATCACAATGGAGCGTCTAGCATGAAACCTTATCCCACAAGGTAAACGGTGTGTGACGAAAAACTGGTAAGCTGTAATCCTTTAGTAGAGCCCACCGATTTACCGTGAACACGCGCACGATAGAAGATTTCGTCGGTAATACCCCCCTGGTACGCCTGCAGCGGCTACCCGGCGAAACCACTAATACGATATTGGCTAAGCTGGAGGGAAACAACCCCGCGGGCTCCGTCAAGGATCGTCCGGCGCTCAGTATGATAAGGCGGGCGGAGGAAAGAGGCGAGATCTCCCCGGGTGACACCTTGATCGAACCGACCAGTGGCAATACCGGGATCGCGCTGGCTATGGCCGCCGCGATAAAGGGTTATCGATTGATCCTGGTGATGCCAGAGCACATGAGCGTGGAGCGGCGCGTAGTCATGAGAGCGTTTGGGGCGCGAATGGTTCTTACCCCGGCAGAGCGCAGCATGGAGGGGGCTATAGACCTGGCGCGCCAGATGCAGGCGCACGGCGAGGGGCGGGTGTTGGATCAGTTCTCCAATCCGGATAACCCGCGCTGCCACTATGAGGGAACGGGGCCAGAGATTTGGCGCGACACAGCGGGGGCCGTGACGCACTTTATCAGCTCTATGGGCACTACGGGGACGATCATGGGCACCTCGCGTTTTCTCAAAGAGAAAAATCCCGCCATCCAAATCGTCGGGGTACAGCCTAAGGACGGCGCTTGTATACCGGGGATCCGGCGCTGGCCCGAGGCCTATCTTCCCAAAATCTACGATCCCAAACGCGTTGACCGGATCATCGATGTCAGCCAGGAAGAGGCGGAGAGGACGACCCGAGCCCTGGGGGCGGAAGAGGGGATCTTCGCCGGGATATCCTCGGGGGGGGCGGTGGCCGCCGCATTAAAGCTCTCGAGCGAGGTGGAACACGCCGTGATAGTGGTGATCATCTGCGATCGCGGGGATCGCTATCTATCGACCGGCGTGTTTCCCGAGTGAGGGCGTATTCGCGATTGCGGGTGGAGCGGGACCCTCACGCCCCGTTCCTGCGTAGCATGTCCCGGATCCCGCGCACCGCCTGGCGGGTCCGGTGCTCGTTTTCGATCAAAGCGAAGCGCACGTAGCTGTCCCCGTATTCCCCAAAGCCCAAGCCGGGGGAAACCGCTACCCTGGCTTCCAGTAACAACTTTTTTGCGAATTCTAGGGAGCCGAGCCGACGCAAGGGTTCCGGGAGCGGCGCCCAGACAAACATCGTGCCGCGCGGCTTGGCAACATTCCACCCGATCGCGTTCAGGCCCTCGCACAAGACATCCCGGCGCTTCTGATAGCGCTCCCGCACCTCGGCTACACAGTCTTGGGGCCCCTCCAAGGCGGTGATCGCCGCGACTTGAACCGGGGTAAACATCCCGTAATCCAGATACGACTTTAACCGTGCCAGAGCGTTGACTAAAATCGGATTGCCCACCATAAACCCGACCCTCCAGCCTGGCATGTTGTAGCTTTTGGACAGCGAGAAGAACTCGACGGCGATGTCCTTAGCACCCGGCACTTGAAGAATGGAAGGTGCCACATAGCCATCGAACACAATATCCGCATAGGCCAGATCGTGCACCACCCAGATCTTGTGTTCCCGCGCGATCTCGATCACTCGGGCGAAAAACGGCAGCTCTACACACTGCGTGGTCGGATTGCCCGGGAAGTTCAGCAATAGCAGCTTTGGCCGCGGCCAGGTATCGCGGATCGCCTTTTCCAGCTCCGCAAAGAAATCAATGTCTGAGCCGGTGGGAACATGGCGCACGTCCGCCCCGGCGACCATAAAGCCGAAGGGATGGATGGGGTAAGCCGGGTTGGGTACCAATACCGCATCCCCGTGATCCGCGACCGCCATGGCCAGATGGGCGAGACCCTCTTTTGAGCCGATGGTGACGATCGCCTCCGTTTCCGGATCCAAATCGATGTCATAGCGCCTCTTGTACCAATTGCAGATGGCGCGCCGGAGCCGAGGAACACCGCGGGAGATCGAATAGCGATGGGTGTGCGGTCTCTGCGCGGCGGCGGTAAGCTTGTCGACGATGTGTTGCGGGGTCGGCTGATCGGGGTTGCCCATCCCCAGATCCACAATATCCTCGCCCCGGCGCCGTTCTGCCATCTTAAGCTCGTGCACCGCGCTGAAGACATACGGGGGCAGTCGCTCGATTCTAGGAAAACGCGCGTTCACCTTTTTGTATCACCTCCATTAGCACAGCGACCACGTATTGCTTGCACTTTTCCCCGTGGGACCTGTAGGCCACCTTCCAGCGGGAGCGCGGGAAGGTCCAACAAAAAATGAGCGGAAGTTACCGTTTTGGTGCTGTTGTGTCAAACCGGAGTTTCTTGAGAAGACAGGTTCTATGGTAATGAATATACTAGCCTCATGGATGCACTTCAGATAGCGCGCCGTAACATTCTTAACCCGCTCGGGTTTGACGAAAGGCAGTTGCAGCAGGCGCTGGACGGCATGCTCAGTCGATCGATCGATCTCGCCGAGTTGTACTTCGAGATAACACGCTCCGAAAGCTGGCAATTGGAAGACGGCATCGTCAAGGAAGGGTGTTACAACATCGACCAGGGGGTAGGGGCGCGTGCAGTCAGCGCTGAAAAAACGGGCTTCGCTTACTCCGATGAGATCCTGCCCCATGCTTTGCAGCAAGCCGCCCAAGCGGCGCAGGCCATCGCTAAGTCGGGTGGGGAGGGGAAAGCGCTGAAAGTGACGGCAAGGCGCCCCGATCGGGCCCTCTATTCAGCTCAAGACCCAGGCGATTCGCTTCCGCCCGAGCAGAAAATAGAGCTATTGAGCTTACTCGATGCAGAGGCACGGCGCGCAGACCCCAGGGTGAAACAAGTCATCGCGAGCCTCGCTGGAAGTTATCGAGTCATGCTGGTCGCGGCCAGCGATGGCACCTTCGCCGCGGACACGCGTCCATTAGCGCGTCTCAATATCAGTGTCGTTGCCGAACAAGGGAGTCGCCGCGAGACGGGTTCTTATGGTGGCGGTGGCCGGTTTGACTATGCCTGGTTTCTCGAAGCCGACCGGGCTAAAAACTTCGCCCGGGAAGCGCTGCGTCAAGCTCTGCTCAACCTAGAAGCAGAAGAAGCACCCGCGGGAACCATGACGGTCGTGCTCGGACCGGGTTGGCCCGGGATCCTGTTGCATGAGGCCATCGGCCATGGATTGGAAGGAGACTTTAATCGCAAGGAAACGTCGGCTTTCAGCGGCCGCATTGGCCAACGTGTCGCCTCGCCCCTGTGCACCATCGTCGATGATGGCACGCTGGCAAAGCGCCGGGGATCGCTCAACGTCGACGACGAAGGCACGCCTACCCAATGCACTACCCTGATCGATAAGGGGATTTTAACCGCCTATTTGCAGGACAAACAAAACGCTAAGCTCATGGGTACGCGCTCCACCGGCAACGGCAGGCGCGAGTCCTACCACCATAGACCCATGCCGCGCATGACCAATACCTACATGCGGGCGGGTCCCCACGAGCCCGCCGAGATCATCGCCTCAGTGGAGAAGGGGCTGTACGCGGTGAATTTCGGCGGTGGTCAAGTGGACATCACCAGCGGCAAGTTCGTGTTTAGCGCCAGTGAGGCCTATTTGATCGAAGGCGGGAAGCTGACCCATGCGGTTAAAGGGGCAACCTTGATCGGCGATGGGCCCGATGTGCTGACGCGGGTTTCTATGGTTGGCAATGATTGGCAGTTGGACCCCGGTGTGGGCACCTGCGGAAAAGAAGGACAGCAGGTCCCGGTAGGGGTAGGTCAGCCCACGCTGCGCATCGACGGCTTGACGGTGGGCGGAACGAAGCCGAGCTGATATTTACGGAAGCTCTGAAAAACCCTTCCCTGGGATTTTTGAGAGTCGAAAAGCAAAAAGCGCGGTTTTTGCTTTTCTCCATCTTTCAAGCGCTTGGTGTGCTTAAAAGATGCGCAAGCACATCCTTTTGCCGCCGGAACCTTTGAATAGATCAGAGACGCAATGGTGGTGACCAGCAGGTCGTCACAACGGTGGCGCAGAAGCTCCGCGAACAGGGGCTCAAGGTCTGTCTTAGACCGCTGGTATCTGACCCCTGGCCAGTCCTGGCCTTGGGTGCAAAACTCGGCGATGGCCCCCGCGCACGCGTCCTCAAGCGATTGTCGCCCCATCTTCGGTCGATGCTTACGCGCCAGCACTGCCGCACCCACCTACCTTCCACCAGAGGTGATCAACGGATCATAGCCAACAAACTGGGGACTATTCAGCTCAAGTTCAGCGATAAGGGATGGCGTGAACCTTGGGAAGGTCCATTGGATGACGTAGGTGCCAACTCCCTGAATTACCAAAGGAGCTTGCGTTTCTAGAGGCGCTTCACTGAATAAAGACGGAGTGCGGAACAAAGGAACGAAATTGCCGGCGATCCGATTCTCCTCGGGCAGCCCACCGCTTAGCCGCCGAGAACGTTGCCAGTACGACGAAGCCCTTCGGCTTCGCTCAGGATAACTCCGCGTAATCCGCGTTACTCTCCGAAGCGCTCATCGTCGCCTGATTGTGGAGGACCTGCCCAATCCGGTGGCAGTCGACCAGTCTTCACGTGGAGTTAAATAGATAGCCCCCTGATTTGCACGATATCCCCACGTCGTTCTTCCCTTTTATCCGTACTGATGCCATAATAGCTCCATAATAGAACTAGTATGGAGCATCACAAATGCCAGTGAACCTGTCAATCAAAAACGCTCCAGACGAAATCGTCCAGAGACTACGCGAGCGGGCCGGCCGTCACCACCGCTCGCTTCAGGGTGAATTGATGGCCATTCTTGAAGAAAGCGTTCGGGCCCCGGAGCCACTCACACCAGATGACGTGCTAAACGAAGTACGACGTCTCAACCTGCGTACCCCCTCGGAAGCCGTGGAGTTGATACGCGCGGATCGAAATGTCCGTTAGAGTCGTTGACGCTTCTGCTATCGCTGCCTTGCTCTTCGGTGAACCGGAAGCCCCCATAGTGGCCGCCCAACTACGGAATGGGAAGCTTGTCGCCCCGCCGTTACTGGCCTACGAAGTGGCGAGTGTATGCTTAAAAAAGCTTCGCCGTTACCCAGAGAGGCGAGACGCCCTCCTAGCCGCCCATCAACTCTTAGGTCGTATGCCAATCGTCGAAACGAGCGTAGATCTGCCGGAAGCGGTCGCGATCGCGGAGCACGTAGGCCTTACCGTCTATGACGCAAGCTATATTTGGTTGGCACGAAAGCTCCGGTCTGAACTTATCACGCTCGACCAACAATTAGCAGAGCGAGCCAGCCGCATGATTTGACAAGCGTACACCACCTTTTTCTAGCTCTAACCGCTTTTTCTATCGAGGAGCAAACCATGCCCGGGACAATGCTGAAAAACTTAAGCCTCTTCTGCTTGATCGCGATCGCAACCCTGGTCGCGGAACACCTTATCTTTCCGGTTTCGCAAGTCGCCGCGCAAGCGAAGCCGCAACACCTGGTTGTACCGCTGCAATTGCCCTTTGGCGACAGAGGCGCGCGGCAGTACGAAGCACTACTGCAGCAATTAAGTGCAGAGGGATGGGGCTACGACCATGACTTGCCGGGTTTCGTGGTTTTCAAACGCTAGCCTTAGGAGCGAAGCGGAGCAATCGGCTTGGGTTCCGTCTTGCGGGAGAACGTGATGGCGTTACCCACCAGGTTAACGTCGACCCGGATGATGGTTTGATCCGTTTGATCGCCTTCGCGCTCGCGATTTCAGCGCCCCGGCGGGTGACGATAAGGTCGCTCATGTTTGATAAGGCCGTGCCGCGGTAAACCGTGGACACTTTTAAGGACGAACCTGCAACCAAAAGGTCACCGGCCCATCGTTCACCAGAGCCACCTGCATGTTCGCCCCGAAGCGCCCGCAGGCGACGTTTATCGGGGACCGCTGCGCGCACTGAACCAGGTAATCAAAAAGCCGTCTTCCCTCATCCGGCGCGGCGGCGGAGGAAAAGCTCGGCCGCATGCCCTTTTTTGTATCGGCGGGCAGCGTGAACTGGGGAACGAGCAGCAAACCGCCATCGATATCGCGTACGCTCAAGTTCATCTTGTCATCCCGATCCGGGAACACCCGATATCCCAACAGGCGTTCCAACAAGCGCTCTGCTTGCGCTTCGCCATCGCCGCACTCCACCCCAATGAAAACCAGCAGCCCTTGGCCGATGGCCGCAATCGTCTGACCCTCCGCCCGCACCTCGGCCTCGCTTACCCGCTGCAACAGTCCGATCATGCGCTCGCCGCCCGCGAGGCGCGTTTGCGCTCGTGTTCTTTCAACAGCTTCATGCGCAGCCTGATGGCACGCGGCGTGACCTCCACCAACTCGTCGTCGTCGATGAATTCCAGGGCCTGCTCCAGATCCAGGCGCAGCGCCGGAGTCAAGATCACGTTCTCGTCCGAGCCCGCCGCGCGAATATTGGTTAGCTGCTTTCCCTTCATCGGGTTTACCACGATATCGTTGCCGCGCGCGTGCATGCCGATGATCATGCCCTCGTACACCTCCTCGCCCGGTCCTATGAACAGGCGTCCGCGCTCTTGCAGATTGAACAGCGCGTAGGCGAGGCTCCTTCCAGGTCCATTGGCTATCATCACGCCGTTCGGGCGCCGCGCTATTGGACCCTGTTTTATGGCCCCGTAGTGGTCGAAGCTGTGGTAGATGAGCCCGCTGCCCGAGGTGGCGGTGAGAAACTCCGTACGCAGACCGATGAGGCCGCGCGACGGGATAAGGTATTCCAAACGTACCCGGCCGGGCCCAGCCGGCTGTAACGCTTTGAGTTGCGCTTGGCGAGGCCCTAAACACTCCATCACTGCGCCCTGATGTACCGCCTCCACGTCGATGCTGAGCTGTTCATACGGCTCGCACGCTCGCCCGTCGATCTCTTTCACGATGACCTGCGGCCGTCCCACGGAAAATTCATAGGCTTCGCGGCGCATGGTTTCGATCAGGATGGCCAAATGCAAGGAACCGCGACCCGAGACCAAGAAGCGGTTGGCGTTCTCCGTCTCCTGCAGGCGCAAAGCTACGTTATGGATCAATTCGCGCTGCAAGCGTTCGCGCAGATGGCGGCTGGTGACAAACTTGCCGTCCCGGCCCGCGAGCGGGGAATCGCTAACCTGAAAGCTCATGCTGACCGTCGGTTCATCGACCGCAAGCGCTGGCAAGACATCAGCACGGCTTGGATCGCAGAGGGTGTCGGAGATCCGGATCCCCTCGATACCGGTGACCGCGACGATATCGCCCGCCTGTGCCTCGGTTACCTCAAGGCGTTCCAAGCCGATGAATCCAAGGACTTGCAGCACTCGAGCCGGGCGCTTCCCGCGCTCTCTATCGATCACGGTAACAGCGGTGTTCGGCCGTAATACCCCGCGCGTGATGCGCCCTATACCGATGGCACCTACATAGCTCGAGTAATCCAGCGAGCTCACCTGCATCTGGAACAAACCCTCGGCATCGACGCGCGGCGGCGGCACGTGTTCCACGATGGTCTCAAGCAAAGGTACCATGTCACCGCCCCGCACCTCCGGGCGCAATCCCGCATAACCGCCGGTAGCCGAGGTATACACCACGGGGAAATCGAGCTGCTGCTCGGTCGCGCCCAAGCGGTCGAACAGATCAAAGGTCCGATCCAGAACCCAGCTTGACCGCGTGCCCTCCCGGTCGATCTTGTTGATGACGACGATCGGCCGCAATCCCCTGGCGAAGGCTTTCTGGGTGACAAAGCGAGTCTGGGGCATTGGCCCATCGACGGCGTCGACCAGCAACAACACGCAGTCGACCATGGACAGGATCCGCTCCACCTCGCCGCCAAAATCGGCGTGTCCGGGGGTGTCGACGATGTTGATCCGGTAGTCACGCCAGCGGATCGCGGTATTCTTAGCCAGGATGGTGATCCCGCGTTCGCGCTCCAGCTCGTTCGTATCCATGATGCGCTCTCGCGGTGCAGCGCGCTCGCCCAACGTCCCGGACTGTTTCAATAAGCAGTCGACCAAGGTGGTCTTGCCGTGATCGACATGGGCGACGATCGCGATATTGCGGATGTGTTCTGTCAAAATGATTGCTACCAAGCCAAAAGGCGCGTGATTATACGCTGCGCTCGGGATAGCCGACTAGGGGGCGGCTTGAGCGTTTTTATGCTGCCGGAGTCTTGTTTCCATCCCGCACTATCGATTATAGGGGTTGGGGGGGCGTGCCTGTTTCAGACAGGTTCGTGTCTGAAGCATGTACCGCACCTCCTTGCGCTGCCGGGATCTGTGAGCGATCTTCCTTAACAGTGTGCTCCTAACCCATTGAAAGAATACGGACATGTACGCGCTTACGCTCAGATGCGTTGGTTACCACTTGGCAAGATCGTGCACCTCTTCATCGCGCACGGGTGATCTCCTTGAGTTGCCCGCACCGCGCGCTAGGTGCTGGCAGCTTTGGGGAGAGCCTCACGCCGGTTGCGCCCCGATCAGGATGGCATCACGCACGGAATAACCTGGCGGCCGTGGCGCCGGTAGATGCGAAAGTCGGCATCGGTAGTGAGGATGACAGCGTCGGAGCGCATTTCGGTCATGCGTACCAGGCAAGCGTCGGCGAGACTCATGGGGACGTTTGCGTACTTTTGCATGAACTTTAGCACCGGTTCCAGATCGTTGGCGAAATCGAAAGCGACAACCACGGCACGGCGGCGCAGAAGCGCGCTCAGTCCAGGCGTGCCGCGTGCTCCGAGAAGATGGAAGGCCTCAGACAATACGGCTTCGCACGTGCCCCACGGGGGGGCAAAACGCGGCGTCTGTGCCACCGCCCAGCGGTGATGAGCGTCGCGGCGACTGAGCAGCGCGACTACAAAACCGGCATCAAGAAACGCCCTTCCGGCCATAGCCTGTGGCCTTCAAATAGTGCTTCTTTCGCGTGCTCAGATCACTGGGCAAGCCATCCACCGAGCCGATGAGGTCGGCGATGGTGTCGAGTGGTGCAGGTCGTTTTCGCATTGATCCGCTCTCGTGCTGCAAGCGCTCGCGAACGACATCAGACTTCGAGACCTGGCGCTGACGCGACTCCGCCTCGATCTCTGCCACCAGCGTCTCGGGCAATCGTACCGTCAGGGTCTTCATAGACGCAGTGTATTACGCACATGCCAGTGACGCAATACAAAGCTCTCGGGCTTGTAGACGGCTGGTGCTTGGATTGCGCCATGTTGCGAAAAGCTCAGGGCACAGCCGAGGCTCGCGGGGCCTTCTTTCAAGGCCAAAAGCTGATCGAATCATCCCACTTTGTCGCCATTTCGTCGCAACGCTTGTGAGCTGGCCTTCAAAGATGTCCCGTACCTTGACCAGAATCCGAGCCGTGTGCGTATCGGTGATGTCCTGCAGCGTCGCCCCGTAACACAACCACTCCCCGCTGTCGCCCGGGCAGCAGCTGGAGGGCGCGAATCAGACCGAGCAGCGAATGGTGAGTGCGCTCGAAATCATCCCGCACTTCGCTAAAAAGCGCCTCGTCGAGCTGTACGACCCGGCAGGCATCGGTGAGTTGGCTGGCCGCGGCAGCGGGGACATGGCGATAAGCTACCTCTTTGTGGCTCTTTGCTCCCGGTCTATGGCACTAACCCCGCCCGCGAGTCAACGCCCCTTCGGGCCCAAACAGGAAAATTGTAGCCTGGGTTAGCCGTGTAGCGGTGTAACCCGGGAATTTCTTTCCAACTAATCCCCGGGTTTCGCTACGCTCAACCCAGGCTTCGTGCCATAGGCCAAAAATTGCGTTGTAACACGTGGTTAGAGTACAAGACAAAGAAAGTTACATCTCGCCGTTGAAAAACGCGCTACGGGGCAAATAGAGAGATTTGGTAAAGGGAGAAAGAGTGTGAATATTTCGCAAAATTGGTGTTAAAAATGTCACGGAGAAGGCGTCGATGCTCCTTTAAGCTACACAAACGCTAATACCGCGCTCAAAGGCAAACGGAGACTAATCGTAGCGAGTCTGAATCGCAGTTAGGGAACTTCGATCGACTCTTGCCGCGGGATCGAACAACGTTCATCAAGGAGTTAATACGCCATGAATACTGTTAGTACTGAAAAGATACACACGAACATGAAACAGCAAAGGAACAAACGGAGGTGGGTAGTCGTAAGGCTTACCGTCGGACTACTCTGGTTAGCTTTGGGCGCTGATTATGTCGCAGCGGAGACCTTCAGTGGCAGCGCCCCTGTGAACCGCATCACAGCAAGGATGACCGATGATCGCGTGTGCCGCACGCTCGCCACCACACTGGAACAGATCCCAGGTACGAAGGTGCAATTCACACAAGGAGGTGCGACACCTCAAGAAGTCGTGGTGACGTTCGTCGCAGACTGGCCTAGGCCCCGTGACGATGAGATACCCTTTGGTAGTCAACGGGCTGGCGCATTTATTTTCTTGTTCATTGACGGAGACAGAGTAGACTTTTTAAGCGAGGGGGGCGGCGTATTGGTGCACGAAGGGACTGCAAGCTCCGTCTCGAATGGTACGCACGGCTTCACCTTTGTCACGGAACCCATCCCTCCCGGCGACCATGAGGCTAGAATCCACTTTCTAGACAATGTACTTGGCCCTTTTGGGGATCCAAATGGGACGGTCTGCGTGGGTGACCGATCAACGGTGGTACAGCACAGAAAGTAACTTTGGCGGTATGAGCGAGGAATGCCTCGCTCATCAATCGTGCGGGACATCTGTCCCGCCCCCTTTTCTTATTTCTCAATACACGTTGCGGGGGGTTGTCGGGCGCCGAAATTCCTGGTCGCCGCGTGCTCGGAAGAACTCATAAACTCTCCGACACCACAACGCGGCGACCAGGAAATTTCGAGCAGCCCCGACCGCCTAGGGTTGCCGAGCACGCGACGTCCTACCGGACACTATAAGGTGACACTGTGCCATTATCCCGTAAAGGACAGTGTTCGTTATCAGTGTTCGCTAGCCAGCGGTTCCTTGATGGGAAAACTGGTGATCAAAGCTTCCGGCACCTTACCGCGCCGGTCGGCTCTACTGTTGACCCACCGCGGAGCCCACACCTGACAGATCCGATAGTCCTTGTATAAGCGACGGGTGAATTCGGTCATCGAATTCGACAGCATCACCTTGACTCCACGCTGGGCAAGTAGGTCAAATACTTTGGCTAATTCCTGCTGGGCGCCCGCGTCGAAGTCATCTCGCGAGTACTTGGTAAAGTAAGCCGTGTCGGAGACAGGGTGATAGGGCGGATCGAAATAAACCAGATCGCCGCTCTGGGCGACCTGCCGCACCGCGGCGAAGTCGCGTTTCTCTATTCTGGCGCTGTGCAAAGCCTGGGAAACGGCCGGTAAATTCTCTTCGTCAACGATCGTGGGGTTTGTATAGCGACCAAAAGGGACATTGAACAGCCCTTTGCTGTTTTCGCGGTAGAGCCCATTATAGCAGGCGCGATTCAGATAGATGATCCGGGCCGCCCGCTCGGCGAGGCTGTGCGGGATCTGGCCCCGCACCGCGTAATAATGCGCTTCGCTGTGGTTTTCCTTATGCGCTCTAAGCAGGTTGACGACCGCTTCAAGCTCGTGTCGGACGCCCAGGTAGGCTTCGATAAGGCTGGTATTGACATCAGAGAGGTACGAAGTTTTATTTAGTTGCCCGGTGCGCGCCAAGGCAAAGAACAGTGCTCCTCCGCCTAGGAACGGTTCATGGTAGCGCCGAAACGGCTTGGCCGCGGCAACGGCACTCAGGAGCTCGGGAAGAAGTTGTCGTTTACCCCCCGCCCATTTTAGGAACGGGCGAGGTGGCGGTTCGTTGAGGCGGCCCATGCTAGCGTCAGCTATATAGCGTTATGGGCCGTCGTCGGTTGCGCCGAGAGAGCGTTGTCGCTTTTAGCGCGGCTGGCATCGATCACCACCCCCCGTAAATCATAATCCTCCGCTTTTTCGATCAGGACCTCGACGAAATCGCCCGGGCGCAGGCCGTGGCCGCCCATAATGAAGACCTTACCATCAATCTCGGGTGCGTCCGCGCTACTGCGCCCGATGGCCTCATCTCCGAGCACCTCGTCGATCAGCACCTGCATACGCTTTCCGATCTGCGCGCGCATGCGTTGCCGGCTGAGCGCTTGCTGACAGGCCATGAAGCGATGGTATCGCTCCATTTTCGTCTGTTCAGGCACGGGGAGGGCGTAAGCGTTCGCCTCTGCGCCATCGATGGGAGAGTACTTAAAGCACCCTACCCGATCCAAATGCGCGGCTTCGAGAAACTCCAGCAGCCGTTCGAAATCATCCTCCGTTTCTCCAGGAAACCCGACGATGAAGGTGCTGCGGATAGCGAGCTCGGGACACAGGCTCCGCCACTTCCGGATGCGATTCAGATTATCCGCCGCTGCTGCAGGGCGCCTCATGCGCTTTAAAATCGCAGGACTCGCATGCTGCAAAGGGACATCGATGTAAGGCAGGATCTGCCCGTCGGCCATGAGGGGGATGAGATCATCGACATGCGGGTAGGGATAAACATAATGCAGCCGCACCCACACATCGAGCTTTCCCAAAGCCTGAGCGAGATCAAAGATCCGGGTGCGTCGCTCTTGGCCGCGCCAAGAATCGCTGCGATACCGCAGATCGGCCCCGTAGGCGCTGGTATCCTGCGAGATCACGAGCAGCTCCTTGACCCCCGCCTCAACCAGGCGCTCGGCTTCATGCATCACTGCGTTCAAAGGGCGGCTGGTGAGCGCGCCCCGCAGCGCAGGGATGATACAAAAGCTGCAGCGGTGATTGCAGCCCTCCGCGATCTTGAGATGGGCGTAATGGGGGGTGTGAGCTTTAGCCCTTGGGGCGGCAGGTGATAAAAAAAAGCGTCCTGGCGTGGCGGTAGGTGCTTGTGCACCGCGGCCACTACGTCTGCATAGCGCTGGGGTCCGGTTACCTCCAGCACCTGCGGATGGCGCGCTCGGATCACGGCGGCTCTCGCTCCGAGGCAGCCAGTGACGATAACCTTGCCGTTGGCGGCGAGCGCTTCGCCGATAGCGTCCAAAGACTCGTCCACCGCCGACTCGATAAAACCGCAGGTGTTCACCACTACCAAATCGGCGGCCTCAAAGCGTGACGCGATTTCGTAACCCTGGGCGCGGAGCTGCGTCAGTATGCGCTCGGAGTCAACCAGAGCCTTGGGGCAGCCCAGGCTGACGAAACCAATGCTGGGGCCGCTTTTGCTCATTTTTCCGTGTTTGCGGGTAGCTGCTGCCGCCGGAAGGCGCTCCAGTAGACTAAAATATTGCCCAGCAAGAGCAGCAGGCCCAGCCCCACTTGCGTCATCCGGTTCAGTCCCGGAGGATAGATGATCGCGACCAGATAATGATCGATAAAGCCGCCTGCATAGGCTTGCTCGCCGGCTGCCGTGCGCAGGCGCTGCTCTAACGGGGTTAAGGGACAGATCCAGCCGCATAGGGTGATCGCCGCACCCCACGCGAGCACGGGCAGATGTACCCAGGCCCAAACACGCTTCCAGCGCACTAACAGACCGCCGAAAATGACAAACAGGATAAACCCCAGGTGCAGAACAAGCAGCAGATCGGCTAATGAGCTATACGACATCACCCGTCGGTCTGTCCCCGAAGTTCTCGCAGTGCACCCCCCAACGAGAACATGAGCGCTTGGTGCACAAGCCGTAGTTACCCCGTCTTCCGTACGGGGTAGGGCAGCCGTAGTGTAACATTGGTGTACCTCGCCCTTCTTTGCCGGAATCCCCCGGCAATGATAAGGTGGCTAACCATCCGCCTATTCGCTAAGCTCATCCCACAAGCTACCAAGATCAAGAGCTTCTGAACGCCGTTTTGCAACCCCATAAGTTTTTATCGGTCGCTCTGATTTTTGAGGGCAGCCTCGCGTTGCTCGCGTTTCTCCTTGGCTGGCTTTTGGGTATTAACCCGCTGCAGCATATCGTATTCGAGTGGTCTGCGCTGGGATGGGGATTCTTAGGCACGGCTCCGCTCCTGGCGTTTTTTTTCGTCTCTTATCGTATTCCCACAGGCGCTCTGGCGAGGATCAAATCGTTCCTGGTGCAAATGCTGGGACCTCCGCTCGCCGCCTGCCGGGGCTATCAACTTGCATTACTCGCTGGGACGGCCGGTTTTTCCGAAGAGCTCCTGTTCCGCGGTGCGCTGCAACCGTGGCTGGAATCTCTGTGGGGACCCTCGCTCGGTTTGCTCGCCAGCAGCGCGCTCTTCGGGCTGGCGCATTCTATCACCCCTCTGTATGCAGTACTCGCGGGACTCACGGGGGGTTACCTTGGCCTGTCCTTGGATATCGGAGGGGAGCGAAATCTAGCCATCCCCATCATCATCCACGCTGTGTATGACTTTATCGCCTTCGTGGTCGTGGCCCGCACGTTTCAAGCTCGGGTTAGCAGTCGGCGAGAATGCTAAATCTAAGGCGCGCTTCGGCTACGTGGTGGCGTGCTCACACCCGATTCCGGGGTGGGGCCGGCTACCTTCTTGTCTGGCTTAGTCAACATGCCGACGATGTTGGCCAACACAAACAACACAACGGCGATAATAATGAATTTTTTCATAATACTATCATTCTACGACAGAGCTTAGGCCTAATCGATGTTGGATAGTAATCAATCCTTTTCTTGCAAGCAAAGAAAACGCTTAAGCCTATAATTGCCTTAATACAACTGAGAGGCCTTTGGATGGATAACGAAGAAATTAAACGCTTGATCGAGACCGGCGTCCCAGGCAGTGCGGCGACGGTCGAAGGCGACGGGACGCACTTTCAAGCCAGCGTGATCAGCGCTGCCTTCCAAGGGCTCGGCCTGGTTAAGAGACATCAGCTGGTCTATTCAGCCCTGGGCAAGCGCATGGGTGCGGAGATCCACGCCCTGTCGATCCAAACCTACACCCCGCAAGAATGGGAAGAAATCAAGCCCCTTCCTGTGCTGTAGCCATTCGTGGATAAGCTTATCATCGCCGGGGGCGACCCGCTGCGCGGTGAGATCCGCATTTCCGGAGCAAAGAACGCGGCCTTACCCATTCTAGCGGCCACATTGCTGACGGATCAGTCCGTCATCATCGGCAACGTACCCCATCTGCGCGATATTACGACCACGATGGAGCTTCTGGGGCGCATGGGGCTGCAGTTGATGGTCGATGAACACATGACCGTCGAAGTCAACGCCGGCAGCGTAAACCACTTTTTCGCTCCGTACGAATTGGTCAAGACCATGCGCGCGTCGATCCTGGTGCTGGGACCGCTGCTGGCCCGCTTCGGCAAAGCCGAGGTTTCGCTTCCGGGAGGCTGTGCCATCGGAGCGCGCCCGGTTAACCTGCATCTCAAGGGATTGAGCGCCATGGGTGCGGCGATAACGGTGGAAAACGGCTATGTCCGTGCTAAGACTAAGCGACTCAAGGGGGCGCAGCTCACCCTCGACATGGTAACCGTGACCGGAACGGAAAATCTCATGATGGCTGCAACCTTAGCGGACGGAACGACGGTGATCCGCAACGCCGCCCGGGAACCAGAGGTGGTAGATCTGGCGCAGTGTTTGATCAGCATGGGGGCGCAGATCGAAGGAGCAGGAAGCGATACAATAACCGTGGAAGGCGTAGATCGTCTTTCAGGCACCCGTTACGATATTTTGCCCGACCGCATAGAGACCGGCACCTTTCTGGTGGCCGCGGCGATGACCAGCGGCTGCGTGAAATTGAAAAATACCGCACCGGAGTTATTGGGATCGGTGCTGGCCAAATTGCGAGAAGCGGGCGCCGATATCGAAGTGGGCGATACCTGGATCAGGTTAGACATGGGCAATCGCCGCCCCCGGGCCGTCGATGTCCACACCGCGCCGTACCCAGGATTTCCGACCGATATGCAGGCGCAGTTTACGGCCATGAACTGTGTGGCTGAAGGCATGGGGATGATTACAGAAACCGTGTTCGAGAACCGCTTCATGCATGTGTTGGAATTGCAGCGCATGGGGGCGGAGATCCGCCTGGAGGGCAACACGGCGATCACCCAAGGTGTTGAACGGTTAACCGCCGCTCCCTTGATCGCCACCGATCTGAGAGCGTCGGCTTGCCTGGTGCTGGCGGGCCTGGTGGCGCAAGGGGAAACCGTAGTGGACCGCATCTACCATATCGACAGGGGTTACGAAGCAATCGAGGAGAAGCTGTCGCAGTTGGGCGCGCGCATCCGCCGCGTGCGCTGATTTCTCGTGAATACACCTGATACAAACGCTGGACTCACCATTGCGCTGGCGAAAGGAAGGATTTTCCAAGATGCTCTACCCCTGTTCGCGCGCATCGGCATCCAGTTGCGCGATGATCCCGAAATCTCGCGCAAGCTGATCCTGACAACCAGTGACCCCGGGATCACACTGGTGGTGACCCGCAGCGCCGACGTACCCACCTATGTGGAGTACGGTGCGGCCGATCTGGGGGTGGTGGGAAAGGACGTGTTGTTGGAATACGCGGGAGGCGGCCTCTATGAACCCTTGGACTTGGGGATCGCGCGCTGTACCCTGGTGGTGGCGGGCCGGGAGAACACCCGTGTTAGGCATACACCGGTACGCATCGCGACCAAGTACGTCTCAACCACGCGACGCTTTTTCGCCCAGCGCGGCCAACCGGTCGAGGTCATCAGGCTTTACGGTTCTATGGAGCTGGCGCCTTTAGCCGGGTTAGCGGACTGGATCGTCGATCTCATGGATACCGGCAACACCTTAAGGGCAAACGGCTTGGCGCCTCTGGATACGATCGCTAAGATAAGCGCGCGGCTGGTAGTCAACAAGGCGGCGATGAAAGTGAAACACAAAGAGATTAAAGCATTACTCGGTCGCCTCACGGTAGCGGTGGATCCGCGGCCATGAGCGGGCCGGATATCCTGGGACACAACGTTTCAAACATATGAGCATTAACAGGCTGCAAACCAGCGCCCGTGATTTTTTCCCCCGCTTGGACGCTCTCCTGGCGTGGGATCGAGAGGAAACGGGTGACGTAGATGAGGCGGTACGAGACATTCTGGCGCAGGTGCGTGCCCGCGGCGATGAAGCGCTGTTGGAGTACAGCAATCGCTGGGACCGGCGGCAGTTAAAAAGCGCCCGTGATTTTCTGATCCCGGCGAGGGATCTGAGCCTTTGCTTGGAGGAGCTTGATCCCAGCGTACGCCAAGCCTTGGAAGCTTCCGCGGAACGGATCTGGGGTTTCCATAAGCGCCAGTTGCAAGGATCCTGGACTTATACCGAAGTCGACGGAACGGTATTGGGGCAGCGGGTCACCTCTTTAGACCGCGTGGGCGTGTACGTGCCCGGAGGAAAAGCCGCCTATCCGTCTTCGGTGTTGATGAACATCATCCCGGCCAAGGTCGCGGGCGTCGCCGAAATCATCATGGTGGTGCCCGCCCCCGATGATCGGCTGGACACGACCGTGCTTGCTGCCGCCGCGCTCGCCGGGGTCAACCGTGTCTACACCATCGGAGGGGCACAAGCCGTGGCGGCCTTGGCCTTTGGCACCCAGACGGTGCCGAAAGTGGACAAGATCGTGGGGCCCGGGAACATCTATGTGGCGCGAGCCAAGGCCATGGTTTTCGGCACTGTCGGTATCGACATGATCGCCGGCCCATCGGAGATCTTGATCGTGTGCGATGGAGGGACGGATCCAGATTGGATCGCCATGGATTTGTTTGCCCAAGCCGAGCACGACGAGCACGCTCAGGCCATCTTGTTGAGCCCCGATCCCGGCTTTTTAGACGCGGTGCGGGACAGCATCTTAAGGGAGATCGAGGCAATGGAGCGCGCCGCAATCATCCGCGCTTCCTTAGCTACGCGAGGCGCTTTGATTGAAGTTAAGGATTTGGAAGAAGCCGTGGCTTTGGTCAACTATATCGCACCGGAACACTTGGAGCTGTCTGTGGCCGATCCGGAAGCGCTGCTTCCGAAAATCCGCCACGCCGGCGCGATATTCATGGGCCGGCATACAGCAGAAGCGTTGGGAGACTATTGTGCCGGCCCGAACCACATCCTGCCAACCGCGCGCACTGCGAGGTTTTCCTCACCCTTGGGGGTATATGACTTTCAGAAACGCTCTTCCCTTATCCACTGCTCCCCAAGCGCCGCGAAGGAGCTGGGGAGGATCGCGTCGACCCTGGCGCGGGCGGAATGCCTGACCGCACATGCCCGTTCCGCAGAATATCGCGTCGATCAAAAATAATGGCGACCGCTCTTGCATCACAGCCGCCGGCACGTTGGGTAAGACCCGAAATCCACGCCCTCACCGCTTACCACGTGCCGGCGAACACGGGTATGGTAAAGTTGGACGCGATGGAAAATCCCTATTCGTGGCCCGACGATCTGCGCGATCCCTGGCTGCAGAGTTTGCGTAACGCCGCGCTTAACCGCTATCCCGACCCCGAGGCCCAAGCGCTTAAAGAGAAGCTGCGCGAGTTCCTCGGGCTTCCGCCAGATGCGGGCCTTCTGCTCGGCAACGGTTCCGACGAATTAATCCAGATGATCCTACTCACTGTGGCGGGACAAGGACGCTGTGTGCTCGCCCCCGAACCGACGTTTGCGATGTACCGGATCATCGCGCAATGTGTCGGCTTGCGTTTTGTCGGGGTACCGCTTTGCAGCAGCGATTTCGCTTTAGATCTGGAGGCTATGCTAGCGGCGATCGCTCGCCACCAACCCGCCGCGGTGTTTTTGGCCTACCCCAACAATCCGACTGCAAACTTGTTCGCGCGCAGCGACATAGAGCGCATCCTGCGGGCGAGCCCTGGTGTGGTGCTGATCGATGAAGCGTACCACGAGTTCTCCAAGGCCACGTTTCTGCCCGATCTCTCTAGCTACCCAAACTTGCTGATCCTGCGTACACTCTCCAAGTGCGGTCTGGCGGGACTGCGCGTTGGCGCGCTGGTCGGTGCATGGGATTGGATCCGGGAGATCAACAAGGTGCGGCTGCCGTATAATCTAAACACGCTCTCGCAGGCAAGCGCTCTTTTCATGCTGGGTCATGTGCGGGTGTTGGAACAGCAGATCGCCCGCATATGCGCAGACCGCGAACGCTTAGCGGAACGACTAGACGCTATGCCGCAGATAAAACTCTGGCCTAGTAAAACAAACTTTCTTACACTTGTGAATAAGCGACGCGATGACTTGGCCGATAGACTGAAGCAAAAAGGCGTTCTGATCAAAGATCTGACTGGGGCGCATCCTTTGGTGGAGGGGTGTATTCGGGTAACCGTGGGAACCCCGGAAGAAAACGAGATCGTTCTCCAAGCACTGGCCTCGGTCGGGTAGGGATGGGGGTAGGTTCTCGGTTTGGGGGACGCCTAAATCACGTCGAACAAGCTGTTAGAGGAAGCTGTGGCCGAAGACTCGTCAAATCGTAAACAGGGTGTGAATAAAAACCGCCGGCGCTTTTTGAGCGCAGCGACTACGGTGATGGGCGGGGTCGGGATCGGATTTGCGAGTGTGCCTTTTTTCTCCTCGTTTCAGCCCAGTGCCAAGGCCAAGGCGCAGGGCGCACCCATCGAGATGGATATCAGCAAGCTGGAACCGGGCCAGCGCATTATCGGCAAATGGCAAGGCAAACCCGTTTGGATCGTGCGCCGTACCGAGGCTGTGGTCACCGCCTTGGAAGGATTGAACGACTTGCTGCGTGATCCCGCCTCTGCCCAATCGGAACAGCCCGAATACGCACGTAATACCCGACGCTCCATCAGGCAGGAATATTTCGTCGTCGTCGGCATATGCACGCACTTCGGTTGCTCCCCATTGTATCTGCCGGTGGGTCAATACAACGCCGACGTAAGCGATGACAAGGGCGGGTTTTTCTGCCCCTGCCACGGCTCCCGCTTCGATATGGCGGGCCGGGTGTACAAGGGCGTGCCGGCACCGACCAATTTGGTCGTGCCACGCCATGAATTCTTAAGCGACAGCCGTCTGCTCATCGGAGTAGACAGCAGCCAGGAGCATTCATGAGTTCAAGATTTCTAGACTGGGTCGATGCCCGTTTTCCACTCAGCAAGTTGTGGAACGAGCACGTAGCGAAGTATTACGCGCCTAAGAACTTTAACATTTGGTACTTTTTCGGCTCACTCGCGCTGGTAGTGCTGGTGATACAGATCGTCACCGGGATCTGGCTGACCATGAGCTACAAGCCCGATGCGGAACAGGCCTTTGGCTCCGTGGAATACATCATGCGTGACGTCGAGTGGGGTTGGTTGATCCGCTACCTGCATTCTACCGGCGCGTCCGCTTTTTTCATCTGCGTCTATCTGCATATGTTTCGCGCTCTGCTGTACGGTTCCTACAGAAACCCCAGGGAACTGCTTTGGATCATCGGTGTGTTCATTTATCTCGCGCTGATGGTGGAATCCTTCCTAGGTTATCTATTGCCTTGGGGGCAAATGTCGTATTGGGGAGCCCAGGTGATCGTGTCGCTGTTCGGCGCCATCCCCGTCATCGGGGAAGACCTGGCCCTGTGGATCCGGGGCGATTACGTGATCTCGGACATGACCTTGAACCGGTTTTTCTCCTTGCATGTGATCGCGGTCCCGCTGGTGCTGGTGTTCCTGGTTGTGATCCACATCATGGCGCTGCATGAGGTCGGATCGAACAATCCCGATGGGATCGAGATAAAGGAGAAAAAATCTCCCCAGGGAATACCGCTGGATGGCATTCCGTTTCACCCCTATTACACGGTGAAAGACCTGTTCGGGATCGCCGTATTTCTTTTTCTGTTCGCCGCCGTCATCTTCTACATGCCAAGCTTTGGCGGATGGTTCCTCGAAGACAACAACTTCATTCCCGCGGATCCCCTGAAGACCCCCGAGCACATCGTGCCTGTTTGGTATTTCACCCCATTCTATGCCATCCTTCGCGCCATACCGGACAAGTTCGGTGGCGCGCTCGCGATGAACGCCGCGATCTTCTTGTTCTTTTTCCTTCCCTGGCTCGATCGAAGCCGAGTCAAGTCGATACGCTACCGGGGGGATTACTATAAGATCGCGCTCGGTATTTTTGTCGTAAGCTTCCTGGCCCTGGGGTATTTGGGCACCCAGCCGCCGAGCCCCATCCCGGCGCGCATCTTCACCGTGCTGTACTTCGCATTTTTCTTGCTTATGCCGGTGTACACGAAGCTGGATAAGACTAAACCGGTACCGGAGAAGGTGCGCTATCCATGAATGCGAGGGCGTTCGCGCTGTGGCTGTTTATCCTGACACCCCCGACATCAGCCAGCTCAAACCTAGAATTGATGAAAGCGAATATCGACTCCAACGACGTTCGATCCTTGCAACGCGGGGCCGGTCTATTTGTCAACCACTGCTTGAGCTGTCATTCGGCTGCCTATATGCGTTTCAGCCGCGCCGCCAGAGACCTTCAGATCCCGGAAGATGTCGCCAAGAGCAATTTGCTTTTCGTCACGGATAAGATTAACAACACGATGCAAGCCGCTATGCGTGCCCAAGACGCCGAGAAATGGTTCGGGGTGGCGCCGCCCGATCTGTCCGTTATCGCGCGCGCGAAAGGTGTGGATTGGCTCTATACTTTTTTAAATGTTTTTTATCTTGATCCCAAGCGACCGAATGGGGTCAACAACCGCTTGTTTGAGGACACCGCGATGCCGCACGTATTATGGGAGCTGCAAGGCTGGCAGACTCCCGTATATCGCACCAGCAAGGACCATGAGGGAAAGGAAGAGAAAATCCTTGATCATCTGCAAGTGACCATCCCGGGTAAGCTGGACGAGTCCGCTTACCAAGCGGGTGTCAGAGATCTGGTGAATTTTTTGGCCTATGTCGCAGAGCCCGCAAGAATGGTCCGGGAGCGCCTTGGCGCCAGCGTTTTGCTGTTTTTGGGGGTTTTTTCCCTCTTGTGCTATGCCCTAAAACGAGAATACTGGAAGGATGTGCACTGAAGCGTAACGGTGTTCTCGATCGGGTATTCCCAATGAGCATTTTAGCGAACCGACGATCGACCATGACCCTATTTGCGGCGCCTGGCGAACCCATTGGACACAGCGTGCGCATCGTGCTCGCGGAAAAAGACATCAACTTCGATATCAGCTATGTTGATCCCGACAACCCTCCCGAAGATCTGCGCGATCTAAATCCCTACAATTCGGCGGTCACCTTGATCGATCGCGACTTAGTACTATACGACCCGCAGATCATCATGGAGTATTTGGATGAACGGTTTCCTCATCCCCCGCTCATGCCCGTCGATCCCGTAGCTCGGGCTAACAACCGCCAGCTACGGGTACGGCTGATGCTTGATCTGTACGGACTCGTCGAAGATTTGCAAAGCGATAACGATATTGCTGCCGCCAACGCCCGTAAGGCGTTTAAAGATAATCTTACGGCCATAGCAGTGGTGTTTGCCCGTCACGAATATTTCCTGTCGGAAGAGTTTTCTCTGCTCGACTGCTGTCTCGCGCCACTACTGTGGCGGCATGGATATTACGGGGTCAAGCTCCCGATACAGGCGAAGCCGATCACCCAGTACGGGGAACGGGTATTCTCCCGCCCCGCGTTTAGAATCAGCCTATCACCTCAGGAACGGGAGATTGCCAATCCCTAGCCCCTTTTCTTGATCGAACAGGGTTATTGGGAAAGGGAACTTAACCGCAAGCAGCAAACGGTGGAGCTGTCCTCAGCAAAACCCTATTTCATTCGCGCCCTGTATGAATGGATGCTCGATAACGGTCTGACACCGCATTTAATCGTAAATGCCCAGACTCGAGGGGTTGAAGTCCCAACGCAATATGTTGAAGAGGGCAAGATCGTGCTCAATATCGCCCCTTCCGCGGCCCGTGATCTACACATCGGAAACGAATGCTTAAGCTTGAAGGCACGATTCCGTGGAGCCGCTTTCGAAATCCGTGTGCCGCTGCCGGCCGTGGAAGCGATATACGCCAAAGAGACAAACAGCGGGATGGCGTTTCCTTCTGATGACACACTCGTACACGATCCCACCGAGCCACCCGGAGCAAAGCGGAGCAAAAAACCGCAGCTGAAAGTGATCAAATAGCGTCCAGCCAAGCGATGATCCAGATCATGGAAGGTGATATCACCTCGCTGGTGGTGGACGCCATCGTAAACGCGGCGAACACCACACTGCTCGGTGGAGGGGGGGTTGACGGGGCCATTCATCGAGCTGCGGGACCGCAACTCCTTAAGGCATGTCGAGCGCTCGGAGGCTGCCCGACCGGCGATGCCAAGATCACCCCGGGATTTAAACTGCCCGCAAAATGGGTGATTCATACTATTGGTCCGATCTGGCGAGCTGGCGCACACGGCGAGGCGGAGCTACTGGCGGCGTGTTATCGTCGCTCCTTTGAGCTCGCTTTAGAGCATGGTGTTCAGTCCATCGCGTTTCCTTGCATCAGCACCGGGGCTTATGGATACCCCCCGGAAAGCCGCCGACATCGCCGTTAGGGTGATGGGAGAGCACGAGAACAGGATCGAGACCATTATCGCGTGCTGCTTTAGCGCGCGAGACGCGGCGCTCTATAGGGCAAGAACCGCTTCCGGCTGAAAGACCCTCGGCTGCAGCTAAGCACGCGAGGTGCAATTCGTCGCCTCAGTTGAAAGTAACACCGAGTGTAAGCGGCGCACGGCCTTAGTACGCACAGTGGTACCGCTGGCCGACCACCAGTCACCCCATATGCCTCCCTTGGTGCCTAAGCCCTGTTCCATGCATCCCCTGGTGCAACGCTTCCTGTGCAAGCTTACCCAACCTAAAATAGTAATTCCTGCTACAAGTAAGGATTGAGCCATGCCATTACGGGTTCCGAGGCTCAGCCGACTTACTCTCTGCCGAAGGTTTCGGCCTTCACCCTGTCCCACCCATTACGGTGGGCGTTCGGCTACTATGCCGTCTGCTAATGGGATGGACGCCCCCTT
>JBOIEE010000025.1:0-5955 GCA_050740975.1 Gammaproteobacteria bacterium | reverse complement strand
TCGGGCTGGTCCTGCTGATCGCAGGCGCCGAGGGGTTTATCCACGCGGTGGAGGTGACCTCACGCGAGTTTGGCCTATCGGCGCTGCTGCTTTCGCTGTTGATCATTCCTATTGCCACCGAGCTTCCGGAGAAGGTTAACAGCATCCTGTGGATCCGCCGGCGCAAAGACACGCTCGCCTTTGGAAATATCACCGGGGCGATGGTCTTTCAGGGATCCATACTGCCCGCCATCGGGATCTTGCTCACCCCTTGGGAGTTGCGCTCAGAGGTCTTTCTGAGCGTGCTCGTGACCTATGCGGCGGCCTTGTGGTTAAGCTGCGCCTTGCTGTGGGGCCAACTGCGGGTATGGATGCTATTCGTCAACGGTGGGCTTTATGTCACTTACCTCGCCACCATGCTGCTGTGAACCACAGCGGCTCCCCGCATGAGTGAGCGTCTCTACGGATATAGAGCTAGCGCGCTGACCTCAGAGCTTGTCAAAAAATCGTCGCGAGCGACGGGAGGTCGCCTTCCGTCGGAGCGCAGGAACCGGAGTGTATAGTGAAATACATGAGGATTTCGAGCACCGCCGGAAGGCGAGATCCAGAGCGCAGCAGATTTTTTCACAAGCTCTCAGACATCAGGCTCCGCGGCGTTTATACGGCCCGCCTGATCGTGTAGTCTACCGTCAACGGCGCGTGGTCCGAGAAACGCTGATCCTTATAAATAGCCACGTGCTCAATCTTGCTCGCGAGGACCGGGGTCACCACCTGGTAATCGATGCGCCATCCCACGTTCTTGCTCCAGGCCTGTCCCCGGTTCGACCACCACGTATATTGTTCCGCTTCCTGGTTCAGTACCCGAAACGCATCAACTAACCCGATCTGATCGAATACCACATCTAACCACGCCCGCTCCTCGGGCAGAAAACCAGAATTCTTTTGATTTCCGCGCCAGTTTTTTAAGTCTATGTTCTTGTGGGCTATGTTCCAGTCGCCACAGAGGATGTAATGGCGTCCGTCCTGAGACAAGGCGGCTAACACCGGGAGCAGCCGGTCCATAAATTGAAATTTCTTGGCCTGGCGCTCGGGGCTCGAGCTGCCAGATGGCAAGTACAGCGAGATCAGGCGCAGATCTCCGAAATCGACTTGCAGGTAACGACCCTCGGCATCGAAGTCTGCCCAGCCTAGACCGCTTGTGACCGCATCGGGAAGCCTGCGTGTGTATATGGCCACACCGCTGTAACCAGGCTTCTCCGCATCGTGGAAGAAGCTGTGATAGCCCGGCAGGTATAGGAGCTCGCTTGGAAGTTGCGCGCGTTTCGCTTTGATCTCCTGCAGACAAACCACATCGGGGTTCTGTTGCACCATCCAACGAAAGAATCTTTTGCGTTCTGCGGAACGAATACCGTTGGTATTCAAGGTGATCACGCGCACGACTTATCCGCCTCCTGCGTAGGATTCTCCGGGTGAACGCGCAGGGCGAGCGCAGGGCGGGAACAAACTTGTCCCTACGGATCCGTCTGCAACCCTCATTAAGCCGTTTGCTATGCTAAGTAGATGGGCACGTATTGTAACCAAGGAGAGCGATCACCATGTCGATAATACCCCGTGAGGTTCAAATCGCGCTGCTGGCCATCAGCGCCTTGTTCACCGCTTCCGCAGAGGCCCGGATCAAGTGTTGGACTAACGACGAGGGGCTTCGAGAGTGCGGCAATGCCGTACCGCCCGAATACGCCCAAAAAGAGCATCGGGTGCTCAGCGAAGATGGGGTGGTGATCGAAAAGCAAAAGCGTGCCAAGACGGAGTCCGAGATTCAAGAAGAGCAAAACCGTGTACGCGAGAAGGCGGAACAAGAACGGCTGGCGCGAGAGCAAGCAGAACGCGACCGGGTGCTGCAGGAGACCTTCGCCAGCGAAGACGATCTAAAGATGGCCATGGACGGGAAGCTCTCCACCATTACCTCACAGATTAAGCTGCGTGCGAGCCACATCGAAAATCTCGAGGCGAATCTTAACGACCTGGTCTCCGTGGCGGGCGATATGGAGCGGCGGGGTGAAAAACCCAACGCTAAGGTATTGCAGGACATCGATAATGTACGTCGCCAGATGCAAGAAAGCGAAAGCTTTATCAAAGCCCAGCACACAGAACAAGAGTCCTTAAAGCAAAAGTTTGCAGCCGACTTGAAGCGATTGCGGGAGTTGCGGGGACAAGAGCCATAACTGTTCTGTTGAGTGCCGCAGCGACGCCGCATAGAACATTGAATGCATAACGTTATGCGCATCACTCAGTTCCCCCTTTAACAAAGGGGAATAGGGCGGGATTCCGTTACCAACAATAACCCATGGGCTCTCCAGTCGCTCGGGCTACAAGGGATCGCGGCGAATGAGGGTGCCTACCCCAGAATCGGTGAAGATCTCTAGCAGCACCGCGTGCTCGATGCGCCCGTCGATGATGTGTGCCGAAGCGACACCGGCACTTACGGCCTCCAAGGCGGCCCGGATTTTCGGAAGCATCCCTCCCTTTATCACCCCTGTGCGGATCAAAGCCTGGACCTCTGCCGAGTTAAGACCTGTCAACAGCTGTCCATTATTGTCTAAGATCCCGGCGGCGTTGGTCAGCAGGATGAGCTTTTCGGCACCCAGCACCTCTGCTATCTTTCCCGCCACCAAGTCGGCGTTGATGTTGTACGACTGGCCACCCTCGCCCACCCCAATCGGGGCGATGACGGGGATGAAATCCCCCTGGATCAAAAGGTTGACCACGGCGGCGTCTATCTTATCCACCTCGCCCACGTGTCCGATGTCGATGATCTCAGGTGCCTCCATTTCCGGTGAGTGGCGTTGAAACACGAGCTTTCGTGCCCTGATCAAGCCGGCGTCCTTGCCCGTAAGCCCTACCGCTAGGCCGCCATGCCGGTTGATCAGTTCCACGATTTCTTTGTTGACCAGCCCTCCCAGCACCATCTCCACCACATCCATGGTCTCGCTGTCGGTTACGCGCATGCCGTCAACAAAATGGGTCTCTTTGCCTATGCGTTGTAATACATCGCCGATCTGAGGGCCCCCGCCGTGCACCACCACGGGATTCAAACCCACTGTCTTCATCAGCACGATGTCACGCGCGAACCCTGTTTTAAGACCCGGTTCCACCATCGCGTTACCGCCGTATTTCACCACTAGGGTCTTCCCCACAAAACGGCGAATGTAGGGGAGCGCTTCGGTCAGGACCCGGGCAACGCCCAGTGCTTCGGTCTTATCCAGTGGCATCGTGTACCGAAAGTAATTTCTTAGGCCGGCTATAAATCGATAGCGCGCAACAGATGGGTTACAGCGTAGCTTATTTATTCTAGGACCTGGAGCAGGATCACACGAAGTCCTATTGAAGTAAATGCTTTGATCAAAGTGACGACGAGCAATTGCCGCATAGCACTCGCTCAGTCACCTCAAGGCGCAGCGGGTGGTTGCGGCCGGGCAGGCTAGCGCTCGTTAAGTGCGATCCAGCTCTCTAGCTGTTGTGGTTTTAGCGCGCCGCTTACCGACTCTCGTGTGTGGTTTGCAGCATAGAAGTAGCTCCGCGGCAACTCTCCGTACCAAGCCGTATCGATCTCGTAGCGCAGGCGATGGGCATTGGGCTCGCCGAAGATCCAGGATTCAACCGTGCTCAGGCCGTTTTTCTTCAATACCTCTTGGGCTGCTTCCGCCTGGGAGCTATCGTCGGTGGAAATCAAAACGAGCCGCAGCCGGGGATTCTCCTGATGAATCTCCCCGAGCAAAGCCAACTCCTGCCGGCAGGGCGGGCAGTCCAAGGACCAGAGCGCCATAAGAAACGCCTCCCTATCGTGGTTGGCTAGTATCGCCGACAGGCTCCCAGAAACGAACTGCCGCATCATGTTCGTTTCCGCTCGCGGCTGAGCCGCCGCAAGAGAAAGAAACACCGCGAGCGCCACCAAGAAAGAGCTTGCCTTAAGCGCCGATCGAAGCTTACGGGCTATGGCTGGGATGGCAATGGTGAAGAATTTCTTCGGGTGCACCTGATCCTGCTTGATTTGGTCTGGTGTCCCTTTATAACCCAAACGCTCCTGTTTGAACATACGACAAATTGTCGCACCCTGTTGTGTTGGACTTAGAAAACCGTCACGAGGCGAGCGGAAGATTGAGGACAGTTGAAGTACTTAACGAAAACGATCGCCAGATGTGCGCCCATTTCCCGCCGCACTAGGTTCTTCCTAAGTCCGACAGGCTTCTAGGCATGGCGGCTCAGCGCCCAGGCCACATGTTCGCGCACCAGCGCCGACGGATGGTGCTCCCGGGAGCGCAAGGCGCCGACTACCTCGGGCAGGCTGGGCGCATTACCTAAGGCAACCGCGATATTCCTCAGCCAGCATTCATATCCAATACGGCGGATCGCAGAGCCCTGGGTGCGTTGATCAAACTCCGCTTCGCTCCAGGCGAACAAGTCAACTAAGCGGGAAGCGTCTAAATCGTGGCGCGGAACAAAATCCGCTTCTGCGCTCACGCGCGCAAACCGATTCCAGGGACAAACCAATTGGCAGTCATCGCATCCGAAAATGCGGTTTCCGATCAGGGGTCGCAGGGTCTCCGGAATGCTGCCGCGCAGCTCAATAGTCAAGTAGGAAATGCAGCGGCGCGCATCCAGGCGGTAGGGTCCCACAATGGCCCGGGTGGGGCAGACCTCGATACAGGCTTGGCATTTGCCGCAGTGTTGGGTACGGGGCGCATCATCCACGGATAAGGGCAGATCGGTATAGATCTCTCCCAAAAAAAACCACGAGCCTGCTTCGCGGTTGATCAGATTGGTGTGCTTTCCTATCCAGCCCAGGCCTGCGTTTCGGCCCAGGGCCTTTTCCAGCACCGGGGCGCTATCGACAAAAACGCGGTAGCCAAAGTCGCCAACCCGGCGCTCGATACGCCGCGCCAGATCCCGCAAGCGCCGACGCAGCACTTTGTGATAGTCCCGCCCTAGGGCATAGCGCGCTATGTAGCCAAGGCGCTGGTCGCGCAATACGTGCTCAGCGTCTGCCGCCGTGGGTGGAAGATAGTTCATCCGACAGGAGATCACCCGCAGGGTGCCCGGCATCAGCTCGGCAGGACGGCTGCGCTTGCGGCCGTGCCGGCGCATGTAGCTCATCTCTCCGTGATAGCCTGTCTGCAGCCAAGCCATGAGGTGCGCCTCGTCTTGGGGCAGGTCTATCCCGGCGATCCCCACTTGCTGGAAGCCAAGTTCTAAACCCCAACGCTGTATATCCGAGGTCAGCGTTCCCAACTCGTCCCCAAAGTCCTTTTGTTCACTCAGCATCGGCGGCATGCTCAAATAAACGAGGTGACAGCTCTCGCCATAAATGCTCGAATGCGAGCGCCGAGCGCGAACGAGGGGCAAAGCACGGGACCGGCAAGCGCTGTTCGCCCATCGCCTCCACCTCGCGCGCATAGGGGATAGCCGTGCGCGCGAGCTCCGGGTGTTGGCGGGAGAAGCTCTCTACCACGCTATGGTGCAGGCCCTTGCGGCGATCGACCATGGAGAAGAACGGGATCACGGTCGCTTCCTCGCTGCTCTTGCACTGCAAAAAATGCTTAAGCTGAGCGTAAGCCCGCAACGACAGAGGCGAGGGGATCAGCGGGACCAGCAACAGATCGGCGGCGTTAAAAACGTTTTCCGACGCCAGTGAGATGCTGGGCGGACAATCGAGGAATACACAATCGTACTCGATGCCTAGGGATCCCAGCTTCTCCCGCAGCCGCCGCCGGCGTTGTTTCTTTGCAGCCAGCAAAAGATCGAGCCCGCGCAGAGTGAAATCCCCCGGCACCAAATCGAGGTTGTCAAAATCTGTGCCTTTGATAACAGACCCGAGCCGGTTGTTCGCTTTAAACAAGCGCTCGCTACCCCCTCGGACTTTCGGTTTGATGCGGAAGTAGTAAGTCGTCGCGGCTTGCGGATCCAAATCCCAGATCAGGG
>JBOIEE010000024.1:0-3485 GCA_050740975.1 Gammaproteobacteria bacterium | reverse complement strand
GTCGGACCTCGAAGGGCGCCGGCGTTCAGGGGCGCCCGCGATGCCGATCGACGAGCGGCTTTTGGAGGCGCTGGCGCATGGGCTCCCGCCGTGCGCGGGCTGTGCGCTGGGATTCGACCGGCTGGTGATGCTCGCCGCCGGTGCCCGGGACATTCAGGAGGTATTGGCGTTTCCGGTCGCCGTGGCCTAAGCTTCCCAAGCTAACGAATGCACCATGGGTAGACCACGTTACCAAAGACCACTATTTCCCAATCTATCATTTGCGCATCGCAAGCCGCTGTTTTTGCGGCTCAACCAGAAGCGTGTCGATGCTGCCGGGAAACGCGAGTGGCTTTTGAAAATTTTTCCCGTGAGGCGCTATGAACTCTTCATTGCAAGTGCAACTGAATCGAATATTAATGGGCTCGCCGCTGCGGCGGCGGGGTTTCGCCCTCGGAACCATTATCAGTTTGCTGCTGTTGCTCGCTTTCGCGGGAATGATCTTCAGTTTAACGTTTAGCAGCATACGTCCGGATACAGCGAGCGTGTTCTGGCGCAGCATGTGTGCAACAAGCGTTTTAACACTGGTGCCATTAGCCATTCTGTGGTGGCTCGATCGCCGCGAGCGGGAGTCACTGTGGCTATTAGCAGCGGCTTTCCTTTGGGGTGGGGTGATCGCAACCAGCCTAGCCCTGCCGCTGAATAGCGCAATCCTTGCGGGCATCGCCCAATGGGTCGCAAAGAACCCAGCCGTTGAACTGACGCTCGGGGCTGATGCTGCGCTCATGATCGGTGCACCCATTGCCGGACCACTCGTCGAGGAAATCACCAAAGGGCTAGGCTTGATACTGCTCTTTTTCCTGCTGCGCGCTGAGTACGACAACATGCGGGACGGATTCATCTACGGCGCAGTCGTAGGCACGGGATTCAACTGGTTCGAGGCACCGCTGTACGTGGCGCAGGGATACGCAGAGTATGGTGACGCGCCTTGGGAGTTGCAGCTTGGAGCGCGCTTCGCGCTCTTCGGTATGGGCGGCCACGCGCTGTACTCGGGGTTGTTCGGTGCTTTTCTCGGACTTGCCCGCCAAACGCGCCGTTGGTTTGTCCGCTATAGCGCACCGCTCGTGGGCCTTTTGCTCGCCATATCCGCCCACGCACTGAACAACCTTTTGCCCATGGCGGTGACCCTAGCGAAGGTGGCTGCGGGTGAGTTGCCGCCCACCGAATCGACTGGGCCGCTGCCGGATGTAGGCCTGCTGGAGGCATGGGCGTCCGTCAGCCTCATGAATCTAATAGTCTTCCTGCCTTTTGTCGTGTTGGTGCTGTTCTTGCTGTGGCGCAGCGGCCGCTGGGAGCGGAAGGTTATACTGGAAGAACTGGCGAATGAGCGAGCCGATACGGTGACAGCGGAAGAATACGAGGACATTCAGCGTGACGGTGTCTTTCGCACGCGCCGGATCGCCACCGTCGACCGCCGACAGTCGGCGGCCCTCGTGAATGCCCAGCATGAGCTTGCCTTTCGCAAGCGTCGGGTATGCGATCGCGGTGGTAACCCCGAAGCGGATCCTGTGGTTAAAAGTTGGCGCGAGGAGGTCCGCCGACTGCGGGGAATGGCTTGAGCAAAGGGGGCGCCCTTTTGGGTCTTTGAGCTTCCTATAATCTGCGTGACGCGCGCTGCACTCTTAACCGAACCCGACTCCTGGCTGTAGGGCCAGCAACAGAAATCCCGCCAAGAGCAGGAGAGTGATAATAGCGCGTATCATATTTAGTCTGGTCATCTTGTTCATAGGTACCAACTCCGGAGCAGAATCGCCTTAGATAAGGCACGGACTGTCAGGGCTGGGAAAAGGAGTTCAGACTTACCTCCTTGGGGAGAGCGTGACCTTGTCCCCCCACTCCTTTTCCAGCCCGCTGGAGAGAGCCGCCTGACTTAGGCCAATGGGGTGCTCTGAACTCCAAGGGCACCCTGAATCTCGGTCAAAAGCTGCTTTTCGTTGGTACTCAGCCTCTCGCCGCCAAAACCAAGAAAGCCCCCCTCGGTGGTTGCCATGGCCACCTTCTCTGCAACCGACATGGCCCACTGCTTGTATTCCGTTGCTTCCTGGCTCGATGACTTTGATGAGAGCAGACTCACCGCTGCGCGGCAGTCTTCCAAGGCTTGCTGGCGCATTTTCTCGTATGAATTTATCCCCTTTTCCTTCATCCTGGCCATCCCCCAGTCTCTGAATTTCTTCATCTTTTCCATGGCTTCACTCCGATCCCCTTGCAGGTTCGGCAATACGGCCTGAATCAGAGCATTATTCGGATAGTCCTTGACTCCCGCTAACACCGATTGGGCGCTGACAAACATTTCCTTGCCTGTCCCAAATAGCCCGCTACTCCCCGAAAATGCCATCGCTGCACCGACCATCTGGGGAAAAGCGGCAAGCAGATTTAGTTCGTCTTCGCTATAGTTTGTAGCCATGAGAGTCCTCCTTAGGTGTGTTTTTCCAGTGAGAGACTACGATAAGCTCCGCACCTGTCCGGCGTCAACTAATTTTATCGTATAATCACCGTTGGTCATGCCTCTCTCCATCGTCTACAAAGTGGACATGGGAAGTCTAAAATTCGGCCAATATGAAAATTACAAACGGAGGTCACGATGTTAAAGGTAATCTTGACTTTGCTTACCGGCGTGCTTGCTGGCCCCAGAGCGAGAAAATTGCTAGAGCAGGTTATAAGCTCGTTCCTTAATAACCCACAGACTGGCGGTCTTGCGGGTCTTCTTAAGAGATTCCAGGACCAGGGACTAGACGGCGTCGTCTCATCCTGGGTTAGCACAGGACAGAATCTACCCGTGAACAAAACACAGGTCGAAAATGTATTTGGCCCCGATCAGATCCAGCAAATGGCGCAATCCCTAGGCGTTTCGAACCGGAATGTCTCCGCCACCTTAGCGAAGTTATTGCCTAAGGTGGTCGATATGCTGACACCGGACGGTAAATTGCCCGACAAGACGGCTGTGCCACAAAGATTGGCGGAGTTGAGACAAAAGCTTTTCGTATAAGACGCCTGTCCGAGGGGTCAAGTCAGTATAGCTATGGTATCGGGTTCCAGCCAGTTTTGGGACCGATCCCAGCCACGCTCCAAACTTGATTCAGTACCGCGTAGTGGTAAACGTGAGCAGATGGGTGTTGCGCTCAACCAGGATGGCTTCAAGCTGTCCTGAAACACAGGGCCCACGCCGTCCATCGTCGGGGAAGCGCGCCGGGCGGTCGAGGGCTTATTATGGGGTGGGGTACGCTCCAAAGAACGGCGGAAGATAGCTCCGCCGGGGCTCTTGGCAATGCCGATCAGTGTCACGACCTATAAGGAACAAGGATCATGTCGGTGCTCATCTGCGGCTCTATCGCTTACGACAACATTATGGTCTTCCCCGGACGGTTTAAAGATCACATCCTGCCGGAGAAGATCCATATTTTAAACGTCGCTTTTATGGTGCCGGAAATGCGGCGCGAGTTCGGTGG
>JBOIEE010000023.1:0-8171 GCA_050740975.1 Gammaproteobacteria bacterium | reverse complement strand
GGCTGGAAGCGATAGTTAGATGGCACTCGCTCGATCCTTGCAGGCCGCAATCTCATCCTCGAAGAACTGCTTTAGCTGAACTGAACTGATGGAGTGCTTGGCAGGGATTCGCTTCAACTTCTCTCCCATGAGAGGCCATGCCTGCATCATGGTTTCGAGGTTTCGATACATGTCGAGCCCGCTCTCCTTGTGGAATTGCCGCAACTCCTCTGAGAACGCATGAAAGTAGTGAGAAACCCAGTAGTAGAAGGTTGTCCACGCCATTTCACCGTCGATAGCTTTCTTGTTGTGGTAAATGGCCAGAGTGTCGAAGAAGTCGAAGAGGTCGAAGACCTCACCTGGTGGCTTGGAGCCGATGGAGCGTTGAAGGCCGTACTGAGAAGCGGCGAATCTAAGGTGACGTAGGTCTGTGTCGTGAAAGAACTCGCGAACGAAATCTCTCAAGATGGTTACATGCAAATTCAGGTCGCTTTGTCGCTTTTGCAACACCACTGCGAACACAGCAATGGCGATTGCTGCGACCGAGGTGAACGTTGAAATGACGGCGAGAAGCTGCTCTGTTGTCATGGTTTGTGACATCTAACAACATCAAATAGACGGCCGATCCGCCGTCTTATATTACGGCAGGCGGCCGGTTACAACGGCAAAGATACTACGAGGATCAGTGCGTTACAAGTATCTTCTGCGATTATCTCTCGGTGTGATAGGCTGCAGAGATCGAAATTTGTTGATCGATACAGGGGAGTGACCGTATTATTTTACGGCGTGTTGGGGAGGGATTGATAAAAACACTCGATGCTTCAATGAGGTATAAACAACATGGGAATCCTTCTCAACTGGAAAGGCGGCGCACAGCCCACTCCGATCCTCGATCCGTCAACAAAACCGCGCCTGCTCGATGAGGTGCGCCACGCGATCCGCCGCAAGCATTACAGCCTGCGTACCGAACAAACGTATATCCAATGGGTGAGACGCTTTATTCTCTTTCATGGCAAGCGTCATCCGCGGGAGATGAGCGCACCTGAGGTCGAGCAATTCCTCACCCACCTGGCTGTTCAGGGCAAGGTGGCCTCCTCGACACAAAACCAAGCACTCAATGCCATCGTGTTCCTCTACCGCTCGGTGCTCGGCCAGGAGCTTGGCTGGCTTGAGAACGTAGAGCACGCCAAGCGGCCGGCGAGATTGCCGGTTGTCTTCACCTGCGAAGAAGCGCAAGCCATCTTAAACCGGCTTGAGGGCACCCGTTGGCTGATGGCGGGTCTTCTCTATGGGGCAGGTTTGAGGCTCATGGAGTGCTTGCGGCTTCGCGTCAAGGACATCGACTTTTGCCAGCACCAGATCCTAGTGCGCGAGGGCAAGGGTGCGAAGGACCGGGTAACGATGCTCCCCGATCGGCTCATCGAGCCTTTGCGCCTGCATCTGGAGAAGGTGAAGGCACTACACCAAAAAGACCTCGCCGAAGGCTTCGGCGCGGTCTATCTCCCTTATGCCTTGGAGCGCAAATAGCCGCACGCTAACCGCGAGTGGTGCTGGCAGTACGTCTTCCCGGCCTCCAAGCGTTCCATCGATCCGCAAAGCGGCATCGAGCGCCGGCATCACCTGGATCCCACGGTGCTGCAGCGGGCGGTCAAAGAGGCGGTGCGCGCCGCCGGGCTTACCAAGCCCGGAAGCTGTCACAGCTTCCGGTATTCCTTCGCCACCCATTTGCTCGAGGGCGGCTACGACATCAGAACTGTACAAGAACTCTTGGGACACACAGACGTGAGCACGACGATGATTTACACCCATGTGCTGAACCGCGGCGGCAAGGGGGTGCGCAGCCCCCTAGACGTATCGCAAGGTACTTCCGGCTAAGACCACCCCGCGCGCTTGTGAGCCGCGCGAACACTAGCAATCGCTAGCCACCCGTAGTTAGGATGAAGGAAACGTAACAAACTTTGAGTAAGTGAGGGTTCCGCCGCCCAACACCGTCTACACCGTCGGTCTAGACCGACCCCCCGGTCCGGGCGAGTCACTGCGTGATTTGCCCGAGAGAACAAACTCCACTGTGTTCGGTAGTTCTTCGAACATGTTGCCGCCGCGGCCGGCGCGCCTTGCTTGGTCTGCTCAGTTGAGGTCTCGTTAACCGCCGGGTAGAATCTCCCGAGTATATATAGGATGGAGGCTGTTCATGGGACTGGCGCTGCGTGACAGCGGTTATCACACCTATGCGGACTATCTGACCTGGCCGGAGAATGTCCGCTACGAATTGATCGACGGTGCCGCTTATCTTATGGCACCAGCGCCTGCGCTCGATCACCAGGAGATCGCCGGGGAAATATATTTTCAATTGCGGCGGGCTTTAGAAGGTAAACTTTGCCGGGCTTTCGTGGCCCCGGTCGATGTGCGCCTGCCCAAGGCGATGGAATCGAATGAGCGCGTCGATACCGTGGTGCAACCGGATGTGTTGGTCGTGTGCGATGCCGCCAAGCTGGATCGACGCGGCGTGCGCGGCGCCCCGGATCTTGTGGTCGAGGTGTTATCACCGTCAACCGCGGGTCATGATTATATGCTTAAACGGCGGACTTACGAACGCGCTGGCGTCCGGGAATATTGGCTAGTACATCCCACCGACCGCCTACTCACCTGTTACCGCTGGATCGATGGCCACTACGGCGAGCCAGCGATGCAGGAACTGGCGGGTACCACCCCGGTAGGAGTGTTGCCGGGGGTGGTGATCGCCTGGGACGAATTGGTCCTGCGCTTACCGAAACCCGAGTTATGAACACCGCGCCACGACCCGAGGAGAGGGCCGAAGGATCCGTGCTGTGCAGCCTCGTGTTTCCTGCTAAGACCGCCCCGTGCGCTTGCGCAGGCGCTGGATAGCCTGCAGTTGGGCCGCCGCCTCGGCCCATTCCGCTAAGGCTTTGGCGTAGTCGATCTGCGCGCTGCGGTCGTGCAGGCTTTGCTCGGCGCGCTGCTTTGCCTCAAGCGCTGCGGCTTCGTCCAGGTCATGGGCCCTCGCGGCGGTGTCCGACAATACGGTCACTAGCCTCGGCTGCACTTCGAGAATGCCGCCCGAGACATAAAACGCTTCTTCCGAGCCATCGGAGAACTTAAGCCGCACTTCGCCGGGCTTAAGCTTGGTCAACAGCGGTGTGTGCCCCGGGGCGATGCCGACCTCGCCTTCTTGCGCGGGCGCGAACACCATCTCGGCCTGCCCGGAGAAGATCTCGGTCTCAGCGCTGACGATATCGACGTGGATGGTCATCGCCATAAGCGTACCACTATCCCGCTAGGAAACCTCGGCAAAAGTTGCTGCGCCGCCCATCTGCTTTGTCGCGTGCTCGCTCGTCGCTCGCCTATCGAGGCTGATATGTACTCCGGGCATCCTGCCCTGCGCCCTTCGGGCCAGCCTGCCGGCTGTTCCAATTCGCTCCCGGCGAATTGGTCTCGCGCTCCGCGGCTTCGCGCATCTGGGCCTGCTCGTGACACTTTTGCAGAGGGTTCCCTAGACTTTGGCGGCTTTGTCAACGGCTTCTTCAATCGCGCCCACCATGTAGAACGCCTGTTCCGGCAGATGATCGTAGGCGCCCTCCACGATCCCCTTGAAGCCCTTGATGGTCTCCTTCAGCGGCACATATTTGCCCGAGCTGCCGGTGAAGACCTCGGCAACGAAGAACGGTTGGGACAGAAAGCGTTGGATCTTGCGCGCGCGAAAAACGGTGAGCTTGTCTTCTTCCGACAGCTCATCCATGCCTAAGATGGCGATGATATCCCGCAGCTCCTTATAGCGCTGCAGCGTGTTCTGCACCGCGCGCGCCGTCTCGTAGTGCTCTTGGCCCACGACCAGGGGATCGAGCTGGCGGCTGGTGGAATCGAGCGGATCCACGGCGGGATAGATCCCGAGCTCGGCGATCTGGCGCGACAATACCACGGTGGCATCGAGGTGCGCGAAGGTGGTGGCCGGCGAAGGATCGGTCAAGTCATCGGCCGGCACATAAACCGCCTGAATGGAGGTAATCGAGCCGGTCTTGGTGGAGGTGATGCGTTCTTGTAGCTTTCCCATCTCCTCGGCTAAGGTCGGCTGGTAGCCCACCGCCGAGGGCATGCGCCCCAAGAGCGCCGAGCATTCCACACCGGCTAAGGTGAAGCGATAGATGTTGTCGATGAACAGCAGCACATCGCGGCCCTCGTCCCGGAAGTGCTCCGCGATGCTGAGTCCGGTCAGGCCGACGCGCAGGCGGTTTCCCGGTGGCTCGTTCATCTGGCCGTAAACCAGCGACACCTTGTCGAGGACCTTGGACTCCTTCATCTCGAGATAGAAGTCGTTGCCTTCGCGGGTGCGTTCCCCCACCCCCGCAAAGACCGAATACCCCGCGTGCTCGGTGGCGATGTTGCGGATCAACTCCATCATGTTCACGGTCTTGCCCACGCCAGCGCCCCCGAACAGACCGACCTTGCCACCCTTGGCGAAGGGACAGATGAGATCGATGACCTTGATCCCGGTCTCCAGCAACTCGGTGGTGGGAGAGAGATCGGTGAACTTGGGTGCCTCCTGGTGGATGACCCTTTTTTGCGTGCTGTCGATCGCGCCCAGCTCATCGATAGGCTCACCCAACACGTTCATGATCCTTCCTAAGGTTTTTTCCCCCACCGGGACCGCGATCGGCTCGCCCGTATTGGCGGCCGGCACGCCGCGCCTCAACCCGTCGGTAGAGCCCAAGGCGATGGTACGAACCACGCCGTCCCCGAGCTGCTGCTGTACCTCCAGGATCAGCTTGTCTCCCTCCACCTTTAAGGCATCATAGATTTTCGGCACCGATTCCGGAGGAAATTGCACATCCACCACGGCGCCGATGATCTGCACCACACTACCCAAACTCATTGCTTCTATTTCCCCTTAGGCTCAAGTGACGATGAAAATCTTCAAGCTTGTTAAACCGCCGCCGCGCCGCCGACGATCTCGGCCAGCTCTTGGGTGATCGCCGCTTGCCGGGCCTTGTTGTAAATCAATTGCAGCTCTTCGATCAGCGTGCCGGCATTATCCGAGGCGCTCTTCATGGCTACCATGCGCGCGGCTTGCTCGCAAGCGATGTTCTCCATTACCCCTTGGTACACCAGAGATTCGATGTAGCGTTGCAGTATGTGGTCCAGCACGCCTTTGGCGTCCGGCTCATACAAGTAATCCCAGTGGTGGCGCAATTCGTCGTGCCCTTTGGGAACGATGGGGAGTAGCTGCTCGATGCGCGGGCGCTGGGTCATGGAATTCACAAAATTGTTGAACACCAGATCGACCCGGTCTACGCGTTGTTCCAAAAAGGCGTCTAACATCACCTTGACCGTGCCGATCAGATCGTGCAGCCCAGGCTTATCCCCGAGATGGCTGATCTGGGCCACCACCCGGCCGCCGACCCTCCCGAAAAACCCCGCCGCCTTGGCGCCTATGGTGCACATCTGCACCGAAACGCCGTTGCTGTCCCACTCCTTGATCGCCTGGATCACGGCACGAAACATATTGGCGTTCAAGCCGCCGCACAGCCCGCGATCGGTAGACACCACGATGAACCCGACGTTTTTGATCGCGCGATCGAGCAAGAAGGGGTGCTTGTACTCGGTCCTGGCGTGAGCCAAGTGGGCCACGACATTGCGCATCTTGTCCGCGTAAGGCCGCGCCGCGCGCATGCGACCTTGCGCCTTGCGCATCTTGCTCGCCGCCACCATTTGCATGGCGCCGGTGATCTTCTGCGTGTTCTTGACGCTCGCGATTTTAGTTCGGATCTCTTTCGCCGCGGCCATGGGATTTAAAAAATGATCGAACTACCAGGTTTGGGTCTGGGTGAAGTCATCCAGAGCCGCCTTTAGCCGGGCCTCGATGTCCTCATTGTAGTCACCGCTGGCATTGATCTCCTTCATCAGATCGACCTGATGGCTATTCATATAGTTGTGCAAGGCCGTTTCAAAGGCGCTGATTTTCTCGACCGCTACGCCGTCGAGATAACCCCGGTCCACCGCAAACAGGCTGACCGCCATCTGGGCGACGCTGAGCGGGGAGTATTGTTTCTGCTTCATCAGCTCCATGACGCGCTGGCCGCGCTCGAGTTGGCGCCGGGTCGCCTCATCCAGATCGGAGGCAAATTGGGCGAACGCCGCGAGCTCCCGGTATTGCGCCAAGGCCAGGCGCACGCCGCCGCCCAGCTTTTTGACGATCTTGGTCTGCGCCGCGCCCCCTACCCGCGAGACCGAAAGCCCGGCGTTGATCGCCGGCCGGAAGCCGGAGTTGAACAGAGAATTTTCGAGGTAGATCTGCCCATCCGTGATGGAGATCACGTTGGTTGGCACGAAGGCCGAGACGTCGCCCGCTTGGGTCTCGATGATCGGCAGCGCGGTCAGGGATCCGGTCTTGCCCTTGATGGCTCCTTGGGTGATCTTTTCCACGTGGGCCGCATTTAAGCGCGAAGCGCGCTCCAGCAAACGCGAATGCAGATAGAAGATATCGCCCGGATAAGCCTCGCGCCCGGGGGGCCGCCGGAGCAGCAGCGAGATCTGCCGATAGGCCCAGGCCTGTTTGGTCAGGTCATCATAGATGATCAAGGCATCCTCCCCTCGATCGCGGAAGAACTCGCCCATGGCACAACCCGAATAGGGGGCGATGTACTGCATGGCCGCGGGATCCGAAGCGCTGGCCGCCACGATGACGGTGTGCTCCATGGCGCCGTGCTCTTCCAGCTTACGCACCACCACGTTGACGGAAGAATTCTTCTGTCCGATGGCGACATAGATGCACTTCACCCCAGTGCCCTTCTGATTGATGATGGTGTCCACGGCGAGGGCGGTTTTCCCGGTCTGGCGATCGCCGATGATGAGCTCCCGTTGACCGCGCCCGATGGGAACCATGGAGTCTATGGACTTCAACCCGGTCTGCACCGGCTGGCCGACGGATTGGCGCGCGATGACCCCAGGAGCGATCTTTTCTATGGGAGACGTGGTTTGGTGCTTGATGTCCCCCTTACCGTCGATGGGGCTTCCGAGCGCGTCGACCACGCGCCCAAGTAGAGCTTCTCCCACAGGCACTTCCAAGATGCGTTTGGTGCATCGGACGGTATCACCCTCCGCCAGGTGCTGGTAGGCGCCCATGATGACAGATCCCACCGAATCCCGCTCCAGGTTGAGGGCGAGGCCATAGACGCCCCCAGGAAATTCGATCATCTCGCCCTGCATCACGTCGCTCAAACCGTGAATGCGCGCGATACCGTCGCTGAGGCTGACGATGGTCCCTTCCGTCCGCGCCTCCACCGGAAGCTCGAGGTCTTTGATCTTGTTCTTTATCAGCTCACTGATCTCTGTCGCACTGATCTGCATCGCTTACCCTCAAGTAATTTCTGACTTGGAAAAATTCCATCCATGGAATTTTTCGCATCGCAAAGCAAAAATGCGATTTTTGCTTTGCTCCCTTTCTCAAACAGTTGCCTGTTCGAGAAATGGGCCGCCTATCCCTAATCGGCTGGGCACTTCGAATTAATCGAAGTGCCTTTCCGTTCGCCCCGCTTAGCCGAAGGCGTGACCTAATTGATTGAGCCGGCCGCGCAATGAGGCGTCGATCACCAAGTCCCCCACGCGCACCACGGCGCCGCCGATGAGCTGGCGGTCTACGCGGGTGCTGAGCTTGACCGTTTTGCCCAGCCGCTGGGTAACTGCTTGCGCGATCTTGTCCGTCTCCTCGGGCTTCAACGCAAAAGCCGAGGTTACCTCGACATCGACGCTGCGTTGGGCCTCGGCTTTTTTGGCTTCGTATAAGCGCGCGATATCAGGCGCCAACAGCAAGCGCCCGTTCTCGACCAGGAGCTTTACGAAGTTGCGCACAAGCGCCGCGTAGCGCTCGCCACCGATGGCGAGCACCAGCTCCGATAACCGAGCGCTCGCAATGCGCGGATCCGAGATGACGCGCCGCATGTCGGGATAAGCTACCACCGCGGCCAGAAACTCCAAGGCCTCGGACCAAGCCCCAAGCTCATTCCGCTCTTGGGCCAGCGCAAACGCCGCCACTGCATAAGGCCTGGCAATGGTCGCGTTTTCGATCATGCCGGCCCTACAGTTGCGCGCTCAACTTTTCCAAGACTTCACTGTGGGCGGCGGCATCCACCTCGCGCATCAAAATCTGTTCTGCGCCTATCAAGGCGAGCTTGGATACT
>JBOIEE010000022.1:0-3879 GCA_050740975.1 Gammaproteobacteria bacterium | reverse complement strand
CGCGGAATAGCTTGAGGTACGCGGGCTCGAACGCATCGATCACGAACCGCTCATCGACGTGGGCCAACTTCAGCAACTTCGCCAGCATACTTTCGAACCTACTCCGGCGTCGGGACGCTGTCAATCCAAAGCGGGCGCCGTGTGTATGGACATTGCGTTAAAATAGCTTCAATTCGCGGATCGCTCACGAAGCGACGCTGCGATCAGCGTTTTCGCGAGGTAGTGTCCGTTCACAATGACCATAAATCGTCGCAGCCGCGCTTGCTCGGGGTCAATGGTCAAGAGGACGCGATAGCTTCCGACTTTTTATTTCGCAGCTAAAAACTCTGAACCGGTAAAGGAGGGGTGTATGTCGATCAGCCGCCGACAGTTTCTTGCCAGCGCTAGCCTGTCGCTCGCCGCGAGCGCGGCCGTCTCCCGCGCCATGCCGATAGCCGAAAACCACGCTTCCAGCAAGCTGGATGACTGGTCGGCGGTGCGCAACCAATTCAACCTGTCGCGTGAATACATTAATCTCTGCGCATCTTTTTTCATCGCTTCCCATCCTCGTCCGGTCCGGGAGGCCATTGAGCGGTACCGCCGGGCGATCGACGAAAATCCTTTTCTCGTAGTCCATCGGGGTATGTTTGGTTCAGAAGACGATAATCTCCCGAGAAAAGCCCGAGAGGCGGCCGCTGCTTACGTCGGGGGCAACCCGCAGGAGATAGCGCTCACGGGTAGTACGACCATGGGGCTGGCCTTGGTGTATAGCGGTCTGTCGCTCAAAGCCGGCCAGGAGATCCTGACCACGAGGCACGATTTTTATTCGCATCACGAAGCGATCCGTCTGGCTGCCGAGAAGGCGGGGGCATCGGTAAGAAAGATCGCGCTTTTTGAGCGTTTGGACACGGTCTCTGAGGAAACCATTGTCGAGCGGATCCGGAGGGCAGTTCGGCCGGGCACACGGGCCGTTGGGATCACCTGGGTGCATTCAAACACCGGCTTGAAGCTTCCTATCCGCCGCATTGCGGAGGCGATCAAGCAAGCCAATCGAGGGCGGGCGGAAGACCGGGTGTTGCTCATCGTCGATGGTGTGCACGGGTTTGGAGTCGAAGACGAAAGCGTCGCCGAGCTCGGCTGTGACTTCTTTGTCTCGGGGACGCACAAGTGGATATTCGCCCCCCGAGGCACCGGCATCATTTGGGCACCGGAGCCGGCCTGGGGGATGCTCCGTCCGACCATTCCGAGCTTTACTGCCGATGAGATCTTTCAGGCCTGGATGGAGGGCCGGGCGCCGCAAGGACCGACCCGGGCCTCGTGGGTAAGCCCAGGGGGCTTTCACGACTTTGAACATCAGTGGGCCATGGTAGAAGCCTTCCAGTTTCACCGAAGTATCGGTAGAAAGCGGATCGCGGAACGCATCCACGCGCTTAATGAACAGTGCAAGGAGAGTTTGGCCCGCATGCGACACATCAAGCTTTACACGCCCAGGGAAAGCACTCTCTCCGCGGGTCTTATCTGTTTTGATGTGCAGGGCATGCGCCCGAAGGCGGTGGTCAAAAGGCTGCTCGAACGCAACATCATCGCGAGCACAACCCCCTACGGAGTTTCCTATGCGCGCATCGCGCCGAGCTTAGTGAATACGCCTGAGGAGATCGAAACGGCACTGCGCGAGATCCACGCGCTTTCGACCGCATGATGTGCCCTGAAAGGCAATTGAAAGCCGGACCCGTACAATGCGTGACCTGACTTTAGACAGTTCACATGCGCGATCGCCAACGCGTCATACGATAGCCCATTACCACCGCAAGCCACTCTCGCGCCCTTCACCCGCGCCGACTGTTGCGCTTGCGATGCAGGGCGACACCAACCACGGCGATCGAGCGTTCTTTCTTTCCCAATCCTAACTGCGTAACATCGGATCATAGTCCTTTCCCCGGTCAGGAGGCGCTTTGCGAATCTCACTTTGGGTAACTGTATTCTGCCTGAGCCTATCTACCGCGCTCTTCGCCCAATCGCCTAACCCCGAACCGACGGGTACTGCGGCTGCGGCGACGCCACCGCCTGCTGAAACCGGGCCGGTGCCCGTCCCTGAACCGAGCGAGAAAGCGTTGCAATACCATCGGGGTGGCAATTGGCTGTGGCTCTTCAGTAACCTGTGGGGCTGGTTGATTCCGCTGGTCTTTCTGTTCACTGGGTTTTCGGCGCGCTTGCGCAACGTGGCGCAACGTGTTGGCAAACTCTGGTTCTTTGTGATCGGCATTTACTTTGTTCTTTTCTCGGTAATCATCTGGGTGATTGATCTGCCGCTCAGTTATTATATGGGCTTTATGCGCGAGCACGCTTACGGGCTGTCGAATCAGACCTTCGATAAATGGTTTGGCGATTCGCTCAAAGGCTTGCTGGTCGTCATCGTGATAGGTTTTCTGTTCCTGTGGGTGCCGTACCTGTTGCTCAGGAAGAGCCCCCAGCGTTGGTGGCTTTATTCGGGCTCGCTGATCATCCCTTTTCTCTTCCTGATTATTCTGGTGAAACCGATCTGGCTCGATCCGCTCTTCAACGATTTCGGGCCGATGAAGGACAAGGCGCTTGAACAGAAGATTCTCGCGCTCGCCGACCGCGCCGGCATCGAAGGTAGCCGCGTCCTCGAGGTCAATAAAAGCGAAGATACCAAGGCGCTGAACGCTTACGTTACCGGCTTTGGCAACACCAAACGCATCGTCCTGTGGGACACGACGATTGCGAAGTTGAGCGGGCCGGAACTGCTCTTCATCATGGGGCACGAGATGGGCCATTACGTGCTCGGTCACGTGTGGAAGCTGATCTTCTTTATGGCGGCGGTGATCTTGCTGACGCTCTACGTTATCCACCGCACGGCGGCTTGGCTGCTGGGCAAGTACGGCCAGCGGTTCGGCTTCACGGAGTTATCCGACATCGCTTCGCTACCGCTGATTATATTGCTGTTTAGTTTCTATCTGTTTATTGTCTCGCCGGTCGTACTGGCTTTCAATCGCAGCCTCGAACACGAGTCGGATCAATTCGGTTTGGAAATCACGCAGAACAACCGCGCCGCCGCAACCGCATTCGTTACATTGCAAGAAGAGAATCTGGGCGTGCCGCGCCCGCATTGGCTGTATAAACTGTGGCGGCAATCCCATCCACCATTGGGCGAGCGGATCGATTTCTGTAATGCCTACCGTCCCTGGGAAAACGGGCAGCGGTTGGCTTATGGCCATTTATTCAAACAGGTGAGGTGACCGATTGATTGCTTAAATGAGGTTTGACAAAAAGTGAAACTTATAATCACTGAGCGGTCGAGGGCGGTGCTGGGGCGTATCTTAACCATCCCATACACCGGGGGCCTCAACGCGCTTCGGCCTGGCTCCCGCTGCTGGGAGCGCGCGCCGGCGATCTCTTTCAGAATGAATGGGTCACGCGGTTCGATCCCGTGCGCGCGGTGTTCACCTTTCACTGGTTCGATCCGAAGACCGGTGTGGAACGACCGCTGGTGACGCGCACGGCGGTCTTCATGGTGCCGCAGACCGAAACTACGACCTGGTTTCATATCTTCATATTCTCCAGGATCGGATCTTCTTTCTATCGCCTGCTGAAGCCTCTGGTGCACGCGACGACGACACTCATCGGCAAGCGTGACGTGCGGAACGACGCTGATTGGGTCGTGCACGTGGCCGACACACCTTTAGAGCTCGATGGAATGAGACTCGGAAAGTTCGACAAGCCGGTCATTCGAAACCGCAGGTTCCTGCACACCATTTATTGGGGCCGGCCGTTTCCAAGAACCTCAGCGAGCCCCGGTATTCCGAGCAAGACGGGCGAGGTTTGAGAAGATAATCCTATTGAGCGCCATATCATTTCAAACTCCAGAAGAAATTCCTACTC
>JBOIEE010000021.1:0-21887 GCA_050740975.1 Gammaproteobacteria bacterium | reverse complement strand
TCCCGCACTTCGGTTTGAAGACAGCCAGCTCACCTCCTTCTCGGGGCTCATCCTCATTCAGGAGCTGTTCTCTCGTCTGAGACTGAAGGAGCGACTGCGCCGCTGTTTTGGTCATCTCACAGTCAGTCCCATCTTCGGCTATCCCATCCTGGTTCTGTGCTTGGTGTTGCACTTCTTGCTCGGCTATCGGCAGTTGCGCGATCTCCGCTACTATGCCGATGACCCCCTGGTCAAACGCACCTTGGGTCTGCGCCGGCTGCCCGATGTCGCTACCCTGAGTCGTGCGTTGGCCGGGGCTGACCAAAAGAGCGTCAAACACTGCCGTTGGTGGTGGCGGATCGCGGCGGGGTGTGCCTACCCTTCGACAGGCTCAGGACAGGCTTTGAGGCCCAGTGGAAACCAAAGGCCTGGGAGACACCCCATCGCTTCCTGTTTTGAACGGCAACAGCTCTTTCGAACTTATTGCCGGAGATCTTCGCGACCGCGATGTCACCTCGCGCGCGCTTCAGGGTATGGATGCGGTGATTCATCTCGCCGCAATCGTCGGTGACCCGGCGTGCGCTCGCAATCCCGAGCTTGCGCGCGCCGTGAATCTCGATGCCGCAATGCAACTCATCGAGTTGGCCGAGCATTCTGAAATCCAGCGTTTTATCTTTGCCTCCACATGCAGCAACTACGGGCGTATCCCCGAGCAAAGCGCCGCGGTCAACGAGGACTTCGAACTCAAGCCGGTGTCGCTTTACGCCGAGACCAAGGTCGCCCTGGAGCGCCGGCTGCTCGCGAAACCAAGCCATTCGTTCATTCCGACCGTGCTTCGCTTCGCCACTCTGTATGGCTTGTCGCCGCGGATGCGTTTCGACCTCACCGTGAACGAGTTTACGCACAGCCTGTTTCTTGAGCGGCGTCTGGTCGTGTACGGCAAACAGTTTTGGAGACCCTATGTTCACGTCTCCGATGCCGCGCGCGCAATTTCCAAAATGCTTGAGGCGCCCGCCGACGCCGTTCGTGAAAGGGTATTTAACGTAGGGGACACAAACGAGAACTATCGCAAGAGCGATCTGGTACGAATCATTCAGAAGCGCGTCGGCCAAGCCGAAATTCAGTACGTGCAGCAGACAGAGGATCCCAGGGACTACCGAGTTTCTTGCGCGCGAATTCAGGACGAATTGGGCTTTCGTGTCACCAGACGCGTTGCCGATGGCGTCAATGAGATTATCGAAGCGTTGACCGGAGGCGTACGGCCAACGCGTTTTTCGTACAACGTTGAGTCTGCCGCGCAGCCGTGGCGGACTGAATGAATGGCAAGCGCAGCGGATGAAGAGCGGGCAAAGACGGGAGAGTGAAATGCACGCGGTAATACTTGCCGGAGGTAAGGGGACAAGGCTTAGACCTTATACAACGTGTCTGCCGAAACCGCTGGTCCCTGTCGGCGAACAGCCGATCTTGGCGATCGTCATCCGGCAATTGAAAGAAGCAGGAGTTAAGCGGGTCACGCTCTCGGTTGATCACCTGGCGGAGCTGATTATGGCCTTCTTCGGCAACGGCCAAAGCTACGGTGTGGAGATCGATTACGCATTCGATCCATTCCCGCTGGGCACGGTCGGGCCGGTTAGACTCATCAACGATCTGCCGGAACACTTCCTTGTGATGAATGGCGACATTTTGACTGACCTCTCTTACGCGGCGATGTTTCGTTCGCATGTCAAGGCAGGAACCAAGCTCACCATTGCCTGCTTCCGGCGAAAAGTAGCGGTTGACTTCGGCGTGCTGAGGCTGGATCAACGATCTCATCGAGTGGTGGGGTTTGAAGAGAAGCCAACCCATTTTCTCGATGTGAGCATGGGAGTCTACGTGTTCAGCCGAAAGCTGCTCGAGCGCATTCCACCGAACACGCCCTACGGCTTGGACGGCCTGGTGCTGGGAATGCTGGCCGATTCCGATCCGATCAATACGTTTCACCACGATGGTCACTGGCTCGATCTCGGACGGCCGGATGACTATGACAAAGCCAACAATGATGCGCTGTTTCGCGCGTCGGATAAGAAGACCGATGGAATGGAGCATACCGCTCACCGAACCTGAAATCGGCGCTGAGGAAATCGAAGCCGTGACTCGGGTGCTGAAGAGCAAGTGGCTGACCATGGGGCCGATGACAGCGGAGTTCGAAAGGCAGTTCGCGGCGAAGCTCGGAGTGCGGCATGCCATCGCCGTCAACAGCTGCACCTCGGCGCTGCATCTGGCGAACATCGCTTGCAAAGTCGGCACCGGAGACGAAGTGATCTGCCCCGATCTTACTTTTGTCGCGTCCGCCGCTGCCAGCCGCTACGCGGGGGCGAAGGTCGTGTTCGCCGGCGTCACCTCGATCGACGAGCCGACTATCAGCCCCTCGGAAATCGCGGAAAAGATCACCGAGAAAACGAAGGCGATCACGGTTGTGCATTACGCGGGATTCGCGTGCCCCATGAAGGAGATTGTCGCGATTGCGAAGTGGCGGGGGCTGAAAGTGATCGAAGACTGCGCGCATGCGCCGTTCGCGTCCGCGGAGTTGGACGAGATCGAACCGCGTCCCGTTGGAACGATTGGTGATGTTGGTTGCTTCAGTTTTTTTTCCAGCAAGAATATGACCACCGGAGAAGGCGGGATGGTCACGACCAACGACGACGCGATTGCCGCCACCGTGCGGCTGCTCCGCTCGCATGGAATGACCACAACGACCCACCAGAGGCATGGCGGGCACGCGAGTAGCTACGACGTGGTGGGGCTCGGTTACAACTACAGACTTGATGAGATCCGATCCGCAATCGGTTTGTGCCAGCTAGCCAGAATTGACGATCTGAACGAGAGAAGGCGCCGAGTCTGGATGTGGTATCGAGATGAACTCTCGGGAGCGCCGGAGGTGAAGCTTCCGTTCCCCACCCGCGACGTCAGTTTTGCGACACCTCATATCATGCCCGTCTTCGTCCGGCGTCAATTTGAAAAGATCAAACGCCATCTTGCGTCGGCGGGGATCCAGACCAGCCGTCATTACGATCCGATCCCGAGCTTTTCGGAATACCGCGGCGCTAGTCCATCCGCGGCTCGCTTCGGAGACTACGAGCTGATCTCACTGCCTCTGGGCCCGAGGATGACCCAGGAACAGGTGCAATACGTCACGACTGCTTTGAAAAGTTTCTGACCATTGCCCATCCTTTGGGTGACCGACCGGTGAGAATCTTCAAGGCCATGTGCAACCACATCGGAAATCCGTGGACCCTAAGGTACCTGCGCAGCAACTCGGACATTCACATCCTGCATCTGAAACGCCGGAATCTACTCAAAGCGTACGTCTCGAAGTTGCTGCTCTCAAGAAAGAGGGCTAAGCCTGGCCGCCGCATGCGACCACGCCGGTGCCGGTCGTCAGTACTTACGTGTCGCCGCAGGCTGCGCTCGTTCACATGAGGCGGGCAAAGGCGCTCTACGATCACTACGAACGAGTGTTTGCGCAGCATCCCCGGCTCGATCGTCTATGAAGACATGATCGAGAATTAGGCACTCAGGCCATAGGCCACTGCGCGGGGCGCATGGATTTTATGATCGCTTTTATTTTCATAGGGTGCCCTGCCGTCAGCGCCGCCTCTTGCGAAGCGACGTTCTTCCCCGTCGTCCGTTATGGAATTTCCACTGGCTCTACCAGAACCGGCGGCATGTGCAGATAGTGCGTGGTGCTTCGCTTCCTTTATGTCGGTATAAACGTGATGCGCCTCGATTTCGGAGATCCCGAGGAAACGCGCCAGCTCCGCCGGTGCAACATCGTGATTATAGGCCCACAGCGCCAGGTCCATCTTTGCGTAAGGCAAGCGCAAAGTAAAATCCTGTGCCAGGCTGTAGGTATCGGTCGTGGGTTGTGCCGCGCAGATCTCCGCCGGCAGGCCGAAGTGGCATCTCATCACGGCGCCCTGTGCCAAGGTTGGCTCAGCTCGTGCACGGCGTCGATCAGCACCGCCACGTTTTCGGGTTCTACCTCCGGCATGACGCCGTGACCCAAATTGAATACATGTCCGGCGCCCGCGCCGAAACGTTCCAGTAACGAAGCGACTTCTGCGCGGATCGTATCGGGGGGCGCGAACAGAGCGCAGGGGTCAAGATTGCCCTGCAGAGCCACGCGGGCCCCGACCTCGCGCCGCGCTTCGGCGATGTCTATGGTCCAATCGAGACCCAGGGCATCACACCCCGTTTCGGCGAGCAACGCTAACCAGCGCGAGCCTCCCTTGGTGAACACGATCACCGGGACTTGGCACCCATCCATAAAACGGTTTAAACCGGCAACGATTTGCGCGAGATAATGCAAGGAAAACTCCGAAAAATCTGGCGTGCTCAGGATCCCTCCCCAGGTATCAAAGAGCATAACCGCTTGGGCCCCAGCGGCGATTTGGGAATTAAGATAAACTGTGACCGCTTCGCTCAGCTTCGCGAGCAACACATGCAGGAGTGAAGGTTCGGCATACATCAGGGTTTTCACCAGCCGAAAATCACGGCTTGCTCCACCTTCCACCATATAAGTCGCCAGCGTCCAGGGACTGCCGGCGAATCCGATCAGAGGCACGCTGCCGTCGAGTTCGCGCCGCACCAAGCGGATGGTGTCCATTACATAGCCTAAATCGGCTTCCGGATGGGGCACACCCAATGCCTGTATATCGCGAGCCGAACGCACGACGCGCTCGAACTTTGGGCCTACGCCCTCCTCGACCGACAGCCCCAATCCCATGGCATCCGGGATGGTCAGAATATCGGAGAACAAGATGGCGGCGTCTAAAGAAAATCGCCGCAGCGGTTGCAGGGTCACCTCGCAGGCGAGGTCTGGGGTTTTGCACAGGCTCAAGAAATCCCCCGTGCGGGCGCGCAGATCTCTATATTCGGGTAGGTAGCGCCCCGCTTGGCGCATGAGCCATACTGGAGTCATATCCACCGTTTCGCGCGCTAGGGCACGCAGTAAGCGATCATTTTTTGGTCGCTTAAGCATGGCTATTCCGTCGGCGCTCTGTAGCTATGCGGCGTCGCCGAAGCCCTAGGCGACTACTCACACGCCCAGATAGTCAACGATCCCCTGCGCCGCCTCGCGGCCATCGAATACGGCGGTAACGACGAGATCCGAGCCGCGTACCATATCGCCACCGGAGAACACCTTCGGGTTACTCGTTTGATATTTGAATGGCGATTGATCGCTAGCCTTCACCCGGCACCGGCCATCGAGCGCGATCCCGTGCTGATCAAACCAGCTCGCTGGGCTCGGGCGAAAGCCAAAAGCGATGATCACGGCATCTGCGGGGATGACCTCCTCACTGCCGGGAACGGGCTCCGGGATCCGCCGCCCCCGGACATCCGGCTTGCCCAGAGCCGTACGCACGACCTTAACCCCTTCCGCCCTGTAATCGCCGACGATCTCTATGGGCTGAAGATTCCACAGGAACTCGACCCCTTCTTCCTTGGAATTCGCCACTTCCCGCATCGACCCGGGCATGTTGGCCTCATCCCGCCGGTAGGCACAGCGCACGCTGCGCGCACCCTGGCGAATGGCGGTGCGGTTGCAATCCATCGCCGTATCGCCGCCGCCCAGGACCACCACGCGCTTGCCCTTCATATCCACATAATCGCTAGGGCGATTCTCCCAACCCATGAGTCGGTTGACGTTGGCGATCAGATAGGGAAGAGACTCATAGACTCCCGGCAGATCTTCACCCGGGAATCCGCCCCGCATATAGGTGTAAGCCCCCATGCCTAAAAACACCGCATGGAACTCCTGCAATAGATGCTCAAGCGCGAGGTCCTTGCCGATCTCCGTGTTCAACACAAACTCCACGCCCATCTCCTCCATGATTTGCCTGCGGCGCAGCACCACTTCCTTTTCCAGCTTAAACGGCGGGATCCCGAAGGTTAGCAATCCGCCTATCTCGCGGCAACGGTCGAACACGATGGGCTTGACCCCATTGCGGGATAAGATATCCGCACATCCCAGCCCAGCCGGCCCCGCTCCTACCACGGCCACACGTTTGCCCGTCGCTTTGACCTGCGACATATCGGGTCGCCAGCCCTGTTTTAGGGCCTCGTCGGTGATGTACTTTTCGATGGACCCTATGGTCACGGCACCAAAGCCGTCGTTCAGCGTGCACGCACCCTCACACAAGCGGTCTTGAGGGCAGATCCGCCCGCATACCTCGGGCAGGGAGTTGGTCTTGTGCGACAATTCCGCCGCCTCGAACAGGTTGCCTTCCTCGATCAGCTTGAGCCAATTTGGGATGTAGTTGTGGACTGGGCACTTCCATTCGCAATACGGATTGCCGCACCCGATGCATCGCGCGCTTTGCTCGCCGACGCTCTTGGGAGCGTAATGGCCATAGATCTCGTCCCAGCGGTAGATGCGGATCGGGGCCGCCGTCTTCGGCGGATCCACCCGCGGCAGATCCAGGAACTCAAAATGCTCGCGCGAGCCAGCCATAGGAATAAATGCGGCTAAGCGGCGGCCCGCAAGCTGTCGAGCAAGCTGTCGAGCTCGGCGGCTTTTGGTTTTACCAACCAGAACTGGCCCAAGTGATCGGAAAAGCTCTCGATCAAACGCCGGGCGAAGCGGCTGCCCGTCTCGCGTCCATGCGCCTCGACCAATTCCAAAAGGTACACGCGATAGGCTTCCATGTATTCCGGCTGCAAGCGATGCAGATCGACCAACTCGTGATTACAGCGGTCGAAAAACTTATGGGTGCGGTCCAACACGAAGGCAAACCCGCCGGTCATGCCGGCGCCGAAGTTGACTCCGCAATCCCCCAAAACCACGACTACACCACCGGTCATGTACTCGCAGCCGTGGTCTCCTACCCCTTCTACCACCGCGATCGCGCCGGAATTGCGCACCGCGAACCGCTCCCCAGCTTGCCCGGCGGCGAACAGCTTACCCCCCGTCGCACCATACAAACACGTGTTACCCATGATCACGGTCTGGCTCGGATCGTAGTGGACCTGGGGGGGCGGATAGAGCACGAGCTTACCCCCCGCCATTCCCTTGCCGACGTAATCGTTGGCATCGCCCTCCAGATAGATCTCCAGCCCCCCGGTGTTCCAAACACCAAAGCTCTGCCCAGCGGAGCCGGTGAGGCGTAGCCGTACGGGTGTGTCGGACATGCCTAGATTGCCGTAGCGGCGGGCGATCTCACCCGCAAGGCGGGCTCCGATGGAGCGATTGAAGTTCTTGATGCGGTAGTGAAACTCCCCACCGCGTCTTTTTTCGATCGCTGGCAGCATGTCGGTCACCATCTGCTCGGCCAGCTCTGCCTTGTCAAAAGGCTGGTTGCGAGGGTCCGCACAGTACTGTGGTTTTTCCGCCGGGATCCCGTGGTCTGAGAGAATGGGAGCAAGCGCAAGGCTACACTGTTTCGCGGTCTGGCCCTCGATGATGCATAACAGGTCGGTGCGGCCGATCAACTCCGTCAGCTGCCGCACGCCCAGAGCGGCCATGTGTTCGCGCACTTCACGCGCCACGAAACGGAAAAAGTTCATCACCTTCTGCGGGCCGTTGGGCTTGAAGTGCTTATCCCGCAGCACCTCGTCCTGGGTTGCCACGCCTGTGGCGCAGTTGTTCAAATGACAGATGCGCAAATACTTGCAGCCCAAAGCCACCATGGGCGCAGTGCCGAACCCAAAGCTCTCTGCTCCCAGGATGGCCGCCTTAATCACGTCCAGTCCCGTTTTCAAACCGCCATCGGTTTGCAAGCGCACCTTATCCCGCAGATCGTTAGCGCGCAGCGTCTGATGGGTCTCGGTCAACCCCAGCTCCCAGGGCCCACCGGCATACTTGACCGAGGTCAGGGGGCTTGCGCCGGTACCGCCGTCGTAACCGGCAATGGTGATCAAATCTGCGTAAGCCTTGGCGACGCCTGCTGCGATCGTACCCACGCCCGCTTCCGCTACAAGCTTCACCGATACCAAAGCTTTTGGGTTTACCTGTTTGAGATCGAAGATCAGCTGCGCCAGATCTTCGATGGAGTAGATATCATGGTGTGGGGCCGGGGAAATCAGCGCCACTCCGGGCCTTGAGTAGCGCAGCCGCGCGATCATCTCATTGACCTTGTGCCCCGGTAATTGGCCCCCTTCTCCAGGTTTCGCTCCTTGGGCGATCTTAATCTGAAGCACCTCGGCGTTTACCAGATAATGCGGCGTTACCCCGAAGCGACCAGAAGCGACCTGCTTGATCTTCGAAGAACGCCCGGTACCATAGCGAGCCGGATCCTCGCCTCCTTCGCCCGAGTTAGAACGGCCTCCTAAACGGTTCATGGCCGTCGCAAGCGCTTCATGCGCGTCGGGCGACAGCGCGCCGAGCGACATTCCGGCGGTATCGAAGCGAGGCAGGATGTCCTCGATTGGTTCAACCTCCTCGAGATCCACCGGCGCCAGATCGGTGCGCAGCTTAAACAAGTCACGCAACACGGCGATCGGTCTGTTGTTGACTTCAGCCGCGTATTCCAAGTACTGGCCATAATCACCACTGTCCACGCTCGCTTGCAGCTTGTTGACCACATCGGGGTTGAAGGCGTGAAATTCTCCGCCGTAGATAAACTTCAAAAGCCCCCCCTGGCGCATGGGTTTGCGGCCGTTCCACGCTTCCTGCGCGAGCAGTTTTTGATCGTGTTCGATGTCGGCGAACCGCATGCCCTGAATGCGGCTGGTGGTCCCGACAAAGCAAAGATCCACCACCTCTTGGTGTATGCCGACGATCTCGAAAAGCTGTGCCCCGCGATAACTGGCTATAGTGGAGATCCCCATCTTGGATAGGATCTTATACAGCCCCTTGTTGATCCCCCGCCGATACGAAGCGGCAACCAGGCTGCTTTCACCCTTGGGGATCTCCCCTCGTACCAGCATCTCGTGCAGGCACTCGTAGGCTAAGTATGGAAAGACGGCCGTGGCTCCGAAGCCGATCAGCACCGCAAACTGGTGCGGATCACGTGCCGTCGCGGTTTCCACCACGATGTTAGCCCGGCAACGCAGCCCGAGCGCAATCAAGTGATGGTGTACCGCCCCAGTGCCAAGCAGGGCGTGGATCGGGAGCTTCCCAGGCTGGATGTTGCGATCTGAGAGCACCAAGATCACGGCCCCCTCTTGAACGGCCACGGCGGCCTTGTCGCAAAGCGTTTCTAGCGCGGCCTGCAAGCTCAGATCCTCAGCGTAATTGAGGTCGAAAACCCGGTGGCGAAAGCGCGGATCGTCCAGCTCCAGCAAACGCCGGAGCTTGCCTTCCGACAATATCGGCGAATCGATCACCAAACGCGCGCAGTGCTCCGCTGACTCCTCGAACAAGTTGCGCTCTGCCCCAATATAGGTATTGAGCGACATCACGATCATCTCACGCAAGGGGTCAATCGGCGGGTTTGTAACCTGCGCGAACTGCTGGCGGAAATTGTCGTACAGCGGGCGCACGTGCTGCGACAACACCGGTAACGGCGTGTCGTCTCCCATCGAACCCACGGCCTCTTGCCCCGCCTCAGCCAGAACCCGCAACACCTGGTCTCGCTCCTCGAAGGAGATCTGAAACATCTTCAGGTATCGCGCCAGCCATTCCGCCTCTAGCGCCTGGGTGGTCAGGGGCTCATCGCGCAGGGTGGACTCGAGTTTGCGGATATTGTCGCGGATCCACCGCTTATAGGGTTTGCGTGTCTTCAGCCGCTGGTCGATCGCCTCGGGAAGCAACAGCTCCCCGGTTGCTAGGTCGACTGCCAGCATTTCCCCCGGTTTCAACCGCCCTTTCGCTACCACCTCGGACGGGGCGTAGTCGTAGACCCCTATTTCCGAAGCCAAGGTGATATGTCGGTCACGTGTGATCACGTAACGTGCGGGGCGAAGCCCGTTTCTATCCATCACACACGCCGCATGCCGGCCATCGGTCAGCACGATCCCCGCAGGTCCATCCCAAGGCTCCATCTGCATCGCATTGTATTCGTAATAGGCCTTTAAATCGGGGTCAATGCTGTCACTATTTTGCCAAGCGGGCGGGATCAACAGGCGCATGGCGCGGAATATGTCCATGCCCCCGGCGAGCAGCGCTTCCAGCATATTGTCCAGAGAACAGGAATCCGATCCGCTGGAGGACACCAAAGGACGGATATCGTCCATCTCCGGGATGTGTTCGGAACACAGTTGGTGGCTCCGCGCCACCGACCAGTTGCGGTTTCCTTGGATGGTGTTGATCTCGCCGTTATGGGCCAGATATCGAAACGGCTGGGCCAGGCGCCATTGCGGCCAGGTGTTGGTGGAGAAGCGCTGATGAAACACGCACAAAGCCGAAGAAAGCCGCGTGTCACCGAGGTCCGGATAGAATTCCCCCAGGTAGCCAGGCATCACCAAGCCCTTGTAGGACACCACGTGCGGGGAAAGGCTGGTCACATAGAAGTCAGGATCCGTCGCTTCAATCGCCTTCTCGCAGCGCCGGCGGGCGACATACAGGCGCCGCGCGAAGCCTTCATCGCCCAACCCCGGGCCGTTGACGAGGATCTGTTCGATCCGCGGGCAGGTACGGGCCGCCTGTTCGCCCAAACCTGAGACATGTGTAGGAACCTGCCGCCATCCGGCGACTTCTAGCCCCTGAGCGGACAGCTCGTCGTGCAACCGTTCTCGCGCCGCTCTCGCGAGGCCTTTGTCCGGGCTAAGGAATATGCTCCCAACGGCGTACTGGGGGAGCAGTGAAATGCCTTGTTCCCGAGCAATATTGCTAAAAAATTCATGCGGTTTTTTGATCAATAGCCCACAACCGTCACCGCTTTTGCCGTCAGCGGCGACCGCCCCGCGGTGTGTTAGGCGGCAAAGCGAATGCACCGCTGTGCGCACCAGCGCGTGACTGGCCCGTCCGTCCATCTGGGCGATCAAGCCAAAGCCACAACTATCCCGCTCAAATTCGGGCCGGTACAGTCCGGAATCGTTCGGTGGTGTGCCCATGTGTGCTAAACCCCCGGTTGTCAGCAACGAGAAATTCGAAGGCAAAGGTCATTCAGTATATCGTTCCAATCCTCGGGTGTCACGGCAGCGCGATCCCGCGCCAGGTTTGCGTGCTGGCGTACCTCGGTTAATTCGAAATGGCCGCTAGGGGGTTTTGTTTAATGTTTCCTTAATGCTGGCGATCGAGCGCGGCCAGGGCTTGGAAATTCCAGCTAAAGATTGAACCTTAGCGACAGCGGCACGGGCGCTGTCACGGTCGGGATAGAGTCCCTCCACCACCGCGTACCAGGGCCGACCGCGGCCCACGGTGGAAAACCAAGCTAGCTGGAGCCGGTCTTTCTGCTCGTGCAAAAAGCGAAAAACGGCTTTCCGGTTGGGGGAGGCGAATAATTGCACCACGTAGCGATCCGCCTGCTGAGCCTGTAACCACTCGGGTCCCCTGAACCCTGGAGCAAGCGCAGTAACACGTTCGCGTGCCACTGGGGTTAGGTGGGGTCTGGGATCTATTTTTTTCGCTGTTTGCGGCTGCTCCTGGACGGAAGTCTGTTTAGGTGGTTGTGCTGCGGGCGGCGCGTCCTTTCTTCGTGCACTTGCAGGCTGCGAACTCTCTGTGACCGTCGGTTCGTTGATCGGTGGCACCAGGACTAGTTCTGGGCTACCGTCGCCCGGTTGCCTTACGACCCAAAGCCCTAGAATGGCTAACACTACGATAACAACCGCTGCCGCGCCCGAGAAACCCAAACCAAGGTGGGACGGCTGGCCGGTTCCCGCGAGGTCTTCTTCCAAGCCCAATGTTCGCGGACCCTCCTGCACCAAAGCATCACGTACCAACTCGTTGATGCGCCTCGGGACTCCTAGCGATCGATTGAAGATCTGACGAACTTCCGCCGCTGACAAGGGCAAAGGACCTTCGCGGCCTGCGGCGGCCGAGCGCTGAACCAAGTATTCACGGGTCTGCTGCTCGGTGAACGGGGAAAGCTCAACGCGATGCACGAACTGCCGCAAACGCGGGCGTAATTCCGGCGTATTGAGCACGCTGTCGATCAGCGGAGTGCAGAAAAGCGCCATGTGCAAGCCCCCCGCCTGCCGCTCCCATGGCGCCGAGTCCATCAGTAACGATAAGGACTCCGGCGGGAGCTTGTGGGCGTCGTCGACCAATAGCACCGGAGTGCGGTCAGCGCCGAAGTCAGCGAGGATCGTCCTGCTGAGCGTGAGGCCATCCGAGACGGGCCTAATGCCTGGCTTTAGGCCAAAACCCTCCAACACGCGTTTAGCTGTGGCCGGCCGGCCGGCAAGCTTTTCCCCCTCAACCCGACTCACGGCCCAATGCTCCGGCGCTGCGTTAAGCAGGTATTCCAGCAGGCTGGTCTTGCCCATTCCTCGCTCCGCCACCACAAATACCGGCTGGCGGCTGAATGCGAGCAGGTGCAGCACCAGCGCTGCACGCTGCGCGAGCGGTGGGCAAAGATAGAAAAAAGCCGATCCTGACCGCAACTCGGTGGCCTTATCCGGAGTGAGAACTATGGTGGGTTCGATAGCCATAGCGTAAGACTCTGTTGTCAGTTTCTCGCTTCCACCGGCCGCTGGCTTAGGCCACGCGGGTAGCAGCACGCGCCCCCGCGAGGGCGGCCAATAAGGCGGAGTGATCGTAATCGCTCGTTATCACCGCACGGCCGATGCCTTGCAATAGAACCAGGCGCAACATCCCTTTCCGGGCTTTCTTGTCTACGGCCATCAGTTCCAGCAGGCGATCAGCCGCCAAGGAGGATGGGGCGTGGATCGGCAGACCCGCTCTCTGCAGCAGCGATTCGATCCGTTCCCGGTGCGCGGCGCTGATCCATCCCATCCGCGCCGACAAATCCGCAGCTAGCCGCATCCCCACCGCCACCGCCTCGCCGTGCAGCCATTGGCCATAGCCAAGCCCCGTCTCGATGGCGTGGCCAAAAGTATGGCCCAAGTTAAGCAGCGCCCGCGCGCCCTCCTCGCGCTCATCCTCGGCCACGACGGCGGCTTTGTTCTCGCAACAGCGGTATATGCAGTAAGCCAGCGCTTCTGCTTCGCGGCGTAGTATGTCCGGCACGTGTCTCTCCAGCCACAAAAAGAACTCCGCATCCCGGATCAAGCCATATTTGATGACCTCTGCCAAGCCCGCGCTCAGTTCCCGCGCAGGCAAGGTATTCAGGGTAGCGGTATCGGAAACAACGCAACGCGGCTGATGAAAAGCGCCGATCATGTTTTTGCCCAAGGGGTGATTGACGGCTGTCTTGCCGCCCACTGAAGAATCGACTTGGGCCAGCAGGGTAGTGGGTAATTGGATATAATCCACTCCTCGCTGATAGCAGGCGGCGGCGAAACCGGTGATATCCCCCACAACTCCGCCACCCAGTGCCAGCAAAGTGCTGCTGCGATCAAAGCGGCGCTCGAGCAAGGCGGTGATGATGCGGTCCATCACCTCTAGACTCTTATGCGCTTCGCCATCGGGTAGCACTATGGATCGGGTGTCGTAGCCCTGTAGCGCGTCTTGCAAAGGCTGCAAATACAGGGGTGCAATGGCATCGTTGGTGACCACAAGCACCTGCCGCCCGCGGATCGCGGACGCGAGCAGATCGGCGCGCTCCAGCAATCGAGATCCGATGTAGATCGGATAGCTACGCTCGCCGAGGTCTACGGTCAAAGTCCGCACGGTATACACTAAGAACTCGATGTTTCGGCTGCTCAAGCGAAACCGCAACAGTGATGAATTTCATCCACAACTTGCTTTACGCTACGCTCGTCGGTGTTGATTATCAAATCCGCTGTGTCGCGATAGATGGGCTCCCTCTTTCTGACCAAAGCTTCAAGTGTCTCTCTGGGGTTTTCCGTTTGTAACAGCGGCCGATACCGATCCCGGGTTGAGCGTTCTAAAAGCTTTTCCACCGGGGCCTTCAAGTATACGACAAAGCCGCGGCGCAGTAGATGACCCCGATTCTCGGCGTCCAGTATCGACCCGCCCCCAGTAGCGAGCACGATGTCTTTCTTCAGGGTAAGGTCATCGATGACCCTTTTTTCCCGCCGCCGAAAACCCTGTTCCCCCTCGATTTCGAAGATCACGCAAACGCGCACTCCGGTGCGCTCCTCGATGACCTGGTCGCTGTCAAAAAAAGCCTTACCTAGAACTCGCGCCAGAGCCCGGCCCACGGTGGTTTTGCCCGAGCCCATCGGGCCTATCAGAAAGATGTTTTTCGGTCCTTTCATATCCATTCAAAACATGGGCGAGCCGCCCGCATCCCCCACGTGAGGTGAATTCTAGTTCAAATAGCGAATAGCGGAGAAAGCCCGTAGCTCGCCCCAACACGGAGGAGCTACACGGCTTTGGGCAGGAAGGAGGGCTGAGGTGATTGCTTAAGGAAGCTTTGCTCGGAGTTTCCTTAGCCCAGGCGCAAAGTTTCCTTCAAGATTTTAGGTGTTACGAAGATCAGGAGCTCGCGTTTTGAGTCTATATTACTCGTGGCTTTAAACAGCCAGCCGACATAGGGCAATTCCCCAAAAAATGGCACCCGGCGAACGTTATCGCGGTTGGTGTGCTCGAAGATGCCGCCTAATACTACGGTGTCCCCGTTGTCTACCAGCACCTGGGTGGTGATGTTGTTGGTGTCGATGGCAAAGCCTGCGGGCGTGATCTGGCCACGTGCGTCTTTGTTTACCGATAGATCCAAAATGACTCGGTCGTCCGGCGTAATATGGGGGGTGACCCTTAAGCTTATCACCGCTTTCTTAAACTGCACGCTGGTGGCGCCGCTAGAAGTCGCAATATTAAACGGGATCTCCTCGCCCTGCTCGATCACCGCCTCCTTCTGGTTGGCCGTGATCACGCGTGGGCTGGATATGATCTCCCCGCGCCCTTCCTCTTGCAGCGCGGATAACTCTAACTGCAGCAGATAGCTCCCGATCTTGCCTACCGCCAACCCCAAAGCGGCCTGCGGCGATGCGAGGGTGGGCAAGCTGACGATAAAGTTCTCGGTGGCATCCTCTTGATCGCCGGTGACGAACGCGGTGCCGCCACCGAATTCGGTGGGTCTGGTTCCCTCCAGCTTTCCTCCCAGTATACTGAACAGCTCTTCGCTAGATGCGCCCCCCGTGCCCGTGGTGTTTTTGCTGTAGGCGAATTGGATCCCTATCTCTTTGGCAAAGTCATCGTTGGCAATCACTAAGCGGGACTCGATCATCACTTGGCGCACCGGGATATCCAGGGTGGAAATCACCTTGCGCAGTTGCGCCAGCTTGTCTGCGGTGTCCTGCAGCAACAGCGTATTGGTGCGCTCATCCACCGAGACGTTGCCGCGCTCGGACAAGAGGTTATTCTCCTCCGCTTTGAGCAGCGCGGCGATATCAGCCGCCTTGGCATAATTGATGGGAATGAATTCGGTTTGCAAGGGAGCCAGCTCTTCGATCTGCTTCTGGGATTCGAGCTCGAGCTTCTCGCGCGCCGCGATCTCTTCTTGGGGCGCCACCATGATCACATTGCCTGCCTGGCGCATGCCAAGACCTTTAGACTTCAAGATGATGTCCAGAGCCTGATCCCAGGGCACGTTTTTCAGGCGCAAGGTTACGGTGCCGGTCACGGTATCGGCGGCGACCAGGTTGAGACCGGTGAAGTCCGCGATGAGCTGTAACACCGCGCGCACCTCGATCTCCTGGAAATTCAAGGACAGGCGCTCGCCGGTGTACCCGAATTTGTCCTTTTTAAGCTGTTCGTCCTCTTGCTTGGTGAGCGGCCGGACCTCGATCGTCAACTGGTTTTCGGCCTGATAAGCCACGTGCTCATAGGTCCCGGTGGGGGAGATGACCATGCGCGCGCCACCCCCATGGCGAACGGTATCGATCTCGGTCACAGGGGTTGCGAAATCGGTCACATCAAGCTTCCGATCCAAGGTATCGGGCAACCAGGTATCGGCGAAGTCCACGATGATCTTACCACCTTCTTCGCGCACGTCTATGCCGATCGCCGGATCGGACAAGGCCACGATCACCTGACCCTGGCCGTGCTCACCGCGGCGAAAATCGATGTTCTGTATGCTCGCCCCTCGGGTCGGAGCCTGACCCAAAGGCAGCGGCAGTGCGTCGTCTTTGCTCGCGGCACTGGCGTTCAAACTGACCAGGATATCGGTGCCTTGGAGCTTGATGTCATAGGGCACCATGTGCGCTAAATTGACCACCACCCGAGTGCGCCCGGCCGCCGCGGCGGCGCTCACGCTGCGCGCTAGGCCCACCCCAATGGTCTTGCTCTTTTCACGCATTTTCAACTGCGTATTCGGCAGATCGATGGCGATGCGCGCCGGGTTGTCTATGGTGAAACTAAGCGGCGCTTGCGTCGGGGGCTGAGACAGCTTAAGCCGCAACTGGACGCGCCCTCCGGGCAATGAGGCGAAATCGATATTATCCAAACTGGCCGCTGTCGCTGCTCCGGGGCCCCCGAGTATGATTAACAACATAGCCGCCACCATACGCCGCGTGCTAAATCGGTGGAAAGCCGGACGAGCGTAGTAAGTAGCCCTGTCTTTGCAGCTCTGGGATGGGTGCACGCGAGAGAAGCCCATGCGTGGTGCGCCAGCCTGTTTTTTAGAAAATCCTAGGAACGGTTTGTTACAAACCACTGTGTGCATATGCCAACCCTCTATTGCGGCGATCACGGTTGTCCCTCTTCTGCATAAAGTGCAAGCGAGGCGAGCCGCTCTATCCAATCGCCTTGCGGATCCTTGATGATTTCCCTCAGATCGATGTGGTCTTCAGCAACGCTCGTGACCTTACCGAAGTTCAGTCCTAAGTAATTCCCCACGCTCACGCGATGCACCGTGCCTTTCGGATCCTTCACGATTCCCCAAAAATTGCTGGGATTTTCTAGGGTTCCTACCATGCGTAAGCTGTCGAGCTCGAAACTCTCGAGCTCTTCGCGATTACGGTTCTGGATCTCTTGCAACAAGGCATGCTGCTTGGCGTCATCCACATCGCTGGTCAAAGCCTCTTCGGGTACTTCGAACAGAGCTGAGAACGGATCGCGCATCCCAACCGATTGATAAAGATAACGCTCGTAGGGCTTGACCTCCGGCAGAGGCTCGATCTGCCCCCCGGGGCGCGCGTTAACCTGCGCCACGTACTGCTGCAAATCGCCCATTTCACTGGAGGCGCATCCGCCCACCGAAACCGCGGCCGCCCCTAGCAGCCACCAAGCACCTGTACCACGGGAGCGAATCATTGGTTTGCCTCCTCTGCTTCATCCAGATAGCGGTAGGTTTTAGCAACGCTTTCCATAACCAAGGCTTGGCCCAAGCCTTTCTTTTCTGCCTTGAGCTTGATTTTGATATCATGCTGGGTGACGATGCGCGGCAAATCCGAAACCCCGCTTACGAATTGCCCGAAGGCGTGGTAACCGCCCGTCACCCGGATCTCGATCGGCAACTCAGCATAGAATTCCGAAGGTTTCTCTTGCCCGGGCTTGAACAGCTCGAATTCCAAACCAGCGCCCAGACCTTGCTGGGATATATCCACCAGCAAAGCCGCCACCTCTGCCTTGTCGGGTAAGCGCCGTAGCATCTCGCCGAAGGTTTCCTTGATTTCCGCAAGCTGCCGCTTCAAGCGATCCAAATTCACCACCTTGGCCTGTTTGGTTTCAAAGGTTTGCTTGAGCTGCGTCTCCTCGGCCGTCACCCGTTCTAGGGTCTCGCGCTTTTCTTGGACCAGATACTTCCAGCCACCGAAGACCAAACCCGCGCACACGCACCCAATCACAATGGATTTGAACGGCCAAGGCGCCGAGCCAATGTTGTCAAGATTGACGTTGTTGATATCCGACCACTTCATTTAAGTTGCTTCCTCATTCTGCTCCTCTGCCCCCTCTTGCTTTTTCTGCTTCACGGTGAGAGAAAAACTGCTGATTCGGCGTTGATCGACCTCTTTGGTCTCGATGATCTCCAGCGCCGGGTCGCGCAACCAACCCGAAGCCTCGAGGTTGCGCATGAAGCTCGATACCCTGGCGTTGGAGCGTGCCGCTCCCTTCAAGGTGACGGCGTTTCCTTGCTGGGCGATCTCGGTTAGATATACCCCTTCCGGCAAAGCCCCGACCAGTTCGTCGAACAGGTGCACGATGATGGGCCTTGAGGTCTGGAGCTGTTCGATGGTTTTGGTGCGCGCCAACAAGCGCTCCTTTTCTTTTTCCAGGCCTTCGATCTCCTTTATCTTTTCATCCAGCTTAGAAATCTCCGCCTTGATGAAATCGTTGCGGGCTTCCTGATGCGAGATAAGCTGCTGGTAGTAGACTCGAATCATGAACACCAACAGTAGCGTCCCTAGGGCGGCCATTCCCACGAGGGTAAAAAACTCGTTGCGTTGCTGTTTGCGGCGCTCGGCGCGCCACGGTAGAAGATTGATTTTGCGAGCCATTAGTCGAAACTCCGCAATGCAAGACCACACGCGATCATCATCGCCGGGCCATCGTTCATAAGCGCTTCTTTCTTCACCCTATCGGCAATGGACATGTGGGCGAAGGGGTTGGCAATGGTGACGTTTTTGCCGATCTCCTGCTCGATCACCGTCGCTATCCCTTGAATCGAAGCGCACCCACCCGCGAGGATCACTTCATCGACGTCCCCCACCTGACTGGATGAGTAGAAAAACTGCAAGGCGCGCTTGATCTCTTGCGCCATGGTTTGCTTAAACGGTTCAAGCACCTCAGGTTCGTAGTTACCGGGCAGCCCTCCCTGGCGTTTGGCGAGGCCTGCCTCTTCGTAGCTCAAGTTGTAACGGCGCTGGATTTCCTCGGTGAGATGGCGGCCTCCAAAAGCCGTCTCGCGGGTATAAATGGTTTTGGAGTTCTGCAACACGCTCAAGGTGGTGAGTGAGGAACCCACGTCGACCAGTGCCACGATCCTGCTTCCGCTACCGTTGTGCTTAACCAAGGAGACGGCGTTTTCCAAAGCGAATACCTCGACATCCACCACTTTGGTCGTTAAGCCCGCCGCCGCCAAAGCGGCGACTCGGAGCTCGACGTTATCGCTGCGCGAGGCTGCGAGCATGACATCGACCCGGCCGGGATCTTTCTCACTCGTTCCCTGCACCTCGAAATCCATATTCACTTCTTCTAGTGGATAGGGAATGTATTGATCGGCTTCGAGGCGGATCTGGTTTTCCATATCGTCTTCCGACAAACCGGCGTCCAGAGCGATCATCTTGGTGATCACGGCGGAGCCAGCCACCGCGCACGCCGCGGTTTTGAGCCGGGTCTGCGACTTATTTACCGCTCGAGCAACGGCCTCGCCAACGAGGGTGACGTCACCGATGTTCTTTTCGACCACCGAATTGGGGGGCATGGGCTCCGCTGCGTAGCTCTCCACGCGGTAGCGCCCCCCGTTACGCGACAGTTCCAGCACTTTGACTGAGGCCGAGCTGATATCGATGCCGAGCACAGGAACTTGCTTACGCCCAAGCGATAACATATGTGTTTCCTTCGATAAGCGTTGGCGTTTGTACTGGTTATAGACGAGCCATTTTTAAAAAACAAATAGATGACACTGGCGCACATTGCAACCTGGAAGAACGTGCGCTTGTAGCCGGGATGGCGCGACACACACCAAAAAAGGATGAAGGTGATCGAGTTGGGTTTGCTATTGCCCTTCGGTAGCGGAAGGAACAAAATGTCGCTTGCAGAGCGTCTTGCGCGCTAAAATGTTGCGTACCCGCCACGTGCAGATGATGCTTACTAAGCTTGACTGGCCCGTTTCAACGAATATCGTTTAGGTCCCGTTTACGGTATGTTGCGATTGTTGTTTAACTCCCTGCTAACCGGTTTTGTGCTTGCCATCATTGCGGTCGGCGTGCTGGCGTGGCAACTGTTGCCGCAGCTTCCTTCCATCGAAGCGTTGAAAGCCCACCGCCTACAGGTACCGCTGCGGGTGTACTCGAAAGACAACGAGCTGATCGCGGAGTTTGGCGAAAAACGGCGCGATCCGGTCCCCATCGGACGCGTACCCAAGCGGGTGGTCCAAGCATTTCTGGCCGCGGAAGACGATCGCTTCTTTCACCATCCGGGCGTGGACTGGCAGGGGATCCTCCGCGCCGGCTTGCATCTGCTGACTACGGGAGAAAAGACACAAGGCGGGAGCACGATCACCATGCAGGTGGCGCGCAATTTTTTCCTCAGCCGGGAAAAAACCTATCAGCGCAAGCTAAACGAAATTCTATTGGCGCTTAAAATCGAGCGCGAGTTGTCGAAACAGGCCATCTTCGAGCTTTACTTAAACAAGATTTACTTCGGTCACCGCGCTTACGGCGTGTCGGCAGCGGCGCAGGTATATTACGGCGCCGAGCTTGAGCAGCTCGATCTGGCCCAGACGGCCATGATCGCGGGATTGCCTAAGGCGCCGTCGGTGCTAAATCCGATCACCAGTCCGTCGCGCGCGCTGGGCCGCCGTGACTATGTGCTGCGTCGCATGCATACCCTCGGCTATATCGACGACGGTGAGCTGGAGCTGGCCCTCGCCGAAGCTGACACCGCGCGTTTGCATGGCCCGACGGTTGAAGTACCAGCGCCTTACCTGGCGGAGATGGTGCGTAACTTCATGATAGAACGCTACGGGGAGAATGCCTATGGCAAAGGTTACCGGGTACTGACGACTATAGACGGTGCCCTGCAGCGAGCGGCCAATGAGGCCCTGGGTACGGGCCTGATCGCCTACGATCGGCGCCACGGCTACCGAGGCCCGGAGCACCACTTCGATCACGTGGACGATGACCCCGAAGCTTGGGCGACGCTGCTGGAGGATTTCCGTCCTGCAGGCGGTTTACTGCCGGCCTTAGTCACCCACGTGGGTGAGAAGTCTATCCAGGTCTACACCCAAGCTAATGGCAAGCTTAGCATCCCCTGGGAGGGTCTGGGCTGGGCGCGCCGATTTATTGATGCAGACAGCCGCGGCCCGGTCCCCACCCGCGCTTCGGATATCGTCAAGCGCGGGGATTTGGTGCGGGTGTATCAGCCCAAAGACAGCGCCTGGCAGCTATCCGCCGTACCCCAGGTGGAAGGGAGCCTGCTTGCCTTGTCTCCCAAAGACGGGGCCATTCTGGCACTGACCGGCGGATTCGATTTTCAATTGAGCAAATTCAATCGCGCCACCCAAGGTACGCGCCAACCCGGCTCCAGCTTCAAGCCGTTTATTTATTCCGCGGCCTTGGCCGCGGGCTACACACCTGCCAGCATCATTGTCGATGAGCCACTGCTGTTTACAGCAGTGGACGGTCAGGAACCTTGGCGTCCGGAAAATTACAGTAGAGAGTTCTACGGACCGACCCGCCTGCGGGATGCTCTGGCTTACTCGCGCAACATCGTGTCCATACGTTTGCTGCAGGGTACCGGCATCGATCGGGCCATAGCTTATCTCACGCGCTTCGGCTTCGAGCGCGAGCGCTTACCGCGCGTGCTCTCGCTGGCGTTGGGGAGCGCATCCTTCACGCCGCTGGAGATGGTTCGGGGGTATGCGGTGTTGGCCAACGGCGGTTTCCGGGTCGACCCGTATTTCATCGACCGCATTTTTGCCGAAGACGGCCGCATCGTGTGGCAAGCAGATCCCCCCAAAGCCTGCTGGGTTTGCGAACAGCGAGCCTCCAATGTGCGCCCGGTTGCGTTTAGCGATGGCAGATCCGGCGCTCAGGAACTTGAAGCGGCCGTGGCAGATGAAGCTCCGCGCGCGCCACGCGTGATCGACTCTCAGAATGCTTGGATGATGTATTCCATGATGCAAGATGTTATCCGCTTTGGTACCGCGAGCGCGGCTTCCGTGTTGAACCGTGGCGATCTGGCCGGCAAAACCGGCACTACCGATGAGCTTAAGGACGCCTGGTTTTCCGGGTTTAACAACGAGATCGCGGCCACCGTTTGGGTAGGCTATGACGACAACCAGTCTTTGGGA
>JBOIEE010000020.1:0-6226 GCA_050740975.1 Gammaproteobacteria bacterium | reverse complement strand
CTACAACTCGAACAGCTTTCTGTTTCACAACAACTGGGTGAACCTCGGCTCGCGAGTGGCGTGGAAACTGCTGAACCTGATCCGCATGCCGCAGAAGATGAAAGAGGTAAAAGCTCAAGGCGGCGTGCTGGATGCACAGCGGCTGGCGCTCTCCATGGCGGTGCTGACGCAAGTGAACGTCAGCCTGGCCCAGTACGGGCATGCGCAGAACGAATATCAGACGGCCTCCGAGTACCACGCGATACAACAGGAGATCATCCGCCAGGTGTACGCGGAAGTGGAAGTCAACCGTATCAGCGAGCAGGCGTTGATCCGAGAGGAGATGAACACCTTAGTCGCGGAGCTACGCTATGACATCGCCTATTTGGACCTAGAGAACAGCTATGCGGGGGTGTATGCGGCGGTGGGGCGGGACCCGTTGCCGGCGCAACTGACCGCTGAGCAGAGTGTGAGTAAGCTAACCGCGGCGCTCAAGGCGCATTGGGAGGCGCTGTAGCGCACGACCTTGGTCTTGAATGACGACACGGCTCGGGTAGTTTTCCCTTTACGGAAGTCGATGTCCGGTGAGGGGGCACTGTGAGGATGCCTGTAAGCCGAGACAGTACCCTGCGCAAAGTGTTCAATGCAAGTAACTGAGAGACCTGCTACTTGATGATTCAGGGGAGCGTTGACATGAACCGTGATGCTTGTGGATGCCGGACCGTATTTGTTGGGCTGTGGTTTGCGCTCCTTATTGTTTTCTCTGCCGCATTTGCACAGGAGGCGGTTGTTCAAGAGGAAGACGATGAGCGGGCTATATCGCAACTCGAAAATATCCGCGGGCTGGTGAAGCCCAAGAGTGAGGCGAGGCTCTCGAGCGAAATCCCCGCCCGTATTACGGCGCTGCCATTTAAGCAGGGTCAACGTTTTCGGGAAGGTGACGTGCTGATCCGGTTCGATTGCTCGCGCTATCAAGCGGAGCTCGCTTCCGCTAAGGCCGAGCTGAACGCGCGCAGCAAGACCTACCAAAACAACATGGAGCTTTCGCGCCTCAACGCGATTGGCAAGCTTGAGGTCGAGGTCTCCAAGGCCGAGGCCGAAAAGGCCGCTGCCGAAGCTCGGGGTGCTGGCGTCAATGTCAGCCGCTGCGTCATCACGGCCCCTTACCCGGGGCGAATCGTCGAAAGGAAAGTGCACGAGCACGAGACGGTGGCACCGGAGCAGGAGCTGATGACGATTCTAGACGACCGTGATCTGGAGATCGAAATCATTGTCCCGTCCACGTGGTTGACGTGGCTAAAGGTCGGAACACCGTTTACCTTCCACTTGGATGAGACCGATAACGATTATCAGGCGAAGGTGTCTGAGCTAGGCGCCCGCGTCGATCCGGTCAGTCAGACTATCCGGGTAGATGGCGTATTCGCATCGGCAGCTCACGATGTCCTCGCAGGGATGAGTGGAACAGCGAAATTTGCCGCCCCCCAATAGCTCGTCCGTATGCAGCCTTCCGTGGAGCAGGGAATGCATGGGCTCACGGTGCTCATGCAGTTGGAGGCAGAAGCCCGCAAGGCACAGACCGATAAAGCGCTGCAGTTTCTTATCGTCAATGAAACGCGCCAGCTGCTGCCTTACCGTCAGGCGTTTTTGTTCTCCTCTCAGGGTGATCCACGCTCCCGCTGTCGGATAGAGGCCGCAGCTAGCCTCGCGGTCATCGATCGCAATGCTCCCTTGATCCGCTGGGTAGAAGCGGCCCTGGATGCGATGCGCGAAAAGGACCTGCCCGATGCTCTCCAGCGGCTCGATAGCTCGAAGTGCCGTCCGGGACTCGCAGAGGATTGGCGGGAGTTCTCGTTACCCTATGTTCTTTGGTGCCCCCTATTGCGGCCCGATGGCGCATTTCTTGGTGGACTGTGGCTGGCGCGAGAGACGGGCTGGAGGGACGACGAGCTAACCCTTATGAAACGGCTTTGCGACGCCTATGCCCACGCTTGGGGAATGTTTGCCGGAAAGCGGCGACTCGCGAGCAAGTGGCGCTCGAAGCGGATTGGCTGGAGCTTAGTGGTTGTGGCAAGCGCCGCCATGTTTCTGCCCGTGCGCCTTTCGACCCTGGCGCCTATAGAGATCGTTGCCACGGACCCTATCGTTGTCAGTGCGCCATTGGACGGCGTGATCGCAGAGATCATGGTGCCGCCCAACCGACCTGTATCCGAGGGCGATCTGCTCCTTACCTTCGAGGACACGAGCTTTAGAAACGATTATGAAGTGGCCGAGAAGGCATTGGCGGTGTCGCTTGCCGAGTTTCGCAAGGCGGCTCAGGGCGCCTTTCAAGATACGAAGAGTAAGGCAGAGGTGGCATTGCTAAAGGCCCGGGTGGAATTGAGTAAGGCCGAGCGGGATTATGCCCGCGATCGGTTAAATCGAGTGCAAGTCCGAGCGCAGGGGGCCGGGCTGCTGCTATACAGTGATGAAGCGGATTGGATCGGCCGTCCTGTGGTTGTGGGTGAGCGGCTGATGGAGATCGCCGATCCGAAGCGCACCGAGCTGCGTATCGATTTGGCGGTCGATGATTCGATCGTCTTCAGCGAGGGTGCGGAGGTCAAGGTCTTTTTAGATGTGGATCCATTGCATGCGCTACAAGCGACGGTGACCCACGCGAGTTACAAAGCAGAGGTTTTGCCAGGGGATTTACTCGCTTACCTCGTGCATGCCGATCTCAAGGCATCTGCTTCCCCGGTCCGGATCGGACTACAGGGCACCGCAAAAATCTACAGCGAACCGGTGTCGCTGTTTTTCTACCTATTCCGACGTCCGATCGGCGCCATTCGGCAGTTCATTGGTTTCTAATGTGGCAGCGGCCGCACACGATCTAACACTGCCCCTGTTACGAGAAGACCTGCAACTCCTCGAAGGACCGTCCGATCTGGACGGCTCCCCTACCTGGACGATATTTGATCCCGTTCGAAACCGGTTCTTTCGGATCGGCTGGACTGCCTTCCAGCTGTTGTCACGCTGGTCTCTCGGTCGAGTCGACCGGCTCGTTCAGGCGGTTTGCGACACTACCACTTGCCAGGTCACACCCTGGGATGTCGCGGCGCTGATCAAATTTCTCTACGCCAATAGCTTGACCAAGGCATCGGCGACGGGAAAGTTCGATGCCTATCTTCAACAATACCAAGCGAGTCGACCCCACTGGGCCAAGTGGCTGGTCCACAATTATCTCTTTGTACGCATCCCGATCCTCAGGCCGCACCGTTTCCTGCGTGCTAGTTTGCCCCTCGTCAAACCCCTATTTAGCCGTAGCGCAGGTCTCATCGTTTTGGCTTTGGGAGGGATAGGGCTTTACCTGGTGTCGCGGCAGTGGGAGGCCTTTCTGGCGACCTTCCTGCATTTTTTCACCCTCGAAGGCGCGGCTCTGTATGGCGTTGCGCTTGCGGCCATCAAAATCCTGCATGAGCTTGGACATGCCTACACCGCAACGCGATTCGGCTGTCGGGTGGCCACCATGGGCATCGCATTATTGGTTCTGTTTCCGGTGTTATACACGGACACAACCGACGCATGGCGCCTGCGTTCTAGAAGAAAACGGATGCTCATTGGCGCCGCAGGGATAATTACCGAGCTGGCCATCGCGGCGATCCGCACCTTTTTGTGGAGCTTTCTACCCGAAGGCTCGTTGCGCAGTGCCGTGTTCATCATCGCGACCACGAGTTGGTTAATGCCGCTGGCGGTCAACCTGAATCCGCTGATGCGTTTTGATGGCTACTACATCCTGTCGGATCTGTTAGGCGTGCACAATCTGCAGGAACGCTCATTTGCGCTCGCCAAATGGACGCTCCGTCGCCAGTTGTTTGCGATCCAGGCACCGCCGCCGGAGCACACACTGGTTTCATTGCAAACTAAGCTTATTGTCTATGCATGGGCGACTTGGATATATCGATTTTTTCTGTTTATTGGTATTGCGCTACTGGTGTATCACTTTTTCTTCAAGGCGCTGGGGTTGGTGCTGTTTGCGGTGGAGATCATGTGGTTTATCGTTTTGCCGATCATGCGAGAGCTGATCGTTTGGTGGAGTATGCGATCCACAGCTATTAAGACGCGGCGCTTTGTTGTCATTGCCACGTTGGTGTGCGCATTGTTGGCCTTGGCGTTCATCCCTTGGAGCGGCCGTGTGTCCTTCCCAGCCATTCTCCAGAGTGCCCAATATGCCACCGTGTATGCGCCGGAGCCTGGGCGCATCATCGATGTTATTGCCAAGAGAAACCAGGAGGTGAAGGCAGGCGATACCTTATTGATTCTAGATTCCCCACAGCTTGAACAAGAGTTCGTTCTTACCGCAAAGAAGGTGGAGGTGCACAGATTGCGCTTTCACCGTTTCGCTTCTAACCCGGAAGACCTGGCCAACATGCATGTCGCATTGCGACAGTGGACGGCTGAGTCGTCGCGCCTGGCTGGATTGGAAAAGAAGCGACGCAAGCTGACCATTCGTGCACCCATTTCGGGAGTGATCACTGATGTGGCGGATGCGCTGCATCGTGGGCGTTGGATCAACCAGAAGCTAGCGCTAGCGTTTGTTGTCGAGCCGACGAGTGCTGAATTGAGCGGGCTGGTATCGGAGACCGACCTAACACGCCTTAAGGTGAACCAGCCAGCTCGGTTTCTCCCCGATGACCCGAAACAACGGCCGCTGAATGCGAGGCTGGTCGAAATCGGTGAGGCAGGTATCAATAGATTCGAGCTGCCGTATTTGGCATCGGTTTATGGAGGGAAAATCGCTGTCCGGCGTGATGCAAAGGATGAGTTGGTGCCAGAGTCGTCCGTGTACCACATCAGGCTAGCGGTACTCAATGCGATCCCGCCGGATCGGGTCGTGCGGGGTGTAGTGAACGTCGCCGGCAAACCAAGAAGCTTTGCTAAGCGAATGTACGATGTGATTGCCTCTGTCTTGATCAGAGAGAGCGGGTTTTAGTATCTTAGGTCGATCTCGATACTTTTTGCGGACCGCCACCATGTCAGCGCTTCTATGCCGACCGGCCGCTGTTTATCGCCATGGAAATCTGAAATCCCCTTAGCCTTTCGCCATCCTCTTGTTCGGGATCGCATTGATGTCGGAGTCCATGACATCATTCCTGCTCAAGCTCTATGCACGTCTGGGATCCTCGGCGGGCGCACTTGAAAAGGCACAGATCCTGGCGACAGAGATGCTTCAGGTCGCTCCCGCCCCGACGGTACTGATATATTCCGACACCTTTAACATCGTCCACGCCAGCAAGACAGAAGACATGATAGCTGAGGAGCCAATTCTAAAGCTGGTACGGCTGTACGATTAGGTTGCCAGGGTAGCAATTCCGTAGCATCCCACGGTGCGTTTTGTTACCGTACCGTGCTAAGCCTTTGTTTCCATGGTTAGCCGTTGCAAGGCTATGTCATAGAGCCACTGAGTTTTAGTCAGAGGTTCCTCAAAACTCGATTTGGCTGCCCAGCTCAACCACCCGGTTAGTCGGTATTCGGAAGTACGCGGTCGCGCTGCCCGCGTTGCGCGCCATGCTAACGAATAGCTTTTCCCGCCACAGCGCCATACCGGGCAGGGCGGTGGGGATCAGCGTTTCGCGGCTCAAGAAAAACGAAGTCTCCATCAAATCGCATGTGAGCCCGCGGGGCTTGCAGGCGCGCAAGGCTTTAGGAATATCCGGATCGTCCTTGAAGCCATAGTATACGGTTACCCGGTAGAAGTTATGCGAAAGCGCCTGCACCTCAATGCGTTCGCCCGCAGCGACGAAAGGCACGTCGCGGGTGACCACCGTGAGTACGACGACGCGCTCGTGCAGCACCTTGTTATGGTTTAGATTGTGAAGCAGCGCATGCGGTACGCCCTCGCGATTTGCGGTGAGGAATACCGCGGTGCCGGGAACACGCCTAAGGGTATCCGTACCCAAGGTATCTAGGAATCGCAGCAAGGGGATATCGCTTTCACGCAGGCGCGCGGACACCAGCTGGCGCCCGCGATCCCAGGTTGACATCACGGTGAACACAGCTCCTGCGATGACCGCGGGGAACCAGCCACCCTGGAACAGTTTCACCGCATTAGCGCCCAAGAACGCCAGATCGATGAGGATAAACACGCTCACTCCAACTGCCACGACGATCGGGTGCCATTGCCACAGCACTCGCACCACCACGCAGGCTAGGATGGTGTCGATCACCATAGTACCGGTGACTGCGATCCCATAGGCGGCCGCCAAATCGCTCG
>JBOIEE010000019.1:0-5300 GCA_050740975.1 Gammaproteobacteria bacterium | reverse complement strand
CGGCGAGCCACGGTGCAGCCACGGTGTATATGCAGCCCGCCTCCGAGGGCACGGGGATCATCGCGGGAGGGGCCATGCGGGCGGTGTTCGAAGTCGTCGGGGTGCATGATGTGCTTGCCAAATGCATTGGAACGACCAACCCGGTGAACGTGATTCGTGCGACTCTGAAGGGGCTGACCGGTATGCACGATCCGGAATACATTGCCGCCAAGCGGGGAATGACGCTGCAAGAAATACTGGGCTAATATCGGCTGGTCAAACGATGGTAACAACAAGGACGATTAAGGTGACTTTGCTGAAGAGCAAGTATGGGCGGCGGGCGAATCACCAGGCCTGTTTGCGCGGATTGGGGCTTCGTCGCATACGCCAAACCGTAGTCGTGGCGGATACCCCAGAGAACAGAGGCATGATAGGCAAAGTTAACTATCTCGTGAAGGTAGAGGAGCTTTGAGATGCGGTTGAATTCAATGGCTCCCGCCCCGGGCGCGAAAAAGCCACGAAAACGGGTGGGCCGTGGCATCGCGTGCGGCCAGGGGAAGACCTGCGGGCGCGGGCACAAGGGCCAACTCTCGCGAGCGGGCGGTAAGGTTAAAGCCGGATACGAGGGTGGACAGATGGCATTGCAGAGGCGCCTGCCGAAATTTGGGTTTCGTTCCATGAAAGCGGGGGAAAGGGGCGAAGTGCGCTTGCATGAATTAGCCAAAGTGCCTAGCGAAACGATAGACTTGCAAGCGCTCAAGGCCGTCAAGCTCATTGGGCACCGGATTAAGCGGGTCACGATAATCGCTTCCGGTAATTTGGAAAGTGCGGTGACTGTGAAAGGGCTTCGAGTCACGAAAGGCGCGCGTTTGGCGATCGAAGCGGTCGGTGGAAAAATCGAAGATTAAGTAGCATGGTTCTATCACGCGCGGCCCTACCCAGCGGACTGGCTGGAGTAGGAAAATTAACAGAATTGCGACAGCGGGTGCTTTTCCTCATCGGTGCCCTGGTGGTTTTTCGCATCTGTTCCTACATACCAGTACCGGGTATCGACCCGGTCGCCTTAGCGGCCCTATTTGATCAGCAGCGGGGCACCATCCTTGATATGTTTAACATGTTTTCGGGCGGTGCGTTAGAGCGCTTTTCCGTCGTTGCGCTCGGCATTATGCCGTATATATCGGCCTCGATCATCGTGCAGTTGCTCGGCGCGGTGCATCCGAAACTCGAGGCACTTAAGAAAGAAGGAGAGGCGGGGCGACGCAAGCTCACGCAATATATCCGTTATGGAACGGTGGTTTTGGCGGCGTTTCAGGCATTGGGAGTGGCCTTGGCGCTGGAAGGACAGCAGGCGGCAAACCAAGGGCTCGTGATCGAGCCGGGTATGGGGTTTCGGATCACGGCGGTTGCCAGCTTAGTTGCGGGAACCATGTTCCTAATGTGGTTAGGAGAGCAAATCACCGAACGAGGGATCGGAAATGGGATTTCCATGATCATCTTCGCGGGCATCGTAGCCGGGCTCCCCACCGCGATTGCCGGCACTCTGGAGATGGCGCGGATTGGCGAGCTGCAGGTCTTGACTGTGATAGCGCTGTTTACGCTGGCTTTGGTAGTGACTGGGCTGGTAGTGTTTGTAGAAAGAGGTCAGCGGCGTATTGCGGTAAACTATGCAAAGCGCCAGGTAGGGCGGCGCATGTATGCCGGAGAGACCAGCCATCTGCCTCTAAAGTTGAACATGTCGGGAGTAATTCCGCCTATTTTCGCCTCCAGCATCATCCTGTTTCCCAGCACCCTGGCAGGGTGGTTTGGGACCACCGAAGGCATGGGTTGGCTGAAAGACATTTCGACTGGCATCTCGCCCGGGCAGCCGCTATACGTCATGTTATATGCCGGCGCCATCATTTTTTTCTGTTTTTTCTATACGGCGCTGGTATTCAATCCCAAGGAAACAGCCGAGAATTTAAAAAAGTCCGGGGCCTTTGTTCCGGGGATACGCCCCGGTGAACGCACGGCACGGTATATCGATGAGGTCATGACCCGCTTAACCGTATTTGGCGCTATTTACATAACGCTGGTATGCCTGCTCCCTGAGTTTTTGATCCTGAAGTTCAGCGTGCCGTTTTTCTTTGGGGGTACTTCGCTATTGATCATCGTGGTTGTGGTTATGGACTTCATGGCTCAGCTTCAGGCCCATTTGATGTCACACCAGTACCAGGGCTTGTTGAAGAAGGCTAATTTAAAGGGCTATGGCCGCAATTAGTAGTCGCCCGAGGTGGCCTGATGAAAGTTAGAGCATCGGTGAAGAAGGTGTGTCGCAGTTGCCGAATCATTCGCCGCAAAGGCACCGTGCGTGTGATCTGCACCAACCCCAGACACAAACAACGTCAAGGTTAAACCGGACGGAGGAGTAAGAAAGAATGGCTCGCGTAGCTGGCGTAAACATTCCAGAGCGTAAGCATGCGCTAATCGCGTTGACCTACATCTACGGCATTGGCCGTCGCCGGGCGCGTGCGATCTGCGAGGCCGCTAAGGTACCTAGCGGCACTCGGGTAACGGACCTTTCGGAAGAGCAGTTAGATGCCCTGAGAAATGAAGTGGGCCGCTATCCTGTGGAAGGTGACTTGCGACGAGAAGTTTCCATGGACATTAAGCGGTTGATAGATCTCGGGTGTTATCGAGGCATACGCCATCGGCGGGGATTACCGGTTCGTGGGCAGCGCACGCACACCAACGCCCGTAGCCGTAAAGGACCGCGACACGTTATCCGCAAAAAGTAGACGATTCAGCAATGGCAAGACCAAAAGGGCGCTCGCGTAAACGCGTAAAAAAGACGGTAGTGGACGGTGTGGCGCATATCCACGCCTCGTTCAATAACACGATTATTACCATCACAGACCGGCAGGGAAATGCCCTTTGCTGGGCCAGCGCCGGGGGCAGCGGCTTTAAGGGATCGCGCAAGAGTACGCCCTTTGCCGCGCAGGTTGCCTCGGAAAAGATGAGGGAGACGATGAACGAATATGGGGTGGAAAGCCTCGATGTTTACGTAAAGGGTCCAGGACCGGGGCGGGACTCAGCCGTGCGAGCACTGAACGCCGCCGGATTCAAGATCACGAATATAACGGACGTGACACCCATCCCCCATAATGGATGCCGTCCCCCTAAGCGCAGAAGGGTGTAGGGATTCTGAATGGCACGATATATCGGACCAAAGTGCAAGCTTAGCCGGCGCGAGGGTGTCGACCTTTCTTTGAAAAGCCGCGCGCGGCCCCTTGAGTCAAAATGCCAGTTGGAAAAGCCTCCGGGCCAGCATGGTGGCAGCAGACGGCGTCGCATGTCCGACTACGCATTGCAGCTCGGCGGGAAACAAAAATTACGAGCCATGTATGGCGTATTAGAACGCCAGTTCCGGAACTATTTCAAAAGAGCCGCTCGCCAGCGCGGGTCGACGGGTGAGAATTTGCTGAAAGTGTTGGAATGCCGCCTCGACAACGTCGTCTATCGGATGGGATTCAGCTCCACCCGCAGCGAAGCTCGCCAATTGGTAAGCCACAAGGCGATTGCCGTCAACGGAAAGACGGTGAACATTCCCTCCTTCCTGGTGCGACCGAATGATGTGATCGCGGTGCGGGAGAAGAAACGAAATCAAGTTCGCATCCAGGATGCGCTGGCAGTGGCTGAGCAAGTTGGTTGGCCGGAATGGGTGGAAGTGGACGTCAAAAAGGTCGAGGGGGTTTTCAAGACAGTGCCGGATCGGGCCGATTTGCCGCCAGATATAAATGAATCGTTGGTGGTTGAACTTTACTCGAAGTAGACTCTTACACGGGAGGGCCCTTCTTTGCGTCCAGTTACTCACTTATTAAAACCCCGGCGTGTTGATATCCAAGCCATCGGTGAACACTGCGCGAAGATCACCCTGGAGCCCTTAAGTCGCGGCTTTGGTCATACACTGGGGAATGCTTTAAGGCGTGTGCTTCTGTCTTCCCTGCCTGGATGTGCCGTGACAGAAGTGGAGATCGACAACGTCGTTCACGAATACTCCACGCTCCCTGGAGTACAGGAAGACGTGATAGATATCTTATTGAATCTAAAGGGTCTCGCGATCCGTATGCATGCGAAAGGAGAAACGACCTTAAGCCTCAACAAAAAGGGACCCGGAGAAGTCACCGCGGGCGACATTACCCTCGATCACGATGTTGAGATCATTAACCCGGGTCATCACATAGCTACTCTTACGGAAGCGGGTGAGCTGAATATGTCTTTGAAGGTCGTGCGCGGCCGGGGTTATGAGCCGGCTACGACGCGTGGTAGCGGTGAGGAAGAAAGCCGGCCGATCGGGAGATTACGTTTAGACGCTTCGTTTGCTCCGGTTCGGCGCGTAGCTTATGAAGTGCAGAGTGCGCGCGTCGAACAACGCACCGATCTCGACAAGCTGATCCTCGAAGTGGAAACAAGCGGCACCGTCGATCCGGCGACCGCGCTGCGGGACGCGGCACGCATTCTTCAGGATCAGTTAGCGGTCTTCATCGAGCTCAGCGGCGTGGAAGCCGCGGAGCCGGAATATAGGGAGCGCGGTGAGATCGATCCCATTCTATTGCGCTCTATCGACGATTTGGAGCTTACGGTGCGTTCTGCTAATTGTTTGAAGGCGGAAAGCATTTATTACATCGGCGATCTGATCCAGCGCACCGAAGTTGAATTGCTGAAGACGCCTAACCTGGGTAAGAAATCGCTCACCGAGATAAAGGATGTCTTAGCCGCTCGTGGGTTATCGTTGGGAATGCGTCTAGAAAACTGGCCACCGCCTGGATTGCATCGCACCAATGAAAAAGCTGCTGTCTGAATCTATTTAGGATGGACCATGCGTCATCAGAACAAGGGGAAAAAACTAAACCGTACCAGTAGCCACCGAGAGCTTATGTTTCGCAACATGGCCGTGTCGTTGTTTGGTAATGAGATGATAAGAACGACGTTGCCCAAGGCAAAGATGTTGCGAAGTACGGCCGAGCCTTTAATTACCCTAGCGAAGCGAGACGGGGTGGCCCGTCGTCGCCTGGCCTTTGCACGTTTGCGTGACCGGCCAACGGTAACCAAACTGTTCGAGCAGCTTGGCCCGAGATACGTCGAGCGCCCGGGAGGATACCTGCGTATTGTTAAATGCGGTTATCGGCCTGGGGACAACGCCCCGATGGCGATCATCGAGCTCGTTGACAGGCCTAAAGAAGCGGATCTAACGCCGAAAAAGGAGCAAGCAAAAGAAGCGAAAACAAAGGAGTAACATTAGTCAACGCGTTAGGGTAAAGCGCAATGGATCCTCCATGATCCTT
>JBOIEE010000018.1:0-4669 GCA_050740975.1 Gammaproteobacteria bacterium | reverse complement strand
GGCGCGAGCGACAACCGGGATCCCGCCTTACCCTGCGCATGCTTACCCTGTTCGTAGCCCTCGCCGTAACCCCTATGCTGGTCGTATATGCATTCTCGGTGCACTTCTTGATGCGGGGCATAGACAGTTGGTATGACGTGCAGATCGAAACTGCGGTCAAGGATTCCCTGGAGCTGAGCCGGGCCGCCTTAGACCTGCGTATGCGGGAGTTACTGCGCGACACCGAGCTGATCGCGGAAGAACTAACCGATTCCTCCGATCGCGTTGCACCTCTAGATCTCAATGCCTTGAAAGGACAAGGCAGCACTATGGTGCTCAATGCCGCCGAAACACGAATCATCGATCTGGGCGAGCTAAGGCTGCGCAGTGGCGCCGATGAGCTGTCGCTGATGACCCCCAAGGGGCAGATCATGACTACCAGCAGCCCGGAAATTGAGATCCTGCCGAACCCTCCCAGCGATAGCGTGTTGTTGCAAGTCAGCCAAGGTCGCAGCTACATCGGTCTCGATCCGATTCGGGACGGCGGCCTGAACGTACGCGTGGTGGTCAATGTGCCCGCGCTGGCGGTGGGTGCCGACAGGCAGATCCTCCAAGCCTTGTATCCTATCTCCACCCGCATGAACGATCTCGCCGATAGCGTGCAATCGATATACGCCAAATACTCCTCGCTGGAATACCTGCGCAAACAGTTAAAGCTGAGCTTTATTATGACCCTGACCTTGGTATTGGCTCTGAGCATACTCAGCACGGTCTGGGCGGCAATTTATTCGGCTGGGCGCATTGCGGCCCCGATCCGCGATCTGGCGGAGGGAACAAGAGCCATTGCCCGCGGGCAATACGACAAGCAACTCCCCGTACTGAGCCGCGATGAGATGGGATTTCTGGTGGAGTCGTTCAATAAAATGGCGCGCCAAATCGGGATCGCGCAAGATCAGATCAGAAAAAGCCGCGACCGTGTCGCTGCCGAGCGGGCCTATCTCGAGGCGGTGTTGAGTCGCTTGTCCTCTGGGGTTTTGACCTTCGACAGCACGCTGCATCTTCACACCTTCAACCCAAGCGGGGCCAAAATCCTGGGTGTTTCTTTGGAGTCCTTGCTTGGTGAACCCTTGGAAACGATCATCACCACAGAGCACAGCGCATTGAGTTCGTTTTTTGCCACACTTGCTCCTAAAATAGGAAGCTGCCAAACTGATTGGACCGAAGAGATCACACTATTTGGTCCTAGCGGGCGGCAAGTTCTTGTGTGCCGGGGTACTACCCTTAGCGATTCCCCGGGGATCCTCAGTGATCACGTCATCGTGTTCGACGATATCACGGCTATCGTGCAAGGTCAGCGCGATGCCGCTTGGAGCGAAGTCGCGCAACGTTTAGCCCATGAGATCAAGAATCCACTCACACCGATCCAGCTCTCGGCCGAGCGCCTGCGCCATAAATACCTTAAACACATGGCCAACGCCGAGGGTGACGCTCTCGACAGGTTGACCAACACCATCATCCAGCAGGTTAAAATAATCAAAGAGATGGTCAATACGTTTTATGAATACGCGCGCTCACCCACGATTAAGATCGAGCCGTTGGAACTGAATAAAATAGTGGAAGAAGTCTTAGATCTCTATCGCAACGCCAATCCGGATGCGATTTTGGAAACCCAGCTTGACCCCGGGCTGCCGCTGATCGACGCGGATCAAGGGCGCATGCGCCAAGTGTTGAATAACGTGATAAAAAATGCACTTGAAGCGAGAAAAAACGAGCAAAGCCCTTGGATCAAGGTGGTCACCAGCAGCAAAGCCATCTCGGGGCAGGCCTATGTAGAGCTCAGGGTGGAAGATCGCGGTACCGGGATCTCGGAGGAAATCCTCCCAAACCTGTTTGAGCCTTATGTCACGACTAAACCTAAAGGCACCGGCTTAGGACTGGCCATCGTGAAGAAAATCGTCGAGGAGCATAACGGTATCGTGTGGATGGAAAACAACCAAGGCACTGGCGCCAGCGCCATCATTCGGCTTCCCGTTGTGGTACGCGTTTTAACGGCCATGCCAGCGATTCGCAACGCCGTATGATTTCAAAACACATCCTGGTCGTCGACGACGAGCCCGAGATCCTTTCCCTGCTCAAAGAGATCCTAGAGGAGGAAAGCTTTGACGTCGCCCTGGCGGAGAACGCCGAGCAGGCGCGCAAGGCGCGCCGCGCGCGCCGGCCCAACCTTACCCTGCTGGACATCTGGCTGCCGGATACCGATGGCATCGAGCTGCTAAAAGAATGGTCTGAGGGTGGCGTTTTGGACAACCCCGTCATCGTCATGTCCGGCCACGGCACCGTAGAGACCGCGGTAGAAGCAACCCGCTTGGGAGCCTACGACTTCATCGAGAAACCCTTATCCACGGCGAAGCTCCTGTTAACTATCCGGCGGGCCTTGGAAGCGGCCTCTTTGCGTTGGGAGAACATCGGTCTTCAGCGCGTGTCCCAGCAAGCGCTAAGCGAGCCCATCGGGACCCATCCGGTTATCGTGGGGTTGCGGGAACAGGTCCAAAAGATGGCGGTGCACAATACTTCGACGTTGATTACGGGAGAACCCGGCAGCGGGAAAGAGGTATTTGCACGATATCTACATCAGCGCAGTGGTCGCGCCGGCAATCCATTTGTAGCTGTGGGGGTTGCCGGACTGGCGGCCGAAAATCCCGCGCTGGAACTTTTCGGCAGCGAGGAAGGGAACTCGGTCCATTATGGCTTCTTGGAGCGGGCGAACGGCGGGACCTTATTCCTGAAAGATGTTGCGGACTTAGACCAGAATATGCAGGCCAGGCTCCTCAGCGCCTTGGAGAATAATATGTTTTTGCGCGTCGGTGGACGGGAACCGGTAGCCATCGATGTACGGGTGATCGGGGCCACGCGGCGCGAATTACTGGCCGATATCCAGGCGGGGCGTTTTCGTGACGATCTCTACTACCATTTAAACGTGGTGCCGCTACACGTGCCGGCACTGCGCGAGCACGCGCAAGACATGCCGGCCTTGCTGGCTTTTTATACCGATCGCTTTGGGGAGCAAGAAGGGCTGCCGCGTCGGACATTCACCGCGCGGGCGATACACTGTTTGTGCGGCTATCACTGGCCCGGTAACGTACGAGAGCTAAAAAATCTGGTGCAGCGGACGCTGATCCTTGGAGAGAGTGGCGATATCGATAGCGGAGAGATCGAATCGGCCCTGGGCTTGAGCCAACAGGGTAATCCGCCCAAAACCGTCCCTGGGCTCGAGCGCCCACTGCGCGAGGCGCGGGAGATGTTTGAGCGCGGGTACCTCGAATATCACCTTCAAATCAGCGGCGGCAGCGTTAGCAAGGTGGCCGAGCGGGCAGGGATGGAGCGCACCCATCTGTATCGCAAGCTACGCATCCTAGGCCTCGATCCCAAACAGACGGGACGATAAGGTCTGCTCCCTCACACGGCCGGCGCAGAGATGCCACGCCGATCCCGACATCCTGGCTAGCTCCACGTTATGCCATCGCGGACCGAGAACGTCGAGAAACTGCTCCTTGGCGGCAGCGATACGGCACTGTTGCGTTTCAGCCTGGGAAGCGCTTACCTAAAGCAGGGTCATCCCGAACGCGCTGCGGCCCACCTCGCTCAAGCCGTAGCCCTTGATCCGCGTTATTCCGCCGCCTGGAAGCTGTACGCGAAAGCGCTGCATGCGACTGGCGCCATCTCTGAGGCGATTTCGGCCTATGAGCAAGGCATAGCGGTCGCCGAAGCGCGAGGTGACATTCAGGCGGCTAAGGAGATGCGAGTGTTTCTAAAGCGTCTGCGTGAGTCCTAGGTAGGAACTAACCGGTGCAAACCTCAGTGGGCGATTCGTTGAGCTCCAGGGTGCCCACGAGCTCGGACACGTGCTGGCAGCCGTGCCGTATGAGATATTCCACGATACCGGCGTTTATTTTCGGGCCTACCAAGGGATCGTAGAACAGCCCCGTTCCGACACCCACAGCACTGGCTCCCACGATCAAGAACTCGAGCGCGTCTGTGGGACTCACAACCCCGCCCTGGCCAATAATAGGGACTCCATGCCGCTTGCAAACCTGGTACACCTGGTGGGTCTTCAGCAAAGCGACGGGTTTGATCGCCGGGCCTGACAGCCCGGCCTGGTTATTGCCGATAACCGGGTGTCGACGTTCCACATCCACCGCCATCCCCATCAGGGTGTTGATTACCGCGAAGGCGTCCGTGCCCGCCTCCAGGCAGCGCCTTGCATTGGCCGCGATATTGGTTTGGTTGGGTGAAAGCTTGGTGATGATCGGCTTGCGGGTGGCACTACGGCATGCCTCCACCACACGCGCCGACATCTCCGGATCGTTGCCAAAGGCCACGCCCCCTTCCTTGACGTTGGGGCAGGAGATGTTGATCTCCATCGCGTCTATGGGGGAATCATCGAAGATCCGCGTCACCTCGGCATATTCTTCTACGGTGGAACCGCAGACATTGGCGATAAAGCGTGTCTGACCGAAATCGAGTCGTGGCAAGATCCGCTCGACCACGGCGCGCGCCCCGGGGTTTTGCAAACCGATAGCGTTGAGCATGCCGCTCGGCGTCTCGGCGATGCGGTGGGGAGAATTGCCTAGACGGGGGTTTAGCGTCGTGCCTTTCAAGCAAACAGCGCCCGCCTCCGAATGCGAAAATC
>JBOIEE010000017.1:0-4415 GCA_050740975.1 Gammaproteobacteria bacterium | reverse complement strand
GGCAGGGTCTGTTTGACCGCGTCGAGTTTTTCCGCCAGTTTTCTCTCGCTGATCTTGGGCGTGAAGATCGCCCTGCCCAGGGCATCGCGGAACTGTTTGGCTCTTGGCATTGCTGTTTCTTCGGAATATGCCTCGATGTGGCACCGCGGATCCGCTATGTTCTCCGGCATTGAGCACGGGCCGCGGCCCGAAATGGCACACGGCTGCGCGCTTGAGTATACCCTACCCGGCCGGCTCGCTTACTCAAGGAGTTTCAAAGCCGCAACTTCCTCAAAACACTGGATGGGCCTTACGAAAGGCGATCAGGTGAGCTACGAAGAAGAGAAGCTCCGGATCGATCGGCTCGAGCACCCAGTTGAGCCAGCTTATTTCGTTGTCCTGGTAGTAGGCGTTGTTGTTGCCAGTCTGGGTGCGTCCGATCTCATCGCCGGCGAGCAGCATCGGCACGCCTCGGGAAAGAAGCAAGGTGGCAAGTTGATTGAAAGCTCAGTCGCGTCTTCATCCGTGAGATCATCGCCCAGATAAGCCACCGCGGCGTTCTGTCCGGTTTCCTCGATGATCGTGTTCACCGCATCGGCCTTGGTGCGGCCAGGGGAAGCGCAGTTCCATGCCCTCCTCGAACGCGCACAGCTCCAATCCGGTGTACCGGGCGAGTCCTCCCCACTCTTCAGTCACACTGTCACGGATCAGAGCGGGATCACAAGTTGACGGTTTGGACGGCACCACCTGCACGCTTCGCGCTGGGTAAGGACTCCGGTACATTTTTACACTTTGCCTTGGTTCACCTCTTCGCATCCCAGCAATAAAAGGCGGTTAGGACCAGGACCGTCAACCACTGCGCCCCGCAATAGGGGTGATTGGCTTGCGTGCGTGAGGCCCACACTTCTTCACGCTTATTGCGGCATGCTCTGCTGCTCCGGAGCCAGGGCTGCATATTCCTCCTTGCTGAGCTTGCCGTCTGCATTTACATCCAGTTGAATTAGTCGAGCGGCTAGACCGGGTACCCGCACGGCTTCCTCTGCAGTAATAGAGCCGCTCTTGTCCTTGTCCAGCGCCGCGAAGGTGGGGGGCTGTTGGCTTTGTGCCGCTTGCACCGGCAGAGCCACCAGCAGCATCGCTGACAGGGTCCGAAATGCGCTGCTCTTCATGAGTACCAGTACCTCCTCATGCCTATAGTCAGTGGTTAAGGTGGGCCAAGGCTAACCCGATGATGGAAGCTTACTCAAGGCATGTGCCAGGCGGGGCGCGGGCCTGAAAATCCTGATGATTAAGGGGATAGCTCGTTTGTGTGGCTTCGGAGGCAGGTTTATTCGGTAACAATTTCCGACCTGCATGTAAATCTTGCACAATCGATGTCACGATCGCCAACGAGCGCAGTTTCATGCCGGTAATCATTACAAACTGACTTGCAATTATTACCGATGGGCACAGTCCGATGGGGCCAAGCGTCATGCGTATGTCTTTGATGAACCGTGTAATAATCTGTGTATGGCGACTGGCACAGGATTTGACTGCTTCCGAGCAGATCTACGCGGAATGAAAACGCAGGCGGCAAGCAGCAGTTTGCCTCTGATGAACTAGAGACCGGTGGATCAAGGAAGGCCTCCCCTGTGCATGACTCATGGTTTTCCCACCCGCGGCGGTTTCCCCCCCTTAGGGCCGCGGGCGGGCTTTCAATCCAGAGAACTGGAGCCGAGTGTATGGCGGTTGCACAGAGGTCGTCTAAACACTTTGTGATCAAACCAAAATTTGAGTTTGGTGGGTAAGTTTAAAAGAATGAGGGCAACTATACCGGACGCTTATCAGACGGTAACCCCGTTCCCGCTCGTTAAGGGGGCACCCCGGTTGATCAAATTCCTCAAGGCGGCGTTTGACGCAACCGAGCTCATGAGATTCCACGAACCCGATGGCAGCGTCGTGCACGCGGAGGTAAAGATCGGTGACTCCATTATGATGATAGGGGAAGCGATGGAGGGAGTCCCTCCCATGCCCGCATCGCTCCATCTGTACGTGGTCGATGCGGACGCGACGTACCGAGCGGCTCTCACGGCCGGTGGCGAATCACTAAAGCAACCTATAAATCGGTTTTGGGGTGACCGCACTGCCGGCATCAAAGACCCGGCCGGGAACAAATGGTGGATAACCACCCAGGTAGAGGTTGCCCCTGATGAAATTGCAAGAGGAACTCAGGCTAGCCCGTCGGTTGGCTCGACGGGCTAACCGCAAAATCCGGCGGCATTTGCTATCATCGTGCTGGCTCCATTGACCGGGATCGGTGACGATCTCATCTGCGCACCGGGACGTGGTGCAGCGATACCCGTCGATCTGAGGAGGAGGTAAAGAAATGACCAGATTGGTGATGCAGATCAGCATCGTGATTGCCATGGCGGCGGTTGTGGATTTATCGATAAACGTTTCGATGGCGGCGGCGCCCCCCCGCGATGACCGTTATCTAGCGGGTTACGCGGCGGCCGTTCTGGAGATGCAGTTCGGTTTGCCGTACCGTGATCTTCGAGTCGAAAATGGAAAGCTTCTATTGGATCCGGCCGCGCTTCAGGGACGCGATGCCCAAGAGGTGATTGAGTCGCTGCGTGCGATTGAGGGCTTGGAGGTAGAGCTTGTCGAGACCTCAATGGGTGCCCACACCGTGACGGCATCGGAGACGCCGATACCTGTTTCGAAAGCCACAGGCCCAACGACCGCTGGTTGGCTCCCTAAGGGAGTGCTATTTGAACCCTTGATCGCGGATCCGCGCTGGCCCCGTTTCTCCGGCACGGTGCAATTCTATCAAGATGACGATGAGCTCGGGACGGTCGGTGCCCCTAATTTTGGCGCCGCCTTGCCGTTTTACGGTTGGCGAGCCATGGGCGTCGATTGGCAGCTTGGGCTGCATGCCGGGGTGTTCTCGATATTTGATCTCAACGCGGACTCTTCGGATCTGGTGAATTCGGACTTCGTTGGAGGGGTGCCGCTCGACGCGCGTTATGGACCGCTGTCAGCCCAGCTTCGAATATTCCATCAAAGCTCGCATCTTGGGGATGAATTCTTGCTTCGAGTTCGAGACCAAGTTAACCGTATTAATCTATCATACGAAGCCGTGGACCTCAGACTGTCAGTAAAGCCCTTCGACTGGCTTCGCTTCTATGCCGGCGGTGGCGCGATCATCCGCAGCGAACCGGACTTGGATACGTGGACCGCCCAGGGAGGCATCGAGATCACCAGCCCTGGCCCGATCTTCCACCCCCTCGTTTATCCGGTCGTGGCGCTTGACGTTCAGTCCTCCGAGGAAGCGGATTGGACGGTTGACTATTCAGCACGCGCCGGTATTGAACTGCGCAGTAAATGGCTGGGCTCTCGGCGTTTGCAGGTGTTGATGGAGTACTTCAATGGCAGCTCGCCGAATGGGCAGTTCTTCGAGCGGGATATTGAGTACTTTGGCCCGGGAGTGCACTTCTATTTTTGATCTCAGTCGGGCGTTCTCGGCCGCCAGACGCCACGCCTCGAGGCGCTGCTTGGCTTTGCTCAACTTTTTCTTCACCAAGGCGAGTGGCGTGGAGGCTAGTATACTGCGCCCGCAGGTAGTTTTTACTTGGCGGTGGGTAATCTTTACCGGTCGTCGGGGTCCTCGCTTTTTCCGCGTGACGCGCATCGAGAGAGAAAATTATAAAAAAATCAGTGGCCCGTGGACCACATTGAGTCATGGCACAGGTGTTGCCCAATGGGGATACAACAATACAACGCTAAGGAGACCCGAGTATGTTTGTATTCAAAGCTTTCTGTTATCTCTTTTCCCTAGCCTTGCTCACCGCGGTGCTGCAGGCTTGCAACATGGAAAGCGCCTCTCACCCCAAGGTTCAAAAAGAAAAAGAGCCCGCCTTCGAGCAGACAGGGAAAGCCTCTTGGTACGGGCCAGGATTCCATGGTGAGCAGACCGCGAACGGGGGGATCTTCAACTAAAACAAGTTAAGTGCGGCCCATCGCAGCTTACCTTTAGGGACGGAAGTCGAAGTGACCAATGTCAAGAATGGTAAGTCGGTCGAGCTCGAGATCAATGATCGCGGGCCCTATGTCAAAGGACGGGTCATCGACCTCTCGCGTGCCGCGGCCATAGATCTCGGTATGAAGGAGAAAGGGCTGGCCACGGTTAAGATAGAGGCCGATTCCGTTCCAAAGAAAAAGGGCGACGCCCAGGAGACTAAGGGCGTGCAGTGAGCCTAGGCTAAGAGCCCGAAATTTCCTATGACCTACAAAACACCATCGGATCTCCCAGAGAACCTGCGCAGGGAGCTTCCCCGGGGCGCCCAAGAACTTTACTTGGCAGCGTACGACCGCACCAGGGAAAAATGCACCGCATCCGAGGAGTACCCGGATGAGCAAAGCATAGCGGAAATCGCGCACAAGGCCGCGCTGCTTGC
>JBOIEE010000016.1:0-12202 GCA_050740975.1 Gammaproteobacteria bacterium | reverse complement strand
CAGAGGTCTGGCGCTCTCGCCGTCGTCTCAGCGCGTGCTCCAGGGGTTGGGATTGTGGGAGCAACTGCGCGCGGAGTCGACGCCGATCCTACGCATCCATGTGACCGAGCGCGGGCGCTTTGCCTTTACCCGCTTGCAGGCAGCCGAGCTTGGGGTAGAAGCCTTAGGCTATGTGGTGGTGGCACGCGCACTCGGAGCGGTGCTGTTGGGGCGCTTAGGGCAGCTCGCTAACGTTCAGCTCTTGCGCTCCGCCAAACCAAGCCGAATTAAACTGCACCCAAACCGCATCGATGTCAGCATCAACCAAGGACTGCACGGCGTGCGCACGCTCTCAGCTCGGCTGCTGATCGCGGCGGATGGCGGCGACTCTCAAACGCGAACCCTGCTTGGCATAGAGAGCCGTATTCACGACTACCAGCAGACGGCGGTGGTCGCGACGGTCTTCCCCGAGCGGCCCCACCACGGCACCGCCTATGAGCGTTTTACCCCCAGCGGACCTTTAGCCTTGCTCCCGATGACCGAGCAACGCTGTGTCGCGGTATGGACGGTGAGATCGGAGCAGGCCCAAGCCCTCCTCCACCTGGACGATTCCGCCTATCAACAGGGGCTCCTGGAACACTCGGGGGGTTACCTCGGGGGATTCCAGGGCGTTGGCAGCCGCCGTGCTTACCCGTTGCACTTGATCCAGGCGCAACGCATCGTGGGTCCACGCGCCGCCGTGGTAGGTAATGCCGCCCACACCCTTCACCCTAACGCCGCCCAAGGACTCAATCTCGGGCTGCGTGACGTCGCGACCTTGGCGGAGCTTGTGGTCGATGCCTTTCGCCAGGGTGCGGATATGGGCGATCCGCAGCTATTGAAGACCTACGCAGATCTCAGGCGCGATGATCAGCGCCGCGTCCTGCGCTTAAGCGACGGCTTAGCGCGGCTCTTTTACAATGAGCTTTGGCCTGCGATTCTGTTGCGTGACGCCGTCATGTTGGCGGTGGATCTCCTGCCGCCATTGAAGAGCGCTTTAGCCCGCCGGGCCATGGGGCTTGCAGGACGCCAGCCGCGGCTCGCGTGCGGCCTCCCTCTGTGATGAGCGACACTGCTGCAATGGACTCAACCCTTTCCAAAACGGCATCGTGATGTGCCAACGTGAAGGATCTAATCACCACTTAAACGAAGAGGAGGAGTCCAAGATGCACTCACTTACCGCACCCCGCGGGTCTCCCTCCTGACTATCTCACATGCGATGCGCCGAAAATCCGCATTTCTCTGCGACTCGTCCGATGGAGGATCAGTCCTCTTCAAACGGTGTATTGGACGATAATGGAGGCGGGGGCACAGACGCTGGCAACTCCTCTCCCGGAAATGGAGGTACGGGCCTCATTGCAATAACAACCGCCTAATAAGCTAAGAGCTACAAAATCAAAAACTATCGTTCGTTGTGTATGCCACAACAAATCGCGTCGAAAATGATGCGAAGGCCGAGTTGCGCGCGGAGGGAGAACTTTAGCGGCGTTACCTGGTCTTCCTGCTTCGCAGGCTGGTGTGCGCGCGATGAGCCACGTCATCGCACGCCTATAGCTCCGCAGACGAGTTCGCAGGCGACATCGGCTTGATTCGCTGAGAACAAGGGTAAACGGTTAGTGCGCCTCCTCCTCGATCCGTTGATGCGCCAGATGCAAACGTTCGGCTTTCACCTTCACACGCTCGACATCCGACAACACGCGCGGCTGCACGAGCGTGCGGTGAAGGAGATGTAACTCAAAGCCGACCCCAAACCACGCCGGCAGCACGTGCCTGCTCTGCATCCAGCCGAAGACCCGCGGTATCGCCCGCAGGTCCTCGATCCCTGTTGTCTTGCTCTGGGTCTGTGTCTCCGCGCCTCCGCAATGTGTTTCTGGCCCTCGCAGCAGTCGCGCAAGTCAACCCTTCGAATTGGGTCTGGGCAGGTCCCAGTGTGCAATCGGTCGTGTTCACGTTGCAGTCAGAGAAGGTGGCAAGGACCGCATCGCGAACATCCCCCCAAAACCAGCCGTCGCTCTCATCATCATCACGCAGCGTCAGCGCCTGCTCGATGTGCAGAAAGCGCGCGCTCGAGACGCCCGCGGCCGGCGGACATTCTGAAGTGTTGGGCTGGTGGCTGTAGCGCGCCTCGACGTTGGTTTCGCCGCAGAGCTTAGAAGGCGGATCCCCTGTACCCTCCTGACACGAGTGTACCGCGGCCGCAACGGGTACGAAGGTACGGAGAATGTTGACGAAACTGTTTGACACTGAAGAAGGGTTGACATCGTTGTTTGTGCCGTCACCAATTTCGGCCATATCGTTAGCCGACGACGTGAAGCCGTGCAGCTGCACGAATTTCGTCTGTGAGTCCATGTCGTTGTATCTGACGTGCAGTAGATAGAAGGTGTTGGCGGTGTGATGTGCCATGTCAGATTCGCGCAGCGCCCCACTGCAAACCTGGGTAGCTACATTGCTGGCGCACGCGCTTGGGTCCGGATCGGAACAGCGATGTTCCTTGTTGATGATGAGGGCGCGGGCAGCAAGCGCCTTGAAGAGGCGGGCTCCTTCCGTCCCGGTGTCGGTTTCAAAGCCATCATGTGGAACCTCGATAACGATGTTGCGCTTTGCAAACGGATTGATAAAGAAGTATGCCTGTCCAAAGGAAGTCGTATCGCGGCCTTGCACGAACCAGCGCCCGCTGCCGGTGTCGTAGAAGCGGGCAATAGCGTAGCCGGCAGAACTGGCGCTGGCCTGCACAGCGCACCAGTCCCCGGTATTGCCATCTATCAGGCTCGCATTGATTGCGGCAAACAGGGTATCGAGAAACGCATTGAAGTTCCCTTTGCGTGTGCTGCTTACTTTTCCATAACCTCCCTGCTTAGGGTGCTCCAGCCCCTGGACGAATGTAACCAGATCACCCGATGTAGCCTCCAGGAATCGAAAGTTTCCCGCATGCCAGGATTCTGAAGCGGGTGGAAGGCTGGATGAAGCGGGTGGAGGGCTGGATGGTGTACAGCTGGTTAGCATCCCGAGTGATAACCCTATGCTTATCGCAACTGTGAGCGACACCACTAACGAAACGACCTTTTTCTGTGTTCGCAATCGGGACAGCTTTGCTCTTAACCACATAAACGTTCTCCTCTTGTGTACTTGCCCGTACTCTTTATTTTCAGACTCCTAGGCGTCGATGAACCAGGTCCCTTTGCCGAATGAAGTGAACGCCTCGCGTTCAATCAGGGCCGGAATAATGCGACAGCATGAATGGCGCGGTGGCCGATCCCAAATAGCATGAGCTAATCCAGGGAAAACATTTCACTGTGTCGCGATTAAGGATTTTAAACGCCCTTTTAGAGGGAAGATACGACTGGACCTGTTAGCTGTCAATCACGCGCTATCTTGGTCCGGGATCGGGGAATTAGTGAGCTATTCATCGACCCGAAGTGCCAGGTGTCTGGACGTTTTGGGTGTCGTGGGCGGGTGCGGCCCAAGGGGAATTGTCGGCTCAGGGGCTGAACCGGATGGGAGGGGAAACAATCAGGCCGACCTGCCCCGTGCCAGTCGGATTTTATGCCTACAATCCAAGTGGGTCTGGTATTCAAGTTGTCGTTCTCAACTGTCATCATGGACTACCCGTTTGTGTATTAAAGGCTTCATCCGATTCGGCCCCGGGTCGTGGTTTCCACTGCAGCGAATAATAGTGGCCTCGCTCCCGCGCCCAGGGATCGAACACATTGATTACCGGATCGAGCTCTTCCGTCAATTCCGGCATCGTCCGCAAAAGAACGCGCTTAAGCGGAGAGACTTCTTGCCGGTGCCCATTCGGCATGCCGTTTTCCATCACGGGGCCGTCAGGACCGTTGGTGGTAATCCAATCGACCCCGAACTGTGAACAAAATTCTGGCCGAAAGCTCGAGGTGAAGAATCGATCGCTAAACAGTCGTCGCGAGGCATTCAGGATAAAGACCTGGAACTGTGTTTCAGAAATCGCAAATCCGTGAGGTCGTGTCGGTTCGGCGAGCCACCCAACGACCGTATCCAGATCTTCAATATTATCGACCAGCGAACCATCCCGATGGCCCAGGCAATCGCTGATCGGCGAGCCATCATCGTTGACTTGAGCCTCGGTGATGACCTTGGTCGCATCGCACCTGTGCTGCCCATACACTTCCCGCAGCGCTTTGACCAGCCCTTCTTGATCACGCCGCTCGAGGGATCCCTGCAGCAGATGCGGATCGATAAAATCATCGAAGCTCGTTAAGGTCTTGAGACCGTATTGCCGGCGAAACTCATTGAACCGCGGGACCCCGCGCTCCCGATCGCGGATAAGGTCGAGGGCAGCGACATCGATCTTGTTGGTGGCGGTATTGAGTCTCGGCATCGGCAGGTTCTGGAGAACTGCGGGTGGTTCTGCAACCGCAACGCGCCTAAGCGTTGCCGGCCCATGCTGATCGCCCAGTTAGCGAGCCCCCGCTTGCGCATCTCTTGGGTCGCCTTCCCGCGAAACGTGGTTACCACTGGGATCTTGTACTTGATCGCGTCTGGATGGTCATTCCATTCTCGATACTCGATCAAATCGGGCACCATGGGATGCAGCCGATATACGGTCGTGAACTCTTCCGGGAAGTTAAACGGCGATCCGAAGTGATTGATCCCGCCGTTCACGTGCTCGGCGTTGCTCAGATCCCACACATCTCGCCTGGAGAACCGCTTTTTGTACACTCGGTTGCCCAGCCCGAAGATCCCAGGTCCCGAAGCGAATACCGAGTACCAGCCGGTTGCTTTCTCTGGATCCGTCGTTCTTCCGAGCTTGCCGAGGACGCGTTTGAGCGCCTCCGCCGCGAGCTTGTGGTCTCTGAATAAGCCAAACCAATTCGCGTTCATTCCCAGGTACAGCGGCTCGTCATAAAGTAGCTGAGTGGTCCACTCGATGGTGTGAACCTTAGCGATCTCGGCCGCCATCACGAGCCTTGCGATCTCGAATAACTCCTGCGCCGCAACGTCCTTATAGTGGATGATGGCATCTGGCTTGTCTGGGTCCCTGAGCCCGGAGTCCGCGCTGGGGTTCTTGGCCGCTTGCTTTCTAAACGTGTCTACGAAAAGGTTGTGCTCTCGGGCAAACACGTTATGGAAGAAGCTCAAGCCGATGTTCCAGTTGTCTGGGAAAGCCGTTGCCTCTTGACCGCTCCACGCGGGGTTGATCGGATCGGCAACGCACTCGGCTGAGGCATCTCGGCAGGTTTCAAACGACGGCAGATAGCCGTGCTGCTCGCCTTGCCCCGGCCTGTTCCCAAACCCAACCAGCAATAACTTGGCGTTATCCGCCGGATCGCGTTTGACACGTTTACGCGATAGCTCATCGTAGCCGTAGATCTGCGAGGTATCCCACCACGCGGTCACGGTATTCGCGGTCGTCTTGTAGGCCCTGGCGAGGCGCTCTTTACCCTGATGATAGAATTTGCGCGGTTCCCCGCTCTCCGCCAAATATCCTCGATCGATCTTATCCTCGGGGCGGCACTTAAGCTCGCGAATGTCCGCGGCCGATAAGGGTGTCTCTTCATTGTTTAGACGCTGCGTGGCGCAGCCCATACCGATTAGAGCGGCATCGTTATGCCCCTCGCGCAGATGCGAGAACCAATCGTGGGTCATGAATTGGATCCAGAACGCCGCCAGCACGTTAAAGAACGGCGCCGCTTGGTACTCGCAATGCGCCTCCCTCGAATTCCCCGGCAAACCGCGTCCTTCGTGACATCGCGCGGGGTCCGACTGTTTTCTCGTGAAGAGCTTTCGGCTGATGACCTGCGGATCAGGTCTCAATAAGCCTAATCGATCGCCGTGGCGGTTGCGAACCAGCTCGGTTTTCCCTGACTCAGGAAACGTCGTTTCGAAAGGTACGTTTCTCGCAAACGGTTGATTCGTCGATCCCATGAGGGGGTTCTTTAGATCGTTGCAAATCCCAGTTACCGTACGCTGCCTGATCAACTGGCCACGACACAGTTGCTCGCCGTCTCCGCCAACGGCCTGATAGCTGGGATGCCCTTTGGGCAATCGCAATTGCTTCCATACCTTAAGCGCGCGCCCGTCGACACCATCTCTTCCTTGCACGTAGTCTTCGTAAGTCTGATTGTCAAAGAGATTGAACTTGATGAGTTCGATGCGTTGATATTCTAAATCGGTCAACGCTCCATCGATGCCTCTTCCATTTGGTGCCACGTGCTGCCCCAGTGTTGTAAACGGTTCCCTTCCCCGCGCTTTCGTCGTTTCATCGCCGGCGGCCCAGTAGGTTTGCCAGTCCACCCACGGAGCATCCATGAACTCGAGTGCTTTTTGCCCGCCTCGGCAATTTGCGGTTTCCTTTTGGACTTTACCCAAGAACCTTAGCTTTCTGTCCTCCGCTATGGGGCGAAACCCTTCATTCACTATTCGCGCGCAATCCCGTAATGCCTCGAGTGTCTGCGCTATAGTGTCCGCTGCGGCAATTCCCTCCCATCCGCTTAGAGCGACTGCGATGATATAGAACAAAAAACATTGACGTTTCATAAACACACCTTGCCCTGGACCAACCCGATGGCTTCCAAAGGTGAGCATCGCAGTCGCCCGATCAAACGCTAAAGCCAGTAGTGCGTCAGAGAAATGGCGGCAAAAAAACGAAAAGGCTACAACCAGCGCGACTTTTTGAATCGATAGAAAAGGTAGCCGCACACAGCCGCAACTAGTCCAAGCGCGAGCGCATAGCCGTACTTCCACCTAAGCTCCGGCATAAACTCGAAGTTCATGCCCCAGATCCCAACAAAAGCGGTCGCAACGGCGAAGATGGCGGCCCAGGCCGCGAGTCGCTTGGTAACCTTGCTGTCTTCAATAGCGACCAGGGAAATGTTGGCCTGGATCGCGGTGGCGATGGTATCGCGGATACTGTCAATGGTTGAATTGATCCGGTACAGGTGATCGTAAATATCCCGAAAATACTCCTCTGTGCTGGCGCAAATGGAAGGGACGCGCCCGCCATACAGTTTGGCAACGGCTTCCATGAGAGGAGCAACGGCGTGCTTCAGAGCCGTGACTTTTTGTTTCAAATCGTAAAGCCGTTGAATATTCGCATGCCCTACGGTTTCGCCGAAGATCTGCTTCTCGATGTTTTCCAGTTCGGTTTCTAGAACGTCCAAGACGGGGAAATAACGATCAACGACCGCGTCCATCAGAGCGTAGAAGACGAAGGACGAGCCATGCCTTAAAAGGTCCGGTTCGCGCTCGCAGCGCGCGCGCACGCCGAGGAATCCCTGTTGCGCCCGGTTACGCACCGACAATACGTAATTGCGCCCGACAAAAATGTCGACTTCGCCGATGTTCAATGCGTCGCCCGCCAGTTCCACCAGGTGCAGCACAGCAAAGAGGCTATCTCCATATTCCTCGATCTTCGGCCGTTGATGGCCATGCCGCGCATCCTCAACGGCCAGCTCGTGCAGGTCGAACTCCTGCTGCATTTCGGTAAGCTCGTTGGGGTCTGCGTCCTTCAATGCCACCCAGACGAAACAGCCCGGCCGGCTGACGTAGTCACTGATCTCCTCGACGGTAATATCGCCGAGCTTCCTGCCGTCCTGATAAGCGGCGCAGTTAATAAGCATGCTAAGCGCTCCGTGCCCAACGGTGCAGAACTACCCCGCCCGGGAAGCTATAACCGCAACTGTATCGAAACCCAGCGATGACCTCGCGCGGCGCGAGCCGCGTATGCTCTTCGATCTCCGATGGGAAAAACTGTAGCGTGCCCCGCCCGGCCCAAGTCGCTTCTCCGTAGCGCACATTTTCCGCTCCGAGCCGCACTAACTCCAGTACCGATGCCGGCCCACCGCGTAGCACGCTCGGGAACTGGCGCACGTTATAGGTAGGCAAGCCGATCGGAGGTGGTAACTCCGACGCTTGGATTGAACGCTCGATTTTCAAAGTCCCCTCGATCAGCCGCTCCCCGTGGGCAGACACAAAGCCCTTAAGCCGCGAACCGATCCCCAAGGGCTGCATAGCGGGATTGAGCGGATGATACTCCGTCATGTAGCTCTGCCCGAATTTCTTCGGAAAGCCCATAAACCAGCCGCGCGCCAGGGTGAAATCATTGTCCACCCAGATATGGACGCAGGTTTGACCCGGCGTTCCCTGATAGGCACAGCCCACCCAAAGCGCGCACTCGCGGTATTGGGTGCGCTCGGGGTTGGTGAAAGCCATCTCGGACTGATTGTCCCACAGCGACCACCAGCGACTGAACGCGACGTAGGCCACATCCGGCTGCGGTCCCGGCTCTAGCGGCTCCGGCAGATACTGTGCCAGAGCATTCGGATCGGTGCGATAGACAATCGTCAGGTACTCGGTGGCATAGTGCCAAGGCATATCTCCTACGATGGAAGAGGTGCCGCTAGGCGTTAACGGGTAGCTGAACCCTTTTAAGTTCTGAATGCTTGTCATCTCATGGTTACCCCCGACCGTGCATAAGTCTTTTTAGGAACGGAGCCAAAGCGAGCAAGAGGCCGCTGGCCGTCATGGAGCTCAGCACGAAGATGAGGAAAAAATCCGCCTGTCCCCCCAGCACCTGGAAGAACTCCCCGCGCTGAACCGCTTCTAAAGTGCCGGCGAGATAGCCGCCGAGCAGGTTGGCCGCGAAATTGGCAAGAAACCACACCCCCATCAGCATCGAAGCGAGCTTCAGCGGCGCGAGCTTCGTGACCAGCGAGAGGCCCACCGGAGACAGGCAGAGCTCGCCGCAGGTATGTAGGAAATAGGCCCCGATGAGCCACCCGGGACTCACCCGAACACCCTGATCGCTGGACTGCGCCCCTAGCACCAAAAACAAAAATCCGCTTCCTAGAAGCATCAATCCCAGGGCCATCTTAAACGGGGTGCTGGGCTCACTTTCCCGTTTTCCCAAACTCTGCCAGAGCAGGGAAAAGAGCGGCGCAAGCAGCAGGATAAAGCCAGGATTGACGGCTTGAAACCAAGCCGTGGGAAAGGCCGATCCCCCAATCAGCGATTGAAGCCACTCGGGCGCGGTGCGATCGGTGCTGCGCTCGGCGAACACCGTCATCGAGGAGCCGGCCTGCTCGAAAGCCAACCAAAAGAAGATCACGAAAAAGGCCGTGATCATGAGCGCAATGATACGTTCTTTCTCCTCGCGGGTGAATGGGGCTTCGATCCCGTGACTATCTGCGTGGCGGCGTGCGGGCCGGCTGCCGATCTCGCCGAGGTATTTCCTCTTGCCTGCAACATAGGCCAGCAACCCGAGCACCATGCCCAAGCCCGCTGCCGCAAATCCGTAGCCCCAGCCAAAGCGCTCGCTTTGGGCGAGATAGCCGCAGACCAGAGGGCCGATCAAAGCGCCCAGGTTGATGCCCATGTAGAAGATGGTAAAGCCGGCGTCGCGCCGGGGATCGTGGATTTCATAGAGTTGTCCCACCAGGGTCGAGACATTAGGTTTGAAAAACCCCGTGCCGATGATGAGCAGCCCCAAGCCGCTGTAAAAGCTCGCTACGCTCTCTAAGGCGAGCGAGAAATGCCCGAGCGCGATCAGGCTCCCACCGATCACTAAGGCCCGATGTGTGCCCCAATAGCGGTCGGCGAGATACCCGCCTACGAGGGGCGTGAGGTAAACCAGGCCGGTATACCAACCATAGAGCTGGCTCGCTTTCTCGACCGGCCACCCAAAACCCCCGCGGTCAGCCTCCGCGATCAGAAACAGTACCAACAGCGCGCGCATCCCGTAATACGAAAAGCGCTCCCACATTTCGGTCACAAACAGCAGCGCAAGCCCAGGCGGCTGGCGGCTTCTAAAATGGAGTTCAGCGATCAATGAACGGGCTTTCTTGGGATTTGCGGACGGGAGTCGGTGGTACGTCGTTTATCAGAGGGTGCTACGCCCCTGCCTTTGGCGATCCTGGCGGCACGGGTTCCGCTCCTTTCAATGTCGCACCGGTTTTTTATTGTCTCATGATCGCCTTTGGTGCACGAATTACGGCATCATCGCGGAACGTGGGGCGCTTGAGTGTTCAACATGGAAGCGGCGTCGCTCAGAAAGTGACAGAGAAAATTGACAGCCACAAAGCAAACGCAGTAAATAAACCTGACCTATGTCGCTGCGGCGTTGCTTTAACCCCAACTTGATTATAAGGCATTCCAAACATGGCCAATCCTAAACGGCGATTGAACGCGAACGCGGATGGGAACTTGTTCGTTGACTCCACGTGTATTAACTGTGGTGTGAGCCGGCATTACGCTCCAGAGCTTTTTGGCGATACCGGCACCCATGCCTATGTCAAGAGACAGCCACAGAACGAGGCCGAGGAGCTTGCTGCACAACAAGCGCTTCTGGCTTGTCCGGTGGGGTCGATCGGGATGATGGGGAAGAAAGACCTATCCGCTGCCCGGGATTCTTTCCCGATGGCGCTCGCCGATTCTGTGTTCATCAACGGATTCAACCATCGGAAATCCTACGGGGCGCATAGCTATTTCATCGCCTGCTCCGAAGGCAATTGGTTGATCGATTCCCCGCGTTTCATCCCGCATCTAGTCGATGCCTTTGCGCGCAGCGGAGGGCTGGACTATATTTTCTTAACCCACCGAGACGATGTGTGCGATGCGCACAAGTACGCGGCCCGGTTTAACGCGACTCGGATCATTCATCGCCTCGATGCCGACGCACAAGAGGATGCCGAGCTTATCCTAGACGGGGAAGCTCAGCATAGCATCGGGAAAGCGCAGCTCATCTTCACACCCGGACACACCCGAGGGCATACGGTTTTGTTATGGGATGAAACCTACCTGTTCACCGGCGATCATTTCGCTTGGATCCCAAGTTTAAATCGATTTGGCTCGTTTAGAGGCGTCTGTTGGTATTCCTGGGAGGAGCAGATCCGATCGGTCGCTAAGCTAAAGGTATTTGAAAAGGTCGCATGGGTCTTCCCCGGACATGGGAAATGGGGACCGATTCCTCAAGGTCGGTTTCCGCAAATCATCGAGGACGCGGTCCAGTGGATGCGACGCGTTCAATGAGCACGTGCTCGGGAAGATTTGCGCGCCGATCACCTACCACACTTGCGACCTCGGTATGGCGGGCCGTTTACCGCCGCAAGACAAAAACCCAATTGAAGAAGGAGAAGCAACTGAACGACGAAGCTAAACGAGCCTTGCGGGTTTACATGGAATGGATATCTGAAGAGCGCTGGTGCGCCGCTTGGCTAGTCGATCTCGAGTATGTGCTCTGGGAATGGGCAACCCAAAGTACACACGCATGCAGGGAACCTGAAGAAAATCCTTCGGCAGATTCCGAGGAAAGCCATGGTAGAACTCTTGCCTGGCTAGCCCACGAGGCGGGCGGCTGGTGGGTTTGGGACGACCAGCGCAAAGGACCAAGATTCGTACCCATGAAAGAGTGGCAGGAAATACTTGCCAGTGCCCCAAGCAATCATGACGCATAGACAGACAGCACGCTCGCAATGTTATCTGGCGCACAGCGCCAATTCTATCGGCGTGCCACACCGGCTAAAGGACCACCTTAGTACCGTAGCTGCGCTCGCAAAGCAGCATGCTGCCAGAAGACCTTGGGAAGATGAGGCTGCGTTAACAGGCCTGTTACACGACTTCGGTAAATACGGCGACTTGTTCCAAGCGCGGCTGCGCGGCGAGGCGCAGGGGATTGATCACTGGTCTTTGGGGGCATGGGTAGCGCTGCAAGAACACCACGCAGTTGCGGCGGCGCTGGCCATTGAAGGTCACCATGTCGGATTACAAGCGGGCAATTCCGATTCCTTGCGGCGACTGGTATTCGCCGATTTCCCCGAGCACTATGTCTTGGAGCACCACAGTCTCGCTGGTTTGGGTAAGGAATCGGCGACGGGCGACGCAGAAATTGATAAGCACAATTCTTCCGAGCGACAGCGGCGTTTGCTTTCCCAGAACTGGGATGCGCCCATTGTGCTCACCACTAATATCCAACTCCTGGAGTCGCTTTTTTCCAACCGGCCGTCTGCTTGCCGCAAGCTGCACAACCTGATGGATTCGGTGATCCTCCTGGACGAGGCGCAAAGCCTACCGCAGCACTTGGTTGTCCCGACACTGGCAGCCTTGTCGCACCTGTCGACGGCATACCACACGACAGTGATGTTCGCCACCGCAACTCAACCAGCCTTCGATGCTCTCGACGATATGGTAAGAAAGCAGGCCGTCTCCGGTTGGC
>JBOIEE010000015.1:0-9007 GCA_050740975.1 Gammaproteobacteria bacterium | reverse complement strand
TGCCGTTGTTCATCTGTAAGCTCGATAACACTGGCTGTTCGCATGGTCGCCTCCTCGTTCGATCTCCAGATCAGATCGACCGGAAGGCCTTTAGTTCCATCAACTAAGAAGCACTACACTAGCTGCTAGGCAAAAGCAAACTGCTTAAGCAGCTGCGGACCCGTTATGCCGCAGCACGGACAGATCGTTTTGGATGCGAAAAATTGAGCTTATACGGGCCCGATGAAGGTAAGCGAGGTGTCGCGAATGCTTCAAGATGACGGTTGGTTCTTCGTCGCGACACGGGTAGCCATTGTCAGTTCAAGCATTCTGCCAAGCCAGGTCGCGTTACCGTTCCGGGCGAGCCCAACGACGATTTGGCGCCGCGTACCCTGAATAGCATCTTGAAGCAAGCTGGGCTAAAGAAGTGAGGTTCTAATGCGCTACGCCGTTGTCATTGAAAAAGCCGAGAAAAACTATTCGGCCTATGTCCCCGACCTACCCGGATGTATCGCCACCGGGAATACGTTAGAGCAGGCCGAAGCCGAGATCCGAGAAGCTATCGAGTTTCACATCGAAGGTATGCGGGAAGACGATCTGCCGCGCCCCGAGCCAGTGAGTAAGGTCGAGTACCTTGAGGTCGAGCACTCGGCCAAGCACGCCGGCATGTCGGAGCGACCACCGGGAATAGATTCTTCCACCGTGACTTACGGGTGCCCTGAAAAATTGGACTCGGAGCCCTACCGGTAGGGGTACCCTTAAACGCTTACTCTTTTCGATAAGTTTCGGTAAAAATTACCGAGTTTTCGTGTAAGCTTTGCAGCCATCAGCAAGCTTCGAGCGATTCATGTCCCACGCATTGATAGTCGAGGACGACGTAGATTCCCTGGCGGCCATGGCCGAATTGGTCGGTCTAGAAGGATTTACCGCAGACACGGCGGGTACCTTGGGAGAGGCTCGCCAGAAGATGGCCGAGCGGCGCCCCGACGTCGTGCTGCTTGATCTCCAGCTGCCCGACGGCAGCGGGATGGATCTGTTTCAGGACATCGAATTGGGCGGCACCGAAGTGGTGCTCATTACCGGCCATGCCAGCCTACAAACCTCGGTCGAGGCCCTGCGCCTGGGCGCTGCGGACTACCTGATAAAGCCCGTCGACATCAAGCAATTGAAGAAGATCTTGTCGCGGGTCGCCCGCCCGGCCGATCTCAAGGAAGAGATCGGCAAACTGCGGGGCGAGCTACGCCGCCTGGGTCACTTCGGTCTCTTGGTCGGAGTGTCTCCGGCCATGCAGAAGGTCTATGACCAGATCGCGCGTGTGGGGCCGACGGCGGCGACCGTTCTTATCATGGGAGAAAGCGGCACCGGCAAGGAGCTTGTAGCGCATACCGTCCATGAGTTGAGCCGGCGCAGAAAAAAGGTGTTTCTACCCGTCAACTGCAGCGCCATTTCACCGCAACTGATCGAGAGTGAGATATTTGGTCACGAAAAGGGCAGTTTTACCGGCGCTACCCGGGAGCACAAAGGATACTTTGAACAGGCCGACGGGGGCACCTTATTCCTGGATGAGATCACCGAGATGTCGGCGGAGCTGCAGGCCAAGCTATTGCGGGTCCTGGAGACCGGCCTGTTTATGCGCGTGGGAGCCAATGAATTTCGGGAAACCGATGTGCGGATCATCGCCGCTACCAATCGCCCCCCCGAGCAGGCGGTCGCCGAGGGGAAGCTGCGTGAAGATCTGCTCTACCGCCTGCAAGTATTTCCGCTTTATGTGCCGCCGCTCAGGGAGCGGGTTGAGGACATCGAGGCGCTCGCCACGCATTTCCTCGCCGAGATGAACCGCGCCGAATCCACTAATAAGACTCTTACCGCCCAGGAGCTGACGCGGCTTCGGAATTATCCCTGGCCCGGTAATGTTCGGGAGCTGAAAAATGTGCTGCATCGGGCCTTCATCATGGCTGACGATCTGATTACTACGGACTTGCTACCGCAGCAGGAACTCGGTACCGAGCATACCGACACTTTCTCTAATATTGGGGTGGGCTTGAATATCGAGGAGGCCGAGCGGCGCTTGATCCTCGCGACCCTCGAGCACTGCGGTAACAACAAGGAAAAAACCGCGGCGATGCTCGGTGTGAGTGTGAAAACGCTCTACAACCGCTTGCGGCAGTACGGGATGCCGTAACTCTCTCGTTGACGAGAGCTAAAGCGAACCTTACCAGGTGCGCGGCCACGTGCCCGAAATGCTCAGTCCTTGCTCGAGTATGCGCCTGCTGTCGTTCTCCGCAGTTGTCGGCCTGACCGCCATAAACGATTAACGCAAACGATTGACGCATGTAAAGTAAAATCAAAGTGCCCCAGAATCCGTATGATGGGGGGAGCGCATGATCAGTAGGAAATACCACTGACTCGGTAAACCTTGGCAGAAGACGTGCGGAGCTACCGGAGTGGACGCGCGGTGCGTAAAATCGGAAAAAGGGACAATGGCGTCGGTAATATTTGCCTCTGGATTAAACCCCAGAGCATGAGACTCGGCAGCACCCCGCGGGTAAGTAATTATAATAAGAGCCGTATAATTCCGTGCCCCCCGGTGGCATGCTTCCTGCCGTGACAAGGCTAGGCGCCGCAAACCTTTAGGGATGCGGTCAGCAGGAGGCCAACGGCCCGATAAGGGCGCTCGCGCATTTTGCGTATTCACTGGGATGGATTTTCAATAGCTAATTTAATGATCAGGAGGGATACCATGCCAATCTTACTGTGGCTACTCGGCGTACCAATCACCGTCATCATAATCCTGTTGCTCCTTGGCGTCGTCTGAGCCTCTGATTAAGAGGCGCCATGCGGACTGGGGCGGAGACGCCGGGCATGGCGCCCGGCGCATCCCCGTGACGGGCCATCAGCTTGCGTTTAGACAGCGGGGCGTTGGATCGTCGCCGCGAGCTTCCTCATGGGAGTCCCGGCGGACTCTGAGCTTCGCCGCGCGCGCCAGCTTCAAAGACCGGCATGCCGTACGGCCGTAACTGAATTATGAATTAAGACACGCGGGGGAACGAAGTGGGAGCACTCACTGCAGGATCTGCTGCAGCAGATCCTGCAAGCCCGCGAACTCGATCGGCTTAACCATGTGATGGTCGAAGCCGGCATCACGCGAGCGCTCCCGGTCCTCTTCCGCTCCGAATCCCGTTAATGCAATGCACCGCACGCCCGACTCTTGGGTCAGCGTACGCAGGCGAGCGCAGACTTCGTAACCGCTCATGCCCGGCATGCCGATATCGATAAAGACCACCTGCGGTTGAAACGCTGTGGCGAGTTGCAGTCCTGAATTTCCATCATGGGCGGCACGTGTCTCGTGCCCCAACAGGTTAAGCAGCACGCACAGGCTCTGGGCCCCGTCGCGGTTGTCATCGATCACCAGGATCCGCAAGCGGCGGCTCGGGGGCGCAGGCTGTCCGCCATCATCTGTAGCGGGCGCCACCTCGGCCACCTCGGCAGTAGTGGTAGACGGACGGTGAACTCGCTGCCTTTGCCCCGACCTTCACTGCGTGCCTGCACCGTGCCTCCATGCATTTCAACGAGGTTCTTGACCAGCGTCAGACCGATACCGAGCCCGCCTTGCGAGCGTTCCAACGATGCATCGAGCTGGGTGAACAGATCGAACACGTGCTCCAGCATTTCGTCCGGGATGCCGATACCGGTGTCGCGCACAGTCATGAATCCTTCCTGCGCCAGCCTTGATACCGTGAGCGTGATGCGCTCGCCCTCCGGGGTGAATTTCACGGCGTTATGCAGTAGGTTCGCCAGCACCTGAATCAGGCGGGTCTCATCTCCCATCACCCTGCCTGGCTCAGCGGGCATCAGGATTTCCACCGTCTGCTTGCGCGCTTCGGTCAGTGGTCGCACCGTCTCCATCGCCCCTGCGACCACGCTGGCGACGTTGACCGGGGCTTTCTCCAGGGTGATCCGGCCGCGGCTAATGCGCGAGATATCGAGGAGGTCGTCCACGAGCCGGGTCATGTGCTGCACCTGACGCTCGATCACGTCGCGCGCCCATTTGAGCTTGTCATCCTTTGGACCAAGCAGGCGCAATACGTCGGCCGCACTGCGGATGGGAGCGAGCGGGTTACGCAACTCGTGCGCGAGCATGGCCAGAAACTCGTTCTTGCGACGATCGGCCGCCAGCAGCAGTTGTTCGCCGCGCTTGCGCTCGGTGATATCTACGGATATGCCGGTGAGATGTGTCGGGCGTCCGGCTGCATCACGACGCAGGCGCGCCTTATCGGCGATCCACAGCAACCGCCCGTCGTGGGTGATGATGCGAAACTCGAGATCATAGGGTGCGTCCCCGCGCGCCGCCGCCGCCATCGTCTCTTCCACTCGGTTGCGGTCCTCGGGATGGAGGAACTCATTGAAGGCCTGGGCGCCGCTGCTCGGAAGACCGAGGATCTCCGGGGCATTCTCGGAACGTACCGCCGTTCCCGTCACTAGGTCCCAATCCCACGGCACCATGCGTGCGGCCGACAGCGCAAACTTCAGCCGCTCTTCGCTTTCGTGCAGGGCGTCGAGGGTTCGCTTCTGTTCATCGAAATCGGTGCAGGTGCCGAACCACTTGATAGCTTTGCCGTCTTCGCGCAGCAACAATGCCTGACCCAGATGCCATAAATACGTCCCGTCCGCGCGCCGCAGGCGGAACTCTGCCGTGAACGCCTCGCCGGTCTTGAGCGCGTGGGTCCATGCCGCGAGCGCGCGGGGCAGGTCGTCAGGGTGAACGATGCGTTGCCATTCCCAACCGTCGAGCTTATCCGGCAATAGGCCGATGTAGTCGAGCCAGCGCTGGTTCAGGTATTCGACCCGCCCATCAGGCCCCGACATCCATACCATCTGCGGAATGGTCTCGGCGATGAGGTGAAACTGCCGCTCGCTGCGCGCCAGCGCCGCTTCCGCTGCCCGGCGCTCGGTGATGTCGCGGAACACCAGCACCACGCCGGTCAGATCGCCGTCCTTGTTCCTGATGGGCGCGCCGCTGTCGTCGATCGGAATATCGATGCCATTCTTGGCGATGAGAACCGTGTGGTTGGCGAGCCCCACGATAGCTCCTTCACTTAAGACCTTGTCAACCGGATTGTCAACCACGCGGCGCGTGGTTTCATTGACGATCCGGAACACATCCTCGAGAGGCTTGCCCACGGCCTCATCGCCCCAACCGGTCAGCTTGCCGGCGACGGAGTTGACCAGGACAACAGTGCCTTTGGTGTCGGTCACAATCACCGCATCGCCTATGCTGGTGAGGGTGGCCAGGCACCACTCACGCTGCTCGTGCGCATAGTTCTCGGCGTGATAGCGAGACAGGATTTCGCGGCGGATCACGGCGTATCCAATTCCGGCCGTGCCGAAGGCGAGCAGTAGCATCGCCGCCTCGGTCAGCGAGGCCACCGAGAAGGCCCGCCCCGCTCGCGAGAACTTCGCGTCCAGGATCTGTCGTTCCTGGCGCTCCATGTCGGCGACAAGAACTCGTATCGCGTCCGTAGTCTTTGGTGACCCGTGTTGCCACGAGTTCGCGCGCAGCTTCGAATCCCTGTTCCCGGCGCGTCGCGATGCTGCGCTCCGCAAACTGCATGCGCGTTGCTATCAGCTTCTCGAGCCGCGCAAGGCGAGCCCGTTGTTCCGGACGAGCCGCAGTCAGTCGCTGTAGCCGTCCTAGAACTTCGCCGCGGGCGGAGAACGCCGATTGGTAGTACTCAAGGACAGCTGGATCGCCAGTAAGGATATAACCGCGCTGCCCCGATTCCGCGTCGCGCACCAACAACATCGCGTCGGACAGCGCTTTAAGGATCTCGTAACTGTCCCCGATTTGGGCATTTTCGTGCAGCGTACGCGTGTTGTGATAAGAGATGGCGGCGTTTACAGCGAGCAGCACGAGCAGGAGCACAAAGCTGAAAATGATCGATTTTGCGAGGGCAGGCTTGATATCGGGATCATCAAGCAAGAGTAGCGGCTATTCTAGACCAGCGGTCCAAGGGAATAACAGCAAACGGGCTCCCGCTAACTAAGAGCGACGCATGATGACGTTAGGTAAGCCCACTCCGCGTCGCCAGGCCTTTTTCCCTCGCCGCCGTAAACCGGCTTTCCCCACCCTGTCGACGAACGACTCTTTCCGGTCGTACTCAAGCTGGCCGAGTTCAATGGGGACGACGACATTTTCCGCGATCAAGCTGGAGCCGAGCCCCGTACCGAGTCTGAGGAACAGCATCCTTACACCCTCATAGCGGCCCAACGCCTGCATCGCCGCGTCGTTGGCGATCCTCACCGGAAGCGCGAGGGCAGCGGCAAAGTTAAACCCAACCCACCCTGATCCTAAATTCCCCGGCTCCGAGCGCGGCCCGCTATGTCCGACCAATCCGGGATAGCCGATCGACAGTGTGAGTGATAAGTGGCTCTATGGAAGCCAGCGGATCTCCGTCATAAACGGTTTTTTTCTGTTCATGCGACCTCCTTGAGCAAGTGAGGTCACGCAGACGCGCGGGACATCAGCGCTGGGTCTTCTCTTTTGCCTTGTCACCGGCTTCCTCGACAGCCTCTCCGGCCCTTTCCGTCGCTTCATCGATCTGCTCGCCGGCGCTCTCGGCCGGGCCTTCGGGCTCAAAGGGCTCGCGGGTCCGTTCTGCGGCCTCATCGATATTCTCGCCCGCGCGTTCGGCGGGACCTTGGCCCTCACACGCACTGAGTCCGAACGCCAGTACGATAACGCCAAGACCCGTTGAAAGTGATTTGCAAATATTCTTCATGCTATGTATTCCTACAGTTGTGTTTTAGAACTCGCTTAAGACGTCTTCGCATGGTGACACGCGATTCTCTACCCCCAAGTCGCCTACGCCCGCCATAACGCCTTCCCCACGCCGCTCGCCGACGCGGGGAAGGCAACATCAATGGGTAAGACGCCCCGCTTAAGCCTGTGTACGCGCGCGATCGCGCAAGCCGCGCACGAGCTCATGGTTGGCTATTACTCCCTGATACTGCCGCTCGATCAGGTTGTGAACATCACTGGGCAGGTCCTCATCACGCAAGGCGTCCTGGTAACGCTGTAGGGCGACATCCTCGCCGCGCTCACATTCGCCCAGTACGGCCGCTTCGTCCTTGCCCGTGATCGCTGATTTGACGTTCAGCCAACCGCGGTGCAGCGCGCCCGAGACGCTACCATGCGTATCCGGATCACCTCCTAGGCGGCGGACCTCACTTTGCAACTCCTTCACAGACTCTGCGCATCGTTGCGAACGCTCCATCAATAGGCCCTTGAGCTCAGCGTCCTCGACGTTCTCGGCGCAGGCGCGAAATCCTTCTTCGCCATCCTTACAGGTTTCGATGATATCGTTCAGCGTGGAAATTGTTTGGTCATTCATTCAAGATCCTCCTTAGCCTATGGATTAACTTAATCGTCGTGGGGGGCGTCAGAAAAAGACAAGCCATCCCTTCGGGACGGGTCCATCCGTTTCGGTTATACGTTATACGCTTCAGCTTAAGGTCGATGCTTATTTAAGGTTAATGTCGTTTTTGACCGCCTCGACCCCGGCCACCGATCGGGCCACTTCCTCGGCCTGTTGTCGTTCGTGTGGGCTATTTGCAAACCCGCTGAGCTGCACCGTACCCTTGAAGGTGTCCACATTGATGGCGAGCCCGCTGACCTCTGGGTCCCCGAGCAGAGCGGTCTTCACCTTCGCGGTGATCGCCGAGTCATCGAAATACTCTCCGGTGCTTTCCTGTTCGGGACTTCCCGCACACCCGCCGAGCAGCATGGTTGCCAGCGCCGCGGCAGCGAGAAACCGCTTGTTCTCTAGTCGATTGATCATCAGCAAATCTCCTTTCTAAACTTCGTTAAATCAAACAACCCGTGCCGCTCTCCGAGATCACGCGGGCGGTCTTGCCGTTGACCTACTTCCAATCATCCTTGACTTGATGCCAACATTGTTTCGTCCTCGTGTGTTCGAAAAATGGTTGGTTGTGCGCGCGTCCGGGTGACCGGGCACTCCAATCGAAGTCAAGTTGCGTGCCGGGACGGCGTTAACGTTTATTTCCTCGGTTTCTAATGAGATAGCCAAGTGACTGCAGCGGGCCGGACTTGTCAATCCGGCCAATCGGTAAAAATTTCCGGTTCGCCATGTAAAGGTTACCGGCACGCCAAACGCCTACCGGTATCGGTGGCCACGCATCAGTGAGATCGGAAGAACGCTGTCCAGTGGGCGATGTCTTTTTTTCGTCCGGCTGCCTTCGGGTCGCAGGCACGCGTCTTGAAACGCCAGACCATGATGAGGTATTGGGAACGAGACAACACCGCCCCTGGGCAAAGCCTCAGGTGACGCATGAGCACGCGCCAGTTCTCTTCGAAGCGGCGTAACAGGCGGGATCAAGCGAGGTGGTTTCCGAAGGCGCGGATCATAGGGGCGATTTAAGCCGATCGTAAACCTTCGACGGATCGTCTCCCCGAACGGGCATAGCTCCACCGGCAGGTTCAATATCCCTCAACGGTGTGCTCAAACCATAATAAATTTTCCCTGGCATGGTGCGCACGGGTCATGGCACAGGAGTTGCCGCACTACGGAATAGAATTAACCGTGCGTGTAACCGAGAAGACGCGAGTATGTCTGTATTTAAAGCCCTCTACCATTCTTTTCTCCCGTGGCCTTAAACGAAGACCGCCGCGGCTGCGAGCTGCGTGGGGACGACTGCTGACCGGGTCCGCGCGGCGGCCGATCGCAACGCAGACGGCGTCCGCGGTAGGCTCAGCCCCATGAGCGATGCCGTGTTCGTGCTCGAGGAAGGCGATGGCCCGATCGTCGCGACCGCGATCCACGCCGGTCACGCGCTGCACCCGGAGATCGCGGCCCTGATCGCGCTCGACGAGGCGACCCGGCTGCGCGAGGAGGACCCGTTCACCGCGCAGCTGGCGCGGGTGGCACCGACCCGATTGATCGCGCTGCGCTCACGCTTCGAGGTCGACCTCAACCGGCCGCGCGAGCGCGCGGTCTACCGGGTGCCGGCC
>JBOIEE010000014.1:0-10941 GCA_050740975.1 Gammaproteobacteria bacterium | reverse complement strand
GCAGCTTGATGCGCAGGGAGCAGGGGAGGGCGGTGAATTCTAAAGCTTGGATTCACCTTTAGCCATTGGCCGCCCTTGGGGCTGCTCACAACCGTCAAGCCCCCCGCTTTGCGGGGGCGTTATGACGCGTGCCGGGCATGCCGGCTGACTTAGAGGGTGCAAGTCCCTCTCCTAACCTGGTGGAGGTGAAGGGTAGGGAAGCGCAAGGGCGTCACCGTGAGGTGGGGTCTGAAGGAAGCGTGGAACAAAGGTACGAGCCGACGAACAGGAACTGGATAAGTAGGCGCCAAGGCCGCACGAGTTAGCGTGAGGTAACGAAGTGCATATTCACCAAGGGCCGGCCGCGTAAATCCAGCGGTTGTGTACTGAAGGTCAGTGTAAGGAGACGGCTTACCCCGGGAGATCTGCATCGTTGTCTCGGATTTGAGACTGGTGGAATCGCGAGGTTTCATAGCGCGATGCAGGGGTCAGCAGAGGGCATACTAGGGGGAAGGGAAGCCACTGAAGGCCCGAACGGTATGGAGTGGCAAGTAGGCGCTGAATCTTATGGGTAATCGGAGAGGCAGACAAGTTCGAGTGAGAACCTCTAACCGGGAAGCCGAGGTGAAGCCTCGGGGACCTGGGGCGAAGGCTGATTTACCCATAGCGAGCGAGATGCCCGAACGCCCGATGTGTGACGAGGATTTGACGGAGACGGTATGTGCTCGGGATAACTTACGAGCGGCATTGAAGCGAGTGCGGCAAAATCAAGGAAGTCCTAGGGTGGATGGGATGACCGTGGAGGAGTTGCCCGGGTACCTGAAGGAACATTGGCTCGCTATCAAGGAACTTCTGTTGCAAGGGGAGTATTGTCCCCGCGCGGTGAAACGGGTAGAAATCCCCAAACCGGGAAAGGGCGCGGAGAAGCGTAAGCTGGGTATTCCGTGTGTCCTCGATCGGTTTATTCAGCAAGCGGTCTTGCAGGTGCTCCAGGCCCGCTGGGACCGGAGTTTCTCCGAATCGAGCTTCGGCTTTCGGCCGGGTCGTTCGGGCCATCGAGCAATCGCTGTAGCCCAATCCTATATGCGACCGGGCCAACCCCGCAAGTAAGTGGAGAGCCGGCGAACCCGCTCCTCCAAACTAATGCCCCAGTTGCGCCGGGTTAGCCGGCGTACGTGGGCTCGAAAACGCTTGAGGGACTCCGGGGCAATCTTGCGATGATTCGGTGATCGGCCACCTGTAAACGTAAACCCGAGAAACTTTCTGTATTGGGGAATATCCACCGCACTTTTCGCTTCGTTCACCTTCAGCTTCAGCCGCTTGGTGAAGAAACGGCGCACACTACTCATCACACGCTCCCCGGCACGCGGGGTCTTGACGTAGATGTTACAGTCATCGCCGTAGCGTACAAACCGCCGTTTGTTCGACATGTTTTCAGGGTCTGGAACAGGATTACGATGTTTTCGCCCGTCGATACTAACCGTCGCTTAGGGGCATTGGTGAACCGCCGGTTATTCCCCATTGGACCCTCCCGCACACGAGAACGACGCTCAGGAGCGCACGGAGTCAGCTCAGACGTCGAACAAGGTCGCGCGCTGTTTGGAAGCATAAGAAATTCAACGAGGTGTGTCAAGAATGATGGTGGTTGACCCTGGTGACGAAGCGGCTGGGTGGGCTTTGCGACGATGCAGGCGCTCCACTACGGGTGGTCCGGGTGCGGTCTTGGAGGTCAGTTGCCGGCCGAGGCTGTGTAAAAACGTGATATGATGGTATACTGATCACACTTACAGGACTGCGGCAGACCCATGAAGCGCTTCGTTTAAGGTGAAGACCGAACCCAGAGCACATTGTTTCCCGACGGATGGATGACTATATCAGCGAGGATAATCCGGTCAGAGTCATTGAGGCGTTCGTCGATGAACTCGATCTCAAAGCGCTTGGATTCGAGGGTATCGAACCACCTACGACCGGTCGTCCTGCCTCTGTATTCTGGGTGCATCAGAACTGGGCGCTGAAAAACATCCCCTTTAAGTATGGCTAAGCATTCTACGAGGGACGATTTTATTTTCCCCGAGCGTTTGTTTTAACGGGCTTCAATGCGCAACCTTGTCGAGGGCTTCGACATCGATTTAAGCATAAAAACCACGAGCAGAGGAATTAACGGATCGGTGATCTCCGGACTGTGATGGCGTAAGAAAATCTGCGCGCATTCGATCAACAAGAGCCATAAGCTGGCAGCCACGCTGGCGGGATAAAGCCCAAGACCAGCACGGTTCAGCATCAATACCAGCCCGCCGTAAAAGAAAAGCTTTTGCAATAGGCTTTGAATATTGAACGAAAGCGAACCGCTGAAAAATGCGCTCAATGGGAACCAGGAAAAATCGTTTAGCCGAGATGTGAAGGCAAACGGCAAAATGCCCTTTATCAAAAGGGAACACAACAATACCAGGATCATCACCCGGGTCTGCGAACGCGGGGGGATCGCAAGAACGAGCAGCGTCGCCATCGCCACCCCCAGCAGATTGGCTACAGAAAGGCTGTTATCCACAACCAAGACCTCCGCCAGGAGCGTCAAGGGCGCTAGCACGAGCAAGGTGGGGTAGGGTTTGGTAAGTCTGGGAGAGAGGAGCAGGAAAAATAATGCCCACCCCGCTGTGTTGTCCAGTATAGCGGCGAACGAAAGATCGGGATGAAGCAATAAAGGCTTAAGGCTGTCTTTGATTTGTTGCCAGTCAAGACTGGGGACAAAGGGGAACAAACGATAGCCCAGCCAACACCCCGCGATAAGGATCTCCGCCGTTGTCGCTACGCGCCGCAATCCGCCAGGGACCAGCGTGCGGTAACGCCGGCCGGCTATCAAAGCGCCGACTACCAATCCGACGGTGAGGCCGAGGAGATTGAAAAAGGCGTCGTATAAAGCCGGCACGCGCTCGGGCGTGAACTGCTGCACCCATTGCAGGGCGAGGGCCATAGCGAAGCCAGCGCTGAGCAGCCAGATGCGGGTCTTGTTTCGGTGCTCACCGAAAGCGACCGTAAACCCGTAGGGCACAAACAACAAGATATTCGCCAGTACGTCGGCGCGCGATATCCAACGCTCGGTATATAGCCAAGGCAGGAGGTGGATTTCCACCGGCGTGGCGAATTCAAACGGGTATAGCGACGCGTAAGCGATAAACAAAGCGATCAGGATGAGGACGGCAGGCAAGGGGATCTCCTAAAGACCTTTTCTTCGCAATACGAACCTTTTAGGCCTTCACTGCCCTTTTTATCCAGCACGCAACAAGGCTCCGGCCTATAACAGGGTGCGATGTGGATGTTCCTCGACAGCCACTTCCACGCCGCGCGTGGCCGAATGTGAATTTCACCCTCCGATCGGTTACATTTCGCATCTTTGTGTCGTTTAATGAGCATGCAAGCCTACGCCATTGCCGCCTCCGTCCTCTCTGCCGATCTCGCTCGCCTTGGCTTGGAGGCCGAGAAGGTATTGGCTGCGGGAGCTGACTTTATCCATTTCGACGTGATGGATAACCATTACGTGCCAAACCTCACCTTCGGCCCGTTGCTGTGCTGCGCTTTGCGCGATTACGGGATCACCGCCCCTATCGACGTGCATCTGATGGTGAAGCCGGTTGACCGCATTATTCCAGATTTTGTTGAGGCGGGTGCGACGTATATCACGTTTCACCCCGACGCAAGCGAGCATGTCGACCGCTCGCTGCAGATCATCCGCGATTCGGGATCCAAGGCCGGGCTGGTGTTCAACCCCGCGACGCCTTTCGAGCATTTGGACTATGTCATGCCTAAGTTAGACGTGGTGTTGCTGATGTCCGTCAATCCTGGTTTTAGCGGGCAGAAGTTCATTCCCGCGACATTAGAGAAAATCAAACACGTAAGGGCCCTCATCGACAAGAGTGGGTTTGCGATCCGGCTCGAGGTCGATGGCGGGGTGACCACGGGCAATATACGGGCGATCGCAGAGGCTGGTTGCGACACGTTTGTTGCCGGTTCCGCTATTTTCCGCAGCCCCGATTACGCCCGCACGATCGCGATGATGCGCGCTGAGCTCGCGGCGGTGACGCATCCATGTGCCTAGACCCGAGGACAAAACGCTGGGCACAAAAGCCGAAACTCATCCTTTTTGATTTGGATGGCACCCTTGTGGATAGCGTTCCCGACCTGGCCTACAGCATCGATACAATGTTGGAGCAACTCTACATGTCGCCCCAGGGGATGGAAAAGGTGAAGCTCTGGGTAGGCAAGGGGGCGGAACGCCTGGTGAAACGCGCGCTCACGGGCGGCGCCGATGAAGAGCCGGACCAGCGCTTGTTCCAAGAGGCGTTTGCGATCTTTTCCGATATCTACGCCGAAAATACCTGCCGCCAAAGCCGACTCTATCCCGGGGTACGGGAGGGGATCCATTACCTGCTGGAGGCGGGCTATGCGCTTGGGTGCATCACCAACAAGCGCCAGCGTTTCACGCGACCACTGCTGAGATCCCTAGGACTATTGTCAGGCTTTTCCGTGGTGGTGAGCGGCGACTCGCTAGGCGAAAAGAAACCGAGTCCCGAACCGCTGCTTTATGCCGCGCAAAGCCTCGGGGTCAGCGCCAAGGACTCCCTGATGGTGGGGGATTCGATCAACGATGTACTGGCCGCGCGCGTCGCGCGAATGCCGGTCATCGGGGTGCGTTACGGCTACAACCACGGCGAGGACATCGCTGACGCGCGCCCTGACTATGTGCTCGATTCCCTGGTCGAGATCATGGGGCTGTTTTAAGCGATGAGCACAAAAGCGTATTCCGAATGGGTAGCTCAAGGATACAACCGCATCCCCTTAGTGCGGGAAGTTTTAGCCGATCTGGATACCCCTTTAAGCGCTTATCTCAAGCTCGCTCGTGGTTCTTATTCTTATCTCTTGGAATCGGTGCAAGGCGGCGAACAATGGGGGCGATACTCCATCATCGGTTTACCGGCGCGAACCGTACTGCGGGTGCGGGGTAGCGAGATAACCGTAGAGCGCGAGGGCGTGGTCGTGGAGCAAACGCGCAGCCAGGACCCGCTGTCCTGGGTCGAAGCTTTTCAGCAGCGGATCCGGGTCCCCAGGCTAGAGGGTGCGCCCCGTTTCACCGGCGGGCTCGTAGGGTATTTCGGATATGACACGGTGCGCTACGTGGAGCAGCGCTTAGCTAAGCCCGAAGCTCCGGACCCTTTAGCTTGCCCCGATATCCTGCTCACGGTGTCGGAAGAGGTGTTGGTGTTTGATAACCTGAGCGGCAAGTTGCATATCGTTGTGCATGTAGATCCGGAGCAGGCCAACGCCGAGGACAGCGGCCAGAGGCGCTTGGATGAGCTGACGGCCAAGCTTCAGGAAAGCGCCCCTAGTTCGCTCGACGATGGGCTGAATAGACCGGTGGTGGGCGAAGCGGACTTCGTCTCGGGATTCACCCAAGAGCGTTTCGAGACGGCGGTCGAGCAGGTGAAGAACTACATCCTGGAAGGCGATGTGATGCAGGTGGTGCTTTCACAGCGCTTATCCATTCCATTTCGCTCCCCACCGATCAACCTCTACCGAGCCTTGCGTTGTCTCAATCCATCCCCGTATTTGTATTTCCTCGACCTCGGAGACTTCGAGATAGTGGGCTCCTCGCCCGAGATCCTGGTGCGGGTGGAAATGGGCGAGGTCACGGTTAGGCCTATCGCCGGCACCCGGCGCCGCGGACGCGATGCGCAGGAAGACAGCGCCTTGGAGCGGGAGTTGCTGAGTGATCCGAAGGAGTTGGCCGAGCATCTGATGCTGATCGACCTCGGCCGCAACGACATCGGGCGGATCGCCAAAACGGGGAGCGTCAAGGTCACCGACACGATGCTCACCGAGCGCTATTCGCACGTGATGCACATAGTGTCCAATGTTATCGGGAAGCTTGACGAACGCTATTCGACCATGGACGTGTTGCGTGCGACTTTCCCGGCCGGGACGGTGACCGGGGCGCCCAAGATCCGAGCCATGGAGATCATCGACGAGTTGGAGCCGGTCAAGCGTGGGGTGTATGCGGGTGCCGTCGGTTATCTCTCCTGGCAGGGCAATATGGATACCGCGATCGCCATCCGCACGGCGGTAATTAAAGACGGTTTCTTGCACATCCAAGCGGGCGCCGGTATCGTCGCCGATTCGGTCCCCGCGCTGGAATGGAATGAGACCATGAACAAGGGGCGGGCCGTCTTCCGCGCAGTGACGATGGCCGCGGGAGGATTAGCTACTACGCCCGAAAGTCGCGGGATGGGGCCCCAATAAGTATCAACGGGAATTAAGGGCAAGGACGCAGTGGGGTGACATCCTTTTTACCTTCGCTGCAAAACCCCTGGGTCGAATGATTGTGGGCGACAGGCCGATAACGGGCCGACCATCAGGCAGGGGTGTTTGTAAAATGGTGTTCCTAGTGAACCTACTTCCGGCCGAGCGCGCCGTGACCCTTCACTCGTTCGCACAGGTGGTCGATGGCCGGGCCGATTTCTTCATACTGCTTGGACTTTGCAAGCAGGCCGACAGAGACCAGGGGCGTTAACACAGGCTCGTCGGGCCGGAACAGCGCGATGCCCTCCAAGGCGAATAAGGCGAGCACGAAGGTATGCTCAAGAGCCTCCTTGTAGAGCCGTGTAATGGTTGCGAGCGGCGCCAGGATGCCGCGAAGTTCGTTGCCAAGCCGCGGTAGCAAAAACTTCAAGAGGCCGCCGAGGGCCAACTGGGCCAGCTTCTCCTCGTTGGCACCCTTGGGACGCACCCGCTCCCGCAGGACCGCCAAAAGGATCTTGATCAGGGCATCCGGCAAGGTCCCTTGGAAGGACCGATCGGCCCCGCGCTCATACCGCAGCGCAGCCATGTTCCATACGAACAGGAACAGGGGCGGGGTGTGGATATCCGCGCAGACCTCGCGGTCTAGGAACGAGCCGGTCGTCGCCAACAGCCGCAGGGCGTCCTGCTGGGAAATGGCCTCGGAGCGGGCGATGCCCAGCATCAAGCGCAAGGCGGCGACCTCGCCGTCTTCCCTGGGCCAGCAGGCCGGGTCCGTGAGGCTGTCCCAAAGTTGTGCGGCCAGGGCAGGGCGCAGGTCTTCCCGCTCCCGCCAGGCGAAGGCGAAGCCGTTGACCGCCTCGCGGAAACCCAGCCCTGTCAGCTCATCCAGCTTGAGCCCCTCGATCCGCGCCTTGCAGGGCCTCGCGCAGGATTCGGCCCTCTACGGAGGCTAAGTCGGTGGGTGGCCGGCTGGGATTGAGATCGAACCAGCTTGCCTCGGCCGCCAAGGGGGCGGCCGTCTCGCCCAGAGCCTGGTGGAAGACATTCTGACTCGACTCAGGATAGGTGGCGAGGTCTTCGGTGGCGAAGGTGCAGGCGTTCAAGAACAGACCACGGGCGATGATCCCGCGCCAGTCCGCGGGACTTAGTCCGGAAGATGCGCGTATGAACTGCCCTCGGACGGCGTCGCTCATGGCGCGGGAAAGCTGTCTGAGGCTGTTGAGGGTACCGATACCAATGATGAGACGCCACCAGCCCTCGATCTCCAACCATGCTTCGAGCCGCTCCCTTTGCCCTGGGGTTCGAGCGAGCTGGCACAGCGTGTAGTGGAAGGACTCCATGGAACGCCCCGCGGCGATGGTCTTGTCCACCAGCTTTCCGACAGTGGCGTCGTCGAGCTGCCCCAGCAGCGCCTCCCGGAAGCTGGGCGTGGCGCGCTGGAGGACGCGGAACAGCTCGAACAGGGTGCCGTTGGCGGTGATGAGGCGTAGGAAGCGCCCGGCCCCATGCTCAGTTTGTACGGTCTCAAGGGTTGCTGGCGCGTTCCGGGCCAACGCGAAAAAGCCGGTGCCGACTGTCGCTAGTCCAAGCGTGTCAGACCCCTCGCGCTCTCGCTGGAAGAGGATGCGAAACCGCTTCTCGATCAGCTCCACGTAGCGTCCCTTCGCCGGATGGGCCGCGATGGCGAGAATTGTGAGGCAGATATGCAGGAAGGTGAATGTACAGCGGTCCAGGTGCGCCTCGATGTAGGTCAGGATCTTCGCATCCCCCAGGAAATGGGCCTTGATCCTCGCCTCCGCCGCCCCTTCCACCAGCTTGAGCCGGATCCGCAATACGGTCTCCAGGCTTGCCATGGGGTCGGTGTCGCGTGCGGTGCCTTTCGACTGGGAGGCCAAGACGTACCGGAAGTAGGCGGCTAGCTCGCTCCCGGTGGCGTCGGCCACCTTCTCTTCCAGACGTTCAACGCTGACCTCCAGGGTCAGCAGGGCCCGTAGCACCAATTCCGCCAGGGAGGGATGCAGAAAAGGATACCGAGGCGGCGCAAAGAGCTCCGTCATGAGCGGGGCGGCAAGATGCTTCTCGTCCGGCGGCCAGCCGCCGTCGAGGAAGGACTCCAGGGGTGTCAGCTCGAACTGGGCCAGGCAGGCCAGTCTGCGGATGGTGGGCAGGCGGCGGTTGCGTCCGAAGTAACGGTTCCGTATGTTGTCATAGAGCTTATCCGGGCGAAGCGCATCCAGGTCCAGGGGAGAAGTCACAGCGCTCAGTAGCTCGTCCAGCAACAACAGGTCGCCCCCAGTGAAATGATGGAGCCGCTCGAGCCTTTGGGTGGACAAGCCGACCAAGTCCGGACGCAGGTGCTCAGTGACCGCGCGGGTTCGCTTGAGATCGGTCTTCATGTCGATGACCGCCCTGTCCTGCTCCAACTGGACCAGCCATTCGGGGGTGTCATCAAGCCCCCCGGAAGCGGAACGGGGCAGATCGCGCAGCACAAGCAAGAGCTTTACGGTGCCGTTCTCAAGCTCGGGCCTTAGACGCTCCCGGACCATTCCTGCACCCTCCAGGTCCTGGTGGCAGTCGTCCAGCACAAACAGGGCGGGCAGGCTGCAACGCCGCCGTACCGACTGCCACAGGCGCTCTGGATCGGAGGAGCCGTTGAGCGTGGCGTAGTAGAGACGGCGCAGCGGGGAGCGCATGCGACAACCGAGTTCCAGGGCCCAAAATGTTTTTCCTGATCCGGGTAGGCCGCGAATGGCCAGGGCGTCTGAGCCGGACAAGAGCTCCGAACGCTCTTCGTCTTGATCGGAAATATGGATTGCGCCACTCTTGTGACGATCCAAGAATCGCTCTATGGCACGGTGCCGAGCCTCGCCCCAACGCACCCGGGTCCAGGGGTCGTCGAGCCGCCAGTTATCGCGGCCGCAAAAGTGCTCCGCATAAGAACCCGAGAACAGCCCTGCGACCACGTCGGGTAGCCTGCGCAGGCGGGTGTCCAGCGTCCCCTTGTTCCAGAAGGAAAGCTCCACCCCGGTTCTTGCGCGAAACTCGTCCATGAACCGCGTCCAAGGCTTTCCAAGCTTTTCGTGGTCCAACAGATGCGGGCAGCAATACACAAAACGCTGGGGACAGGGTAGGCCTGCCTCACCCAGCCAATCGGATTCGAATTTGGCTATAGCGTCGCGGACTTCGGTCCAGGCAGGCGCATCGGCGAGGTTCTTACACTGGTAAACCGTCCGCGTGTCGCCCGCTCCGACGACGATGTCCACTCCGTAGTCCTTTTGTCCACTCCGGCCGAAGAAACGGGGCGAACGGCCATCGGCGACAAGCAGTTCATAGCAGAGGCGCTCGAACCCCGGACCCGATAGCTTGGCGTAGGGAAAGTCCGATAGCCCCGCCCGGGCAGGGTCCACGCCCAGGTCCGGCGCGAGGGGATCGACCCGGTCCCAGACTTCGTCGGACGATAGCAACGTAAGCGGGGTGCCTACCGTTCCCTCGTTCATGTTGTTTCCTGCGAGAGCAGTTTAATACCTCATGACCTAGACCACGCCTTTGAGGATGTTCCAGACATCGAAGAAGCCCCATCCACCGGAGCCGATCGCGCGAGTACGGGTACTGCCCCGCTCATTATAGGACCAACCGATAGAACGTGCGCACTCGTCTCCGAGCCGCCCCAGGACGTCATCACTTCTCCCCGACCGATCGCCCCCGGGGTTCTAAAATCCAAATCCGTTGCGGGCAGGCGATGACCAGTTTTGGACGGTTCAAGGGGTCTGCAATCTTTAGATACTATTCGGACATTGACAGTCTGCAAATCGGACATATAATTAGATCCTCGAGAACAGTCATGAGACACACTATGGAAACGGATACATCACCTTACGTCCAACCGAGCTTGACCTATCCAGCGGACGCCGTCGCAGCATGTCTGCACGATGAGCTGCTAAAGGCGGTACGCGCCCAGGCGCACGGGACGGGGCAGGTGCTTCCGGATAGTCCGGACGAGATTGCTATGTTGGCGATCGAGGTCGATTCGCTGACGGTCGTTGAAGTTCTATGCTCGCTTGACGACATTTTGCCCTTCGAAGTTCGAGAAAGTGTGGTCCGTGCAGGCGGATATAGCTCCATCGACACAGCAGTGACGGATCTCGCGAAGAGCATTGAACGGCAGTGGAAAGAGCATCACGGCGGAGGAAAAAATGAGCAAGAGCGCAAAATCAGACTTACCGGCTAGTGAAGTTGAGCGGCGCCGGCTGTGCGAACGACTTCGGCAAGCGCGGGGATACCTCAACCTCTCTCAAGACGAAGTCGCGAGCCACCTCGGCATTCCTCGAACGGCACTCACCAACATCGAAAGCGGCCAGCGCCGCATTGACGCCATTGAGCTGAAACGCTTAGCGGATTTATACCGGCAGCCGGTCAGCCACTTCACGGGCGAAGAAGAGGCCACCGCTTTGCCAGCGGACGTCACACATTTGGCTCGGGCAGCGGTCAAGTTATCCGTGAAAGACCGTGAGGAGCTGAGTCGCTTCGCGGAATACCTGCGCGCGCGTTCAGCACCGAAGAAGGGAAGGAAATGACCGATTACAGGACGGCGATCCGGCGGGCGACACTCGCGGCCGCCCGCTTACATCGGGATCTCGGGATCGAGGCCCGCGCCACTCGCGAGAATGGCCG
>JBOIEE010000013.1:0-5155 GCA_050740975.1 Gammaproteobacteria bacterium | reverse complement strand
GTTGAGCGCTAAGCCACCAGCCTATGGGCACTTGATTATTCGAAGTGCCCAGCAGCATAGGGATAGGCTGCCCATGTTTCAAACATGTAGTTTGAAACATGGAGCAAAGCAAAATTCGCATTTTCTTTGCGATGCGAAAAATTCTACCGATGGAATTTTTCGAAGTGTCCTCTTTTTCTGTCTTGCAACAAGAAGGGAAATGCCATGAAAAAATGTACCGTATTCCTGCTGGCTCTTGGCCTGGCAGATGTTGGAGTAGCAGAGGACGCCGTACTCAATACAAAGAACGCAAAGTTCAGCTACGCCATCGGCCTGCAGATCGGGCAAAGCTTCGTCCGCCAGGGTGTCGAGATCGACACCCAAGCCTTTGCGCTCGCTCTCCAAGACGCACTGGCAGGTCGCGAACCGAGACTGCCGGCGGCGGAGCTGCAAGCGGTGATGCAGAAACAAGAAAAAGAGATCCAAAAGCGGCAGCAGGCCGTGGCGGAAAAAAACTTGGCCGCAGGACGCCGCTTCCTCGAAGAAAACAAAAGCAAAGAAGGTATTCAGGAATTGCCTAACGGGCTGCAATACAAGGTGATAAAAGAGGGGAAAGGAAACCGCCCGCAGGGCTCCGATTCGGTCGACGTGCACTACCGTGGCACCCTCATCGATGGTCGTGAATTTGACAGTTCCTATCGCCGTGGAGAACCGGCTACGCTGCACCTTAATGGCGTCATCAAAGGATGGCAGGAGGCCCTACCGATGATGCCCGAGGGATCGAAATGGCAGATCTTCCTGCCGCCAGAGTTGGCCTATGGCCGGGGCGGCGCGGGTGCTGTTATCGGTCCCAACGAAACGCTCATCTTTGAAATCGAGCTGATCGCCGTCCACGAGGCGAAAACCGGTGGAAAGTGATCAGGATCGCGTTAACCGTGATCCTTACGGGCCGTGCCCACACTGGCCAGGGCCTGCGCAGAACGCCAAGCTGGCTACCGAACGGATGGCGTCCTCGATCATGTGCGGTTGATCTAGGTGCACGTAATGGCCGCTGTAGGCCGCTACCAGCTGTTGCGATTGCGGGGTGAGGGTTGCCAGCTGGCTTTGAAGCTCACGCCAGGCTTGTTCCTTGCGCTCACCGTCTTGGTCCTGCGGCCACAAGCGTTCCCCGCGCGTTACCACGATTAAAGGGATGGCCGGCATGGCGGGGATGCGTTCCACATCCTGGGCGCTGTGCTCGAGCTCCAAAAGCTCAAAGCGGTGCGTACGCACCGCTTTGATGCTTCGCATAAGATGCAAGGCGAGAGACCGCTCGCGGAAAGGATAGTTTTCCGGAAGCAGCGCACGAGAGAACAACCGCGTTGCCCCCCGCGCTGAGTACGCACCGCGGAGCTGTTGGGACGCGCTGGGAAAGTACCGGAATTGCTGGGGATGGGAGGAATCGATCAACACTAGCCCAGCCGCCTCTTGAGGATACTGTATGGCAAAGCGCAACATGTTGTAACCGCCAAACGAGTGCCCTACTAAGAAATAGGGGCCTGGTATGGCCGCACGGCTCAGCAAAGCGTGGAGCTCTTCTACGATGCGGGCTGTGGTTCTCGGCGCAGGGCCCGGATCGCTCCAACCATATCCGGCGCGATCGTAACTACAGACGCGAAACTCGGGGGCGAGATCGGTCTCGATCTTGGTCCACTCCAGGGAAAACCCCCCCACTCCCGAATCGAGCACGATGCTCGGTCGCCCTTCTCCCAGACACCAGATGTGCAACCGATGGGTTCCGATATGGACCATACGTCCGGGGGGCTGCGTGATCTCGGGTCTCACAGCGGCGTAGCGTTCGCTCGAGAAACCAAGCGATGAGCCTGCCGTGAGCCCTGTTGGGACGACGATTAAGGCTAATAGCACCGCCGGCTTTAACACGGATAACAACCTGACTCAGCCGGTTCTCCCCCCAGAGCGCCTCTTTTCCCGCCCTCCGCTGTTTGAGCGTTGCACTTTTAAGTCCACCAGCGCCATTAGCTTGGCCACTTCGTCTACGGATAACGCTCGGCACCGGCCGCGGCGTAATGTTTTTTCTAAGGCGATTGGCCCATAGCGCACCCGAATCAGGCGGCTTACTGTACATCCCTGGGATCCCCACAAGCGCCTTACCTCACGGTTTCGACCTTCACTCAGTACGCAATGAAACCACTGATTACGGCCCGTTCCACCCCCATAGCGGATCTCCGCGAAACGGGCGATACCCCCAAGCTCGATACCGGTTAGCAGTTGCCGCACGGTTTGGTCACTAACCGCGCCCCATACCCGCACGGCGTACTCCCGCTCAATGCGGCGCGTAGGATGCATTAGGCGGTACGCCAACTCGCCGTTATTGGTAAACAGCATTAGCCCCGACGTGTCTATGTCCAAACGCCCGATGCCCAACCACCGCCCGCCTGCCAAGGGAGGTAACTGCTCGTACACCGAAGCGCAGCCGCCCTGTCTTACTCGGCTCGATACAAGACCGGCTGGCTTATGATAGGCCAACACGCGCACAGCCTGGGCGCCCAACAAGTTACGCGCTAGGAGCTTACCGTCGACTCGGATGCGGTCGCGCGCACTGGCGCTATCCCCGAGATGTGCAATCCGACCGTTAACCGTCACTCGGCCGGCTTGGATCCAGCGTTCCAGGGCGCGTCGTGAACCCATGCCCGCCTGTGCAAGCAACTTCTGCACGCGTTCTTGGCCCGGAGGAGCAGAAGCCTGCATTGTGCTAACCCGCGGGCTAAGACAATCCGACCCCAACGACGGATTTACCGTCGACCCGGCCACCGGCCTGCGGCGAGCAGGCGGCTGGGTCCAAGTTTGGAACCGCGCTCAGATCCCGAGTGGGATCCTGCATCTTCTGCAACAATTCACGATCTACTTCCCGCATCTCCCGGGGCTCTGTCAAAGGCGGCAGCTCGGCAAGGGTTTTCAGGTTGAAATAATCCAGAAAAGCGCGCGTTGTGGCATAGACCGCGGGATGTCCGGGGCTATCACGGTGCCCGGCGATCCGAATCCAGTCTCGTTCTAATAGAGTCTTGATCAATTGACTGCTTACGGCGACCCCGCGGATCGCCTCCACCTCCGCGCGGGTGATCGGCTGGCGGTAGGCGATGATCGCGAGCGTTTCCAGGAGCGCCCTTGAATAGCGGGGCGGGCGTTGCTGCCAAACGCGGTTGACCCAAAGCGCTAACTCCGCCCGAACTTGTACCCTAAAGCCGCTTGCGACCTCATGCAGCTCAATCCCCCGGCCCTCATATTCCTGCCGCAGATCCTGCAGGATCGTACGCACGAAGTCGCGGGTCGGAGGTTCTCCCAATTCCGGGGAAAAAAGAGCGATGATTCTGTCCACGCTCATGGGCTCTTCGGCAACCATCAAGGCGGCTTCGACGACGTTTCGGATCTGCTGCGGGTTCACTCGCTTACCCTAAGGTAAATAGAGCCGAACGGTTCGGTTTGGACCAACTCGACGAGGTCTTCGCGCAGCAATTCAAGGAGCGCGAGCAAGGAGACGACCACTCCCGCCCTACCCTCGCGGATCGCAAACACAGCACTGAACGGGATAAATCGATCGATAGCGGCCCGCTCCAGCACTATCCCCATCCGCTCCCTAACCGATAACTCCTCACGCTGTACGTGATGGTGTGCGAACAATTCCGCACGACCCAAAACGCCCATGAACGCTTCTACTACCTCGCCCAGCGATACCGGAGCTTCCCAGCGTGGCGCAACACGCCACGGGAACTCCACCACCACCGCCTGCACATCGCGCCCTAGGCGCGGGATCGCATCGAGGCGGTCCGCTGCCGCTTTGAAACGCTCATACTCGAGCAGGCGGCGCACCAGCTCTGCCCGCGGATCGGATTCCTCCTCCGCTAAGTCGACCGGCCGCGGCAGTAGCATGCGCGACTTGATTTCGGCCAGGATCGCCGCCATCAGAAGATATTCCGCCGCCAGCTCTAAGCGCAGCTTCTCCATCAACTCGATGTAGTGCATATACTGGCGCGTGATCTCCGCGATCGGGATCTCTAAGATATTCAGGTTCTGGCGTTTGATCAAATAAAGTAACAGGTCCAGCGGACCCTCGAATGACTCCAAAACAACCTCTAAGGCATGGGGTGGAATGTACAGATCGCGGGGGATCTCGTTGAGGAGCACACCACCCACCCGCGCCAGCGGGAGCTCGGTTTGGATAGGGGATTGAGATCCGCTCGCCGTCAACCTAGCCAGCCCCAAGCGCTTGCCTGTGAAATACGATCCGCTCAGCGATAGACCAGGCCCATCGCCTGCCTGACGTCTTCTAGGGTTTCACGAGCCACATCGCGCGCCGCCTCGCATCCTTGAGCGATGATCCCGCGCACGGCGTCCGGATCGTCCAGATAAGCTTGCGCCCGTTCCCTGATTGGCGCCAGTTCCGCTTGCACCGCGTCGATGACGGGTTGCTTGCACTCCAGGCATCCGATACCGGCGCTGCGGCATCCCTGTTGCACCCAGTTCTTGGTGTCATCACCAGAGTAGACCTGGTGAAACTTCCACACCGGGCATTTATCTGGATCACCTGGGTCCTGCCGGCGCACCCGCGCGGGGTCTGTGGGCATGGTGCGCAGCTTCTGCTCCACGGCCTGCGGCGTCTCTCGTAGGGCGATGGTGTTGTCATAGGATTTCGACATCTTCTCACCATCGAGCCCCGGCATCTTGGACTCCGGGGTAAGGAGCGGTTGCGGTTCGGGCAAAATGGCCTTGCCCCCACCCTCGAGATAACCCGATAGCCGCTCTAAGTCACCCACTGTGATACTGGGCTGTGACTCCAAAACAGCACGGCCCGTGGCGAGTGCCTCAGCATCGCCTCTTTCTTGGTAAGCCTTGCGCAGACTGAAGTATAACCTTGCGTTCTTCTTGCCCATTTTGCGGGCGGCGATTTCCACCTTCTGTTGAAAGCCTGGCTCGCGACCGTAAAAGAAATTGAACCTCCTCGCCACCTCGCGCGCCATCTCTATATGCGGGACTTGATCCTCACCAACGGGCACGTAGGCCGCCTTGTAGCATAAAATATCCGCCGTTTGTAATAACGGATAGCCCAAGAAGCCGTAAGTTGCCAAGTCCTTATCCCTCAATTTCTCCTGCTGATCTTTGTAGGTCGGAACCCGCTCCA
>JBOIEE010000012.1:0-11748 GCA_050740975.1 Gammaproteobacteria bacterium | reverse complement strand
CTTGACCCTGCGCGAGCCGCCAATGGGCATGATCGGCCTGAAGCGATGGGTTTCCTTGATCACCGCATCGAGGTACTCGAGCTTCGGCACCCGATCGGGTGAGCGCGCACCAGGGCTAAACACGATATCGAGTTCTTCCATCACTTTCGCGTAGACTTCGGGCAGGGAAAGGATACGCTCGAACGTCCATGCGAGGGCAGTGGCCGTAGTTTCGTGACCGGCCAGCAGCATGGTCAATAACTCATCGCGCAGTTCGCGATCGCTTAGCCCTTCGCCATCTTCGCGTTTAGCCTCCAGCAGTAAGGCAAAAAGATCTTGCTTCCCCTCTCCTAACGGGGCCGCTCGGCGTTGTTTGATCGCTTCATGAATCGCAATATCGGTCTGCTGATTGATATGCATGATCTTGCCCCACGGGCTATAGCGGCCCAGATCCCACTGCAAAGCCGGCATAAAGATCAACGGCGAGGCGATGACGTTGGCTAGACTGATGATAAGACGTGCCAGAGGGCCATGCTCAGCATCACGCCGGACGCCAAAAATCACTTTGAGGATTACGCGCAGGGTGATCCGCTGGGCCTCATGGTGCATCGAAAAGGGTCTGCCGATGTGCCAAGAGCCCACGATCTGTCCCGCGCAGTCACACATGTCTTGAAAATAGGCTTGTACCTGCTCGCCGTGAAAGGGCGGCAGTAAAAGCCGCCGTCGCTCCAGGTGCGCTCTCTCCTCTAGGCTAATCACCGAAGAGTCGCCGAGGATGGGAGCGAATACGCTGAGGTTGGCTTCACCAGCGTGGAGCACCTCGGGTGACCCACTAAACATCGTTTTTAGATCCTTGGGCGAGGATAGCAACACCCAGTCGCCCAGCCCAGCCAGCCTCAAGCGAAAGAGCTCACCGAAACGCTGCTGGCATTCATCGAGCAGCTCGAGGGGTCGGGTCGCGAAGCGATAGGCCTGGATCAGGGGGTGGCTGTCAAGGCCCGGCGGCAGAGATAAGGTAGCTTTGCTGGCGGTACGGCCTTTCATGGCATAATCCTATCGCGAGGATCTCACGGGATCCAGGAAGATCTCATCTTGAGGGGTGCTTCACATGTCCGACCAGTGGATTATGGATTACCCACCCCCAGCTTCTTGGCGATGGCAAATCTATCCCGCCCTTGCCACCTGGTTCAATAGTTAACACACTGCCAAAAGGTATATCGCAGCGGCCCTACATAGCATCTCATAAGAGTTAGCCTTTCATTTAAGGCCGATCACCGAATCAGTCGGGCCCATGCCCTGCCGTGTATCCAATTGAGTACCTGATCGAGCGTTTCCTTCTCTTTTCCATCGAACCAATGGTTCGTGCCAGGAACGCAGGGCTGATCCGATTTCGCCTCCTCGGGTCCGTCAACGATAATCGCCGGCAGACGCTCCGAGAGCTTCTGTGCGGGACCGAAGAGGGTGCTTGGACACCTATCCTTGACATGATGCACGATGAGGACAGGGATCTTCAGGGCGTCGAAATCGAACTCGGAAAGCCCAACGCCGCGCCAGGGGTTTCGTTCGTAAAAACCAGCCATCAGGATCACGGCCGCAACGCGGTCGCCGAGCGCCTGCGCGACATAGGCGGCAGAAACCGTCCCCCGACTGTGACCCAACATGACCAGTCGTGCCTTGGGATAGCGGTCGTTTAACTCACGCGCCACCGCCGTCATATCCTCAAAGTGCTTCGCCGACCGCCGAAACTCTGAATCCATATCCGGCTGGTCGGAGGGCGCGTCTATGACGGCGACCACGACTTCCGGCCGTACGAGCAGATCGCGTTGATGCGATAAGAGATAGGTCCCTTTCGCTTCGATCCTGTTGCCCTTTCTCTCAAAACCGACCTTTCCTCCAGCGCCAGGAAACAATAAGAGCACCACTTGGGGATAGGCTGGACTCGGCTGCCACAGCAGAATCGGCTGCGTGACTCCCGGCCGCGTTTTTAGAGTGATCAGTTCGTCCGCATTCACGGCAGCGTTGACTAACCAGACGACAGCGGCGAACGCTACCGCCCTAACCGCGGTGTACAGGCGCCGAAAAGGCGTCATGCCGCCCCTCCTTTCTTTCCAGCGAAGCCTAGACATTATGACTTCCGCTGAGCGAGGCTGACGCCCCCGGATACAACGCGGGTTCGCCTCGATGTGGCCAGACCCGCATAATGAACACTGTTTCATTAACATTCACCGGGAGGTCAGCCATGAAACTCTCTAGTACACTGTACATCGGTCCGGATGTCCATAAGGAGTCGATCGCGGTCGATCGCGGTGGATCGCGGTGGCGTATGCCGCGGAGAAGCGGGATGCTGAAGCGATCTCGTTGGGCACCATCGGGACTCGTCAATGCGACATCGACAAGCTCATCCGCAAGCTCCAATCCAAGGGCCATGCCCTGGTCTTCGTCTATGAGGCCGGCCCTTGTAGCTACTGGCCTATCGCTACCTCACCCAGAAGGGACTCCGCTGCTGGGTGGTCGCCCCTTCGTTCATCCCCAAGAAGGCCGGGATCGGGTCAATCCTGTCCTGAGCGCAGTCGAAGGGACCGATCGCCGTGACGCCGCGCAACTCGCCCGACTCAGGCGCTCGGGGACCTCACGCCGGTCTAGTTGCAACCTTAGGGTCAGATCTTGTTATATGCATAGCTCTGCAGTAGCCTACACCCATGGCCAGACCCCTTCGCATCGAGTTTACCGGTGCGCTGTATCACCTCACGGCTCGGGGTAATGCCCGCCAGGACATCTTCCTCGATGATGCCGACCGGCACCTGTTCTTGTCCGTGCTCGATCGGGTGGTCGTCCGCTTCCATCTAGTGCTGCACGCCTATTGCCTGATGAACAATCACTACCACCTGCTGCTGGAAACCCCGGAGGCCAATCTATCCAAGGGGCTGCGTCAGCTCAACGGGGTGTACAGCCAGACCTTCAACCGCCGCTATGGAAAAGTCGGCCACGTCCTCCAGGGTCGCTTCAAGGCCATCCTAGTGGAACGTGACAGCTACCTGCTGGAGCTGTGCCGCTATGTGGTGCTTACCCCCGTTCGGGCCAAGATCACCCGCAAGCCGGATACCTACCGCTGGTCGAGTCATCGGGCCAGTGCGGGACTGGCCCCTGTTCCCACATTTCTGACGGTTGACTGGCTGCTATCGCAGTTCGGCAAGCAGCGGGCGGCGGCCCAGCGCAAGTACCGGGCCTTTGTAGCGGCAGGGATCGGCCAGACATCGCCCTGGGAGAAGTTGCAGGGACAGGTACTGCTTGGTGGACCAGCCTTTGTCGAACGTTTGCAGCCTGGCCTTCGGGAACGCCGACTGAACAAGGAAATCCCGCGCACCCAGCGCTTTGCAGCCCGACCGGCATTGGCCAAGCTGTTTCGCTCAGGCGTACTGGCTGATCTGCCTCGTCGCAACGAAGTCATTCGACGTGCCCACCTCGAACATGACTACAGCTTGTCCGAGATCGGAAGGGCCGTGGGTTTGCACTATTCGACCATCAGTCGGATCGTAAACCAGGAAATGGGCAGGCGTAACGCATGACGAGAACCGTAACAAACATCTGCCCTGGGCCTTCGTGGAGGGGGCGAACTTCGATTCGCTATAACCCCAATACAAAACGTTGCTACCAACGCGCAGGAAGGACCAGACCAACATGCGAGGCGGGCTCCTGAGCCCAAATGAGCGATAACGGACACCGTATCATTTAACAGCTATCATCGGGGGCTTGACAGGTCCTCATAGAAGGTTGGGTTAGACGCGCACCCCGCAAAGTTATCCGCTTTCTTTCGGCGTTGGTGCGCGTCGTAACCCTGATTGGAGCCACGATCCGCTCGACGCCGCAATGGTGGGTTACGGCGCGCATCCGGGTCAGTGCCAACCGGAAAGCTTTTCCCAGTGCGCGCCTAACCCACCCTACGGTTCCTCCCTACCTACCTACCCTACTACTAAAGTAAGCCGTGCATAAATCACAACGGTCCTGTGAAAAAAATTACTGCGAGATCAGAGCTAACGAAGGTAAGGTACGCAGCGTAGTTTTCGCTGAGAGCATTGATTAGTACGAACGGCAGCCGTGTGTAGATAGCGCAGCATTTTAGACGAATGCATCAGGTATCAACGTTTCCCCACGATGCGTCGCCGCATCCGTCCTCGTCGGAGACCCCGACGAATGAGGCGCTGCGCGCGAAACAGCTTGAGCTGGCGAACGAGGTGGCACGCGTCTTGAGCACCGCGCTCATGACCTTTCTGTCGCTCTGTGTTTACGTGGGGATCATGGTCGCCTCGACGACCGACGAAATGCTCGTTAAAGCGACTGCGGTTACGTTACCTTTTTTTAACGTCCCGATCTCTATTGTCGGTTTCTACGCTTTAGCCCCGTTGTTGGTGGTGTTGCACCATGGGTATGTCATCGTATACTTCGAAGCACTTGCGCAGAAATTACAACGTTTTAGAGACGGCGTCGTGGCACTGCCACTGAAAGAGCGCGCCGTGTACTACGAGCGTTTGGTCACGCTTCCTTACGTTCAATTTCTCGCTTGTCCGCATAAAGCGAGTACCGGAGGATGGCTTAGTGTCTACTTGCCTCTGGGGATCGTACCGGTGCTCGTGACGGTGTGGCTACAGTACCGCTTCATCGTCTACCGGGACATGTGGCCTGCCACCGCGCTCCAAGCCTTCGCGCTCGTCGCCCAGGCGGGTCTGCTGTTCTGGTGGTTACCAAAAATCTTTCGCCAGCACCTGAACGATCCCACATTATCGAAACGATCTAAACGCGGTGTGGAGGTATTTCGTTTTTTCGGTTTGCTAGGGTTGTTGATCTTGGTAGTGCTTCTCAAGCTGCGCTTTGCCCCCCCGAGCACTTGGAGTACAAAAGCCCCATGGGGCAAACCCGGCTTCCTGGAATTACGCGGGGTTACCCTCATCCAAAACACACTTAGCCCGGAGGTTTTCAGTCAGCTAGGAAACAATGACGCCTCACAAGACGAGGCGTTGCAGCACATTTCCCGATTCTACCTGCAAGGCAAGGACCTGCGAGGCGCTACCTTATACGAGGCGGTCCTCCCGAAAATCGACCTGCGAGCGAAGCCCGTGTCCGGACTTCACGACCTCGTGGGGTGCAACCGAGTACCCGGTGATCAACAGGACATCCGGTGCCGCAGCCGGCTCGATGGTGCCGATCTCAGGTGGGCGTACCTGCAGCAAGCATGGTTAAATGAAGCATCGCTTGTCGATACAAAGTTGGACAACGCTCGGTTACGCGGTGCTGACTTACGAGGCGCTGATTTACGAGGCGCTGACTTACGAGGCGCTGACTTACGAGGCGCTGACCTGTCGCACACGAATTTCATGTGCGCGAAGCTGGAAGGCGCAAAGCTGGAAGGTGCGAATCTTCAACAGGCAAACTTTAAGGGCGCACGCTGTGCGGGCGCTACTTTTGACCCCACATTCGATATGACTCGCTGCGCGGGGTTAGATCGCCCCAGCTCGCCGGATGACGACCCATGCCGAGAGAAGACGGACCACTCTACCCAAAACCAGGGGAAATAGTCGGCTTAACGGCGGGCGGACACCGTTTAGTGGTAGTCCGGACGGAATTCGCCTTGGGCTGGGTGGGAAGCGTGGCCGCGGGCGCCACCAGGATACGGGCAGGCGTAATGCACGACACGAGGTCTGATCTAGAAAACTATCGAACTTAGGAAAGCAACATCGAATCATTCAACGGCGCTAACTTCGGCGAATGAGTTGGCGCGGGCACGCGCCCCACGCACTGCCAGCTCGGGATCAGAGACCGTGAAATCCCTTGCGATCGCGCACCATCTCGACGTGAGGCAGCGGTTGAGCTACCGCGATACCGGCGCTGTCGCCAGTTTCGGTCCGGCCAATCTCGAGGCTGTCACCGCCTGGCGCACGGGAAAGCTTGTCTTTGAGGCCCTACCGCTGGAACGGGTCTTATCGCAAATAAGCGCGGATCCGACGAACGATGGGCCGCTAAGGGTGATCCCCTGTGATAGGTGCGAGTCGGTGCTTACTCCGCCACCTATCACCGCAGCATCGCAACGATTTCTTTAAAGTGCTGGTGGCGAGCATCGCCCAACCATTCGAATACGACCGATTCCGCCCCCGTAACCACAACGCCACACTGCTGCATACGTTCCAAGGCGTTCTGGTAGTTCTCTAACCGACGCGAACAAATCGCATCACCAGCGGTGAAAACTTGATATCCCCTTTGGTGCAAGTCCATAGCCGTTTGCAAGACGCATACATGAGCCTCCATACCGGTAAGGATCACCTGGGGGCGGGCACTCTGTTGCAACTCCGCCAAAAAGGCAGCCACACCGGTGCAAGCGAAACACGTCTTCTCGAATCGACGGGTATCATCAGGCAGCCGCTGCACGATCTCTGGCAGCATAGGGCCGAGGCCGGCGGGATACTGTTCGGTTGCCAGCACCGGTATGGCAAGCTTCTGCGCCGCATTGAGCAACAAGCGCGTGTTTTGCACCACGCGGGTCAACACTTTCGCTGGCATTACTTCGCCCAGCTTAATCTGAATGTCGATTACGACTAATTGGCTTTTGGCCGCCTCACAGGTCAATTTAGCGGCCACCTGATTTTTCATCACTCGTCCTCTTCCTCAAAATTCATTATCTGTGGCCCGCTTAGCTTCGCCCGTGAACCAGTCATTTACCACCGCTAACTCCTCCGGCGAAAGGGTCCCCGCTGCGTGTTTAAGACGCAAGCTATTTAGCATGTAGTCATAGCGTGTCTGGGAATAGTCGCGTCGCGCCCGCAGCAGGTCACGCTCCGAATTGACCACATCCACGGCGGTGCGGGTACCAACGGAGTACCCCGCCTGGGTGGCCTTGGCGGCGGTTTCGCTGGAGGCAAGCGCTTGCTTTAGCGCGTGCACCCGGCTGATCCCTGTTAATACCCCAAGGAACGCGTCACGAGACTGGCGCTCCACGGCACGGCGTTGTTGTTCGAACCGTTCAGCCGTCTCTTGGTAGCGATACGCTGCTTCTTGGGTGCGCGAATTGACCTGGCCGCCCTCGAATAAAGGCACGTTCACCTGCACGCCAATCGTCGTCGCATCGATGTTCGTCAGCCCGAAACGGCCACCGCGCTCATCTTCGCCATAGGTGCCGACCAGATCCAGGGTGGGCAGATGAGCGCTGGTCTCACGCGTGATCTCGGCTTTTGCCAGTTCCACAGCAATCTTTTCGGCGTTCAAACGTAGATTTTGACTATGGGCTAGACGCGCCCAACTGTCGATTTCCGGGGGATCAGGTCTTACCAGCGGCATTTGATCCCCCAAGCCAGCTAACTCCCTGTGATAGGCGCTGGTGATCTCACGCAGCGCTTCCAAGGCTTTATCCAACCCATTGCCTGCTTGTATCTCATCGGCCCGCGCCAGATCATAACCCGCTTGAGCTTCTTGTACGTCCGTGATCGCGATCAGACCCACCTCGAAACGCTCATTCGATTGCTCTAGTTGCCTTTTCAGGGCGGCTGTTTCCGCACGCGAGAAAACAAGGTTGTCCTCAGCCGCCAGCACCGCAATATACCTCTCCGCCACCCGGATCATGAGGTCTTGATGAGCGGCGTCCACTTCCAGTGCCGACTGCCTAACGCGCTTGTCCGCTTGTTTTAGCGCAACGTAGCGATCGTAATGAAACAGGGGTTGGGTAAGGTTTAGCCGGTAGAGGCGACTGGTAAAATCCTGACTCCCCCCCTGGCCAAATTCGTCGGCGGGAAGCGTGATGTCTTCATAGTTCTTGGTAACGTTGGCCTCAAAATTAAGCCTGGGCAAGAGCAATTGGGAGCGAGCCTGTTTGCGCGATTCTTCCAGGGCGCGTTTTGCGGATCCCACTTGCTTGAAGCGTGGATCTTCGGCCAGCGCAAGGCGGTAAACGTCCAGCAAGTCCTCCTCCGCTCGCGCAGAGCCCTGAACGAGCACAAGTATAACGAACGCGAATATCGCGAGGGGACTTTTAGCCATCTTCAAGTCCCTTTTTGTCTTAATACGTAGGCATTTGCGGATCGATCTCCCGCGCCCACGCATCGATTCCGCCCTCAAGGTTACACACGTCGCTAAAGCCGGAGCGCTCCAGGAACTCGGCGACGTGCTGACTGCGTATCCCGTGATGGCAGATGACTACCGTACGGGTATTGGGGTCCAGCTCTTGGAGCAGCGCCGGCACTTGCGACACGGGATGGTTACGGCTCCCTTCTATGGCGCAGATTTGGTATTCCCAGTCCTCCCTAACATCCAAAAGCAAGGGCAACCCACGGCTCCCGCTCAGTTGCTCCTTTAGTTCCGACGGTGAGAGGGATCGGGCCATGGCTTAGAAAACAAATCGTTCTGGGGTCGGTGCCCCAACCAGGGACCGGATGTCGGTCTCGAACAGCGGCTCGCTACGCCACTCGTTTTCGCTCATGCGCGTGATAAGGCGCGCCTCCATAATAGGCGCTTGCCCCACGATCAAGAACAAGCGCCCTCCCAGCTTGAGCTGGCGCTGGAAGTGCCCACTGAACAATGGCACCGAGCCGGTGACGGCAATAGCATCGTAAGGGGCCCCTTTTTCCCATCCGCGGATCCCATCGGTGGTGATCAGGCTCACATTACTTATCGAGAGCCGCACCAGTTTCTGTGCAGCACTTTGGGTAAAATCGCGATAGAGCTCGATGCTGAGAACCTGCTTGCTTAAGCTCGCTAACAAAGCAGTTAGGTAACCGCTGCCAGTGCCTATTTCCAAGGTTATATCATCCGGCTGAAGGCGAAGCGCTTGCACCATTCGCGCCTCAAGCTTAGGCGCCATCATCACCTCGCCGTGTTCCAGGGGGATCTGGGTGTCGGAAAACGCCAGCTTACGAAATTGCTGCGGCACAAACTCTTCCCGCGGGATTTCTGCGATTTGATTGAGCACCCGTTGGTCCAGAACTTCCCAGGGCCGGATCTGCTGCTCGATCATGTTGAACCGTGCTTGTTCAAAATTCATCTGCGGACTACTTTCGATGAATACATCGTACGGGGTCCCGCAAGGACGGTGTATTATAGTGTTACTATCGTAAATGCAGCTAGGGGTGCTTGTGCTTTTCTGCGCACGGCTGAGAAACACCCTTTGAACCTGACCCGGGTAATACCGGCGGAGGGAAGCGGCGCGCTTCCTTCGCCGAACTCGGGGCACCCTTTAAGGTGGGTGGCTGCTCGTCTGAATCGTAGTTCCTGGACGAGGTATTGAAATGAACGCAGTTCCTGAAATGTCGGCGCCGGTGATGGGCAATGCTAAACCCGTTCAACCGTTTCCAAATTCCCAAAAGATCTACGTAACTGGCCGCCGACCGGATATTCGAGTGCCCATGCGCGAGATCCGGCAGTCTCAGAGCAAGCACGCGGCGGGGGCGTTTAGCAATCCGCCGATCACCGTCTACGACACCTCCGGACCTTACACCGATCCCGACTTTAACGCGGATGGTCGCACAGGGCTTCCTGCTTTGCGCGGCGTGTGGATAGAGGAACGCCGTGATTCAACGCAATTGCCCGGTCCGAGATCTGAATTCGGACACCAACACGCCCAACGTTCTGGCGAGCTGCAGTTTCCGCAGCCCCCACGCCCTAGACAAGCGCTAACCGGCAAAAACGTGACCCAAATGCATTACGCGAAAAAGGGGATCATCACCCCCGAGATGGAGTTTGTCGCGCTAAGGGAAAACATGCGCCTGCAAGAGGTAACAGACACCAGTTTGCTGAGTCATCATGCGGGCGTATCGTTTGGGGCGAGGATCCCAAAGGAACTGACTCCGGAATTCGTGCGCGATGAGGTGGCGCGAGGGCGGGCTATCATACCGGCAAACATTAATCACCCGGAGCTCGAGCCGATGATCATCGGGCGTAATTTTTTGGTCAAGGTCAATGCCAATATCGGCAACTCGGCGGTGACCTCCTCGATAGAAGAAGAGGTCACCAAGATGATCTGGGCCGTGCGCTGGGGCGCCGACACGGTGATGGATTTATCCACGGGCCGACACATTCACCAAACACGCGAATGGATCCTACGCAATTCCCCCGTACCTATCGGAACGGTCCCCATCTATCAGGCGCTGGAAAAGGTGGACGGGAAGGCGGAGGAACTGTCGTGGGAGATCTTCCGCGATACCTTAATCGAGCAGGCAGAACAGGGCGTAGATTATTTCACCATTCATGCGGGGGTGCGTTTAGCATACATTCCGCTGACCGCAAAGCGCGTGACGGGGATCGTATCGCGCGGCGGATCGATTATGGCCAAGTGGTGTCTGGCGCAGCATAGGGAAAACTTTCTCTATAGCCACTTCGAGGAGATCTGCGCGATCATGAAAGCCTACGATGTGAGTTTTTCTCTCGGCGACGGCCTGCGTCCCGGTTCAATCGCAGACGCTAACGATGACGCGCAGTTCGCGGAGCTTGCGACTTTGGGTGAGCTGACCAAAACGGCGTGGGCCCATGACTGCCAAGTGATGATCGAAGGCCCGGGCCACATCCCCATGCATTTGATACGGGAGAACGTAGAAAAGGAGTTGCAAGCGTGTTGGGAAGCTCCTTTTTATACCCTAGGGCCATTGACCACCGATATTGCCCCGGGCTATGACCACATTACATCCGCCATTGGAGCCGCCATGATCGCGTGGTATGGAACAGCGATGTTGTGTTACGTGACTCCGAAGGAACACTTAGGTCTTCCCAACCGGGAAGATGTGAAAGAGGGAATCATCGCTTATAAGATCGCGGCGCATGCGGCGGATCTCGGGAAAGGACACCCGGCGGCACAGCTACGCGACAACGCGTTGTCGCGCGCGCGTTTTGAGTTCCGCTGGGAGGACCAGTTCAATCTCGGCCTAGACCCCGAGCGGGCGCGGGAATTTCACGACGAGACTCTGCCCAAAGAAGGGCACAAGCTGGCGCACTTTTGTTCTATGTGCGGTCCTCAGTTCTGTTCTATGAAGATATCCCAAGAAGTACGTGACTACGCAAAAGCGCATAACATAGCCAGTCCACAGGACGCCCTGGAGTCGGGGCTGCAAGAAAAGGCGCGCGAGTTTCGTGCGAGGGGAGGGGATGTGTACCGAGAGCTTTAGTCTGCGCGGATATTGATCGTGCCGTGCCCCACTTGTACTCCCTAGAACGTGGCATCGCCTCGCTCGACATAAAAAGGCTTACCACATTCACAACCGCATCGGCCCCTTCAACCGTTTGGGTGACACCGGCTGACGGGCCTTAAACGCGAGGCCGGTCCGATGCTTATACCGTGCGCAATTCCATCCCTAGCCGGATATATCGACACGTCCTCCCAAGAAGGTCTCGGCAAATCCCAGCTCGCGTTTTAGATGCCGGCATGGTCATGCCCACACTTCGCTCTAGATCTCGAAAGTCGCGATAACGGGCGCGTGATCGGGTGCGATCTCCGGCACACGCTCAGCGGGGTTACCAAGAGAGCTTCCCGGGACGATACTCGTTGCGCTGGCCGATCCACCCGCTGCGATCCGGGAGTAACGGGGGAACCTCGTCATACAGGGGTCTCCGTAGGCAAGTAGCGGTTGACTTAACCAAGGAAATTTCTTACTGTAAGGAAAGTTCCTACTCGGAGCTGCGATTTATGATAACCAGCAAACTGACGAGCAAGGCGCAAACCACCATTCCGCAGCCAGTGCGCGCTGCCCTGCATCTGCACGAGGGCGACGAGCTGATGTACGAGCTCGACGGCGAGCGTGTCAT
>JBOIEE010000011.1:0-51707 GCA_050740975.1 Gammaproteobacteria bacterium | reverse complement strand
TCAGTACCGCCTGTCCGCCGAGGCTGCGCACGTTCAAGGCGACATTACCCGCTCCCCCCGCGCGCTCCTCGGTGCGTTGCACCTGAACGACAGGGACCGGTGCTTCGGGCGATATACGCCTGGTCGTTCCGTACCAATAGCGGTCCAAGATGACATCTCCGACCACCAGAACACGGGCGCCCTCCAATGCCAACAAAACAGGACTGTTCATGCGGTTTTCCCAGCACCTATAATGCGTGCGGTATGGAACCCCAAGTAATCAGCTTGCAAGCGGGCACGTGCTGATTTGCCCTGAACGCGGGTGCTCCTAGGCCTTGTGTTCATCTTCACCCTAGGGCTGGCCGAAGCAGCAGGGCCAACAGCGACCCCAGCACCATTTACCGTTGCCTATTCGCTGTCCACCCATGGGTTGCGTTTTGCCACCATGACCCGCCACCTTAGCAGGCAGGCCAACGGGGATTATATATTTGAGTCCCAGAGCAGGGCTACGGGTGTGGCTAAACTGGTTGTGCCAGGCCAGATCATCGAGCAAAGCCGCTGGAACCTCGCGGGAAACCAGGTCTATTCCCAGAGTTACTCCTACGTTCGCAGCGGTAGCAAACCAAAATCGATTACAGTACGTTTCGATTGGAGCAACGGCCTTATCCTGGGTAGTAACGGCAAGGAAACCTGGCGTCTGGAGGCCCGTCCCGGCCTATTGGACAAATTAAGCTATCAACTTGCGATCATGTCGGATCTTCAAGCCGGTAAGCGGCTGTTGGAATACGTCTTTGTAGACGAAGACGAGATCAAAATCTATCGCTTTGCGGCCGTGGGCGAGGAGGTCCTTGAAACCCCGATCGGAAAGCTGAAGACCCTCAAGCTGGAACGGACCAACGAAAAGCCAAACCGGTCCACCACCCTCTGGTGCGCCCCTGCCTTACGCTATCTCCCGGTGCGCTTGGACAAGCGGAAAAACGGCGCTACGGATACGGCGATGATCGAAAGCTTCAGTGGCCTGCCCTAAAACGTCGAACTTTTGGGTTACGAGCCTTTATTAAGATACTCGAGCAATTGCTGTGGCGGAACGTAACCGCCCACTTGCTCCCCGCTCTCCAGGAAGGTCGCGGGCGTGCCCTTAACGCCTAAGCGCTGGCCAAGGTTGAATTGTTCCGCCACTGGGGCATCGCATGTAGCGGCTTCGATAGACTTGCCCAGCTTGGCATCGGTCAGGGCCTGTTTGCGATCCTTGGCACACCACACAGATACTGTTTTATTGTACGATTCGGAACCTAAACCAGCCCGCGGGTATGCGAGATAGCGTACGCTGACACCGGCTTGGAGTAGCTGATCGATCTCCGCGTGCATCCGTCTACAATAAGCGCAATCCACGTCGGTGAATACATAAAGAACGTGCTTGGGGCTCTGGAGCGCGAACTCGATCGTTTTATTCACATCGACAGCGCCAAGCGCCAGCCGTCGCACTTCGGAGCGGCGTTCTTCGCTCAGATTGCGACGCTGTTCCAGGTCCATCAGTTCTCCCTGTAAGGCAAAACGCCCATCGCCGGTTAAATACAAGAGATCGCCGTTGACGATAACCTCGTATATCCCCGGAATAGCAGAGGCTGAAACGGCCTGGATCTCGGCGTCCGGGAGGATCGACTTCACCTTTGTCGCGAGCCGCTGCTCCAGATCCGCATCGGCGCCGACGGGAGCGGCCACCGCTGCAAGCAGTACAAACAAATAAGCCCCTTGTTTACTCATCAAAAACGCCTTCTCCGTCCATTCGATGCAATCGCCCTTCACATGTTAGCAGAGTGTACCCCAAGCGGTGCATGTTCGCCCACCCTTAAAGTAACTCCAGACTTTCCAGATCGCGTAAATATCTTTAGAAATCCCTCCGAATCACCATTAGGTCGCCACTAGTTCCTTACCGAACTCGAATATTGTGGGTGCCTTGTCTATATCTTTAAACAATGAAGCGCCGACCGGGGGGCGGACTTTTTTTCTAGGGCACGTCGTGGCTAAACCATCCCTGACAACAAGTGGCTAAATCAGCAAAGGAATTGAAATCGGTTGCCTCGAGGATGAGCTGCATTGGCTTCCGTCAGCAGTTGGTGCTGGTTTTCACTGTCGGTATCGGTTGCTTCGCTTTGGCTTCATCCCTGACGGTCTCTTCGCTCTCCAATGCGCTTCTGCGCGACCATATTATTATTGGGCAGGGACGAAGAGCCACCCAGACCCTAGCCGCGCAGAGCACGCTGGCCTTGCTCTACCGAAGTCCGGAAAGCGCCAAGGAGGCAATCGAGGCGATAATGGCCTTTCCCGGAGTGCGGGGGGTAGGTGTTTTCGATCCGGCTCATGAGCTACTGCTCGCTAAGGGCGTCGCCAGCCTACCCCCAGAGAGTCCCGCTCAATGGCCAAAGCGCCTAAACCTGGATCGCGCGACAAAGGAGCACTGGTATTTTGTCGCACCCGTGCACGCTCAGAGGAACAGCAGGGAGGACCGCCACCCGCCGTTCGCCACCATCCCACACGCGGCGGAACTCCTTGGGTACGTGCGTGTGGTGATGGGAAAGGAAGGCATACGCTCCCTTGCGGGGAGGATTCTAAGGGCCAATCTGGGGGTGTCGTTCACTTTCGCCTCCTTACTGCTCCTGGTCTTGCTCGCAACCACGGGACGGCTGACGGCCCCGCTAAGAAACCTGGGTGACATCATGAAGCGCGCAGAAGCAGGAGAAATGAATATTCGCGCGAAGCTACAGGGAACGAAAGACATCGTCGAGATGGGAAACTCCTTCAATACCCTGATGGCGGTTCTCGAAGCGCGTGAGCATCAGCCTGAGCGGGGTGCGGCCTCTTTGCGCAACGGGCACGAGCCCAGGGTGCGGCAGACATTCGACAGTACTGTCCGACAAGAAGCGCCCCGAGTTCTTGTCGTCGACGACGATCGAGGGCTGCGCCACACATTACGCCATGTGCTTACAGAATACGGTTATCAGGTCGAAGAGGCGGACAACGGCGCCAAGGGGGTCGCTTTTTGCCAGCGACAGCTGCCGGATCTGATCCTCATGGACGCCGTGATGCCCGTGATGGACGGCTTCACCGCGTGCGGTCATATACGGGAGCTGCCGGGTGGCTCCGATATCCCTGTCTTGATCGTCACCGCGCTGGACGACGAACACGCGATAGACAGAGCTTTTTCTTGCGGCGCCAGTGACTATATCGCCAAACCTGTACATTTTTCTGTGCTGCGTCAGCGGGTGGCGAGGCTGCTTAATGCCTGCTATGCCGAGAAACGGGTGCGCCAACTCGCCTACCGAGATGGGCTAACCTTGTTGCCAAACCGCAACATGTTCCATGACCACCTGCAAGCGGTGATCAACAGGCCGCGCGAGGATCAGCATGTGCATGCTTTGCTGTTTCTCGACCTGGACCGGTTCAAGCTGGTGAACGATGCGCTCGGCCATGAGTTCGGCGATCTGCTGTTAAAGGCGGTTGGGGAACGGATCCAGTGCTGTGTACGAGGGAGCAATTCGGTAGCGCGCATCGGAGAGGATGAGTTCAGTGTGATCCTGGAGAACATCGGCTCTGCGGAGATCGCCGCGCAGGTAGCGGAAAAGATCCGAAAAGCCGTCGCTACCCCGTTTTCCTTCCTGGGACAACAGGTCTACGTGGGCAGCAGCATAGGGATCGCAACCTTTCCCAACGACGCTCAAGATGATAGGACGCTGATCAAGCAGGCCGACATGGCGCTGTCACGCGCTAAGGCATTGGGTCGCGATCGGTATTGTTTCTACGAAACCAGAATAGGGGCCTCGGTTTCCAAGCGAGTCGAGATGGAAAGCGAGTTACGGCGGGCCTTAGAACGCGACGAGATTACCCTTTTCTACCAACCTCAAGTGGACCTCAAAAGCGGGCGGATCACCGGCATGGAAGCGTTAGTGCGCTGGCAACATCCAGAGCGCGGCGTGATTTCTCCGGTGCAGTTTATTCCTCTTGCCGAGGAGAGCGGCCTGATCGTTCCGATGGGCGAATGGGTAATGCGCCAGGCGTGCAAGCAAGCCAAGGAGTGGATAGATACCGGGATCTCGAAACCCATTCCTGTTGCGGTTAACGTTTCTGCCCGGCAATTCGACCAGTTAGAAGACAGCGTCGCTCGGGTCGTGGACGAGACCGGTCTCGATCCCCACTTTCTTGAGCTGGAGCTCACGGAAAGCTCAGTGATGCAGGACCCAAAGGAGATGATGACCAAGCTGCGCCGTTTGAAGGAAATCGGTGTCCACATCTCGATCGACGATTTCGGAACCGGCTACTCCAGCTTGAGCTACCTTAAGCACTTTCCTTTCGACAAACTGAAGATCGACCGATCCTTTATCAACAATGTGACCGTTGATCCCGACGATGCCGCGATCGCTGTGACTATCATCTCTATGGCCCATAGCCTTAAGCTCAAAGCGATTGCCGAAGGCGTAGAAACCGAGGGCCAACTGCTCTACCTTGCGCGCCAAGGATGCGATGAGATACAGGGCTATTACTTTTGTAAACCGCTTTGCAAGGACGCAGCAACACAGCTATTGGAGCAAGATAAGCGACTGATATTCAACAAGTTTAACAAGCCTAGCCGGCAGACGCTTCTGATCGTAGATGACGATCCAGTGGTGCTGGCTGTGCTATGTCGCTTGCTCGAGCAAGACAACCGCGATGTGTTGAGTGCGGAAAGCGCGCGCGCCGGGCTGGAACTGTTGGCGACCCACCCGGTGCAGGTTGTGGTCTCCGACCAGGTCATGCCTGAGATGGATGGCATCGAATTTCTAAGTAGAGTGAAAGAGCTCCATCCAGAAACGGTGCGCATCATACTAACGGGCCATGCTGAACCCGAAACGATTACCAAAGCGGTCAATAAGGGCTGGATCTACAAATTTATGAGCAAGCCTTGGGACGATGAAGACCTGCGTGCTCAAGTGAAAGAGGCATTTGCACACCATCATCGCTCCAGCACGAAAAAAGCGTTCATTAGGGAGGCCTCGTAAACGTTTGGCTAAGCGGTCTGCCGTGGGGCAAAGGAGCCCCCGAATTTAGGCCTCTGCCGCGGGATTTGAGAGCAAATTTGGACGGGGTCCTGCAACACGCGACGTCGAGGGGTTAGAATGATGGCGGTTTTACGTAAGATCATCGCCGCTTATGCGCAGGTTTCCGCTCGTGAGTTACCTTCTGGTTGCGGGCTGTGTGCTCGTTTTTTTAGGCCAGAGCCTTACTGGAGATTATCGCAATCACGTGTTGATACTGAGCCTCGGGATGATACCGGCGGTGCTTTTTGACCGCGCCCAGCTGTCTCCAGAGCTCTTGAATATTCCTCCTCTGTTGACCCTGATCACGCACCTGTTTGTGCACGCTCGCTGGCAGCATCTTCTGGTTAATATGGTCTTTTTGGGCTTCTTTGGAAGCCGCGTGGAAGGAACGCTGGGGCGATTGCGATTTCTGGCTTTCTTCATTACCTGCGGGGCGTTTTCCGGCTTAGCGCAAGCAGTCGTCGCTCCCGACTCCGAAATCCCACTTATTGGCGCCAGCGGGGCTATATTCGGGATCCTGGGGGCGTGTCTCCCCTTGTTTGCGCACAAACGAATCATGACCGGCGCACTGGTGTTTTATTTCTTTACCCAATTCGCGGCATCCTTTCTCATGGAGCCAGGCAAGAACGATGAGGTGGCGTGGTTGGCCCATGTCAGTGGATTCGTTGCCGGAATGGCACTTGTTCCTTTGTTTGCGGGGAGAGGATCCGCTGTGTTCAAATCACACTGATGGGAGTATTATCACAGCGTAGATGCAGATTCGAAGATTGCTGATCGCCACCGATTTTTCGGCGCTCTCCGAGCATACCTTGGATTACGCGATTGGTTTGGCGACGGCCTTGAACGCCTCTGTTGAGCTCTTGCACGTTCACCATTCGCCCGCATTGTCCTTGCAGGATGGCGATCTCAGCATGCCTGTCAACCCAACTTTAGAGGCGGAATACCAAGCTAACGTGCAGCAACGCCTGGACAAGTTGGTGGAAAAATACCAAGCGTCTGGGGTAAAGATATCAGGGCGCTTGTTGTCGGGCATCCCCTATGCGGAGATCATCCGCGCCGCCGAAGAGGGCGGTGTTGATCTTATCGTCATGGGTACCCACGGACGAACCGGTTTAGCCCATCTGTTGATGGGAAGTGTGGCCGAGCGCGTGGTACGCAGTTCGCCTATTCCAGTTCTAACGGTACCCTCTGCGGAGCGCACCCGCCTCGCGCCCTAGGAGCCTGGCGATTCGTCATTTTGCAAGGCGAGCCAATAAAGACCACTTCGAAAAATTCCACCGTGGAATTTTTCACTTCGCAAAGCAAAAATGCGATTTTTCTATACCGCCGGGCACTTCGAATTAATCGAACTGCCCAAAAAAAACGTCCGGGCGCCGTCACTTCTCACCGAGCTTTAGGCTCACCAAGCTCCATTCTCCTTCCTCATCATCGCTGCCTCCAGTGTAGCGCACCACGCAGTGGTATATGTCACGCTCTCCACTCGCGTCCCCGGTAACGTAGGCACGCACGGCGTAAACCCCGTCGTTAAGGTACTGGGTTTGGTGGTTTTGTCCAGCAACGTCGGCGGTCGTTGCGTTTTCCGATTCCGCTCTAACGAATTGTCTACACTTGTCAACGGCGATATCGGACCGGTCGGTTCCATCCTCCTTTGACGAAGAGAACACGGCGAACATCTTGTCCGCAGTTTCGGATTGCATGAACTGCGTGACCCACGGAACGATCCCTAAAAACGTAACGACAAAAGCGAACACGAGAAAAACAATAAAGGAAATGAGCTTTACCATGATTGACCTCCAAAGCCGCAGGGTACCGGTTTGGAATACCGCCGTTAGTAGTCATTGGTTTATTAGGAAGAGCCCCAAGGCACGGTGGGGCCCATTGAAGCCAATCATATCACTGTTTTGGCTGGTAGGCTGATAGCGGGGGATCGACGCCCGACCCGCGGGCCGTGACAGCCAGTACCCGACTCCTTTAAGTGCCAGATGAGTGAGGGCGCATCAAACGCGCCTCAACCTCCTGGCGCTTTCCTTTTCCTACCAGTACCTCAATAAGTACCAACGCAAAATCCATCGCGGTCCCTGGACCACGCGAAGTGACCACTGTACCGTCTACGACAACCGGGTCTGCGGATAAGGTGACACCAGACAGATGTAGTGCCTCCAAAGATCCGGGGTAAGCGGTTGCGATCTTGCCCGCAAGCAGCCCGGCATTTCCAAGCACTGTAGGCGCAGCGCAAATAGCCGTAATATAACGGCCCTTTTCCGCCATGGAAACCAGAAACGGGTGGATCCGTGGGTCCGCGTTTAAGTTCTCGGCGCCGGTCAAACCACCGGGTAATACCACCATATCGAACTCCCCTTGGAGTGCCTGCTCAAGGCTGGTATCGGGAACCAAGCACACACCGCGGCTCGCTCGCACGGTGCCCCCGTCAAGGCTGGCCGCCGTCACTTCGACCCCCGCCCGACGCAATAGGTCGATGATCGTTACAGCTTCCAGCTCCTCACAGCCTGGCGCCAAGGGGACCAAAACCCTTACCACTCTTTCACCTTGTCCGATGAGCGCGTTAGCCTTTAGCGGCTTTGCTTAAGGCCAGCCCCTTCAGCAGGTTTAGGGCTTCGTAAAGCTCGTAGTCGCTCGAGGCCATGGACTTTGCTGGCTTTTGGGCCTCACTGCTTTTTGTCTTTTGTTTGCCGTTGGCAATATGACGCGACAGATCCGCTTCCTTAAGACTGTGCGGGTCGTCGTCAACAACCGCGACCTCCACCTTATCCAAGATGATGTCGGGTTTTATGCCCTCCGCCTGGATCGATCTTCCGGAAGGGGTGTAATACAGAGCTGTGGTGAGCTTTAGCGCAGCCTGATTGCTCATGGGCAGGATCGTCTGTACGGAGCCCTTTCCGAAGGTGCGGCTGCCCATGATGATGCCCCGCCGGGTATCTTGCAGGGCGCCGGCGACGATTTCCGAGGCCGAAGCCGAGCCGCCATTCACCAGCACGACCATGGGGGCGCCACTTAAGAGATCATCCGGCTTGGCGTTAAACCGCAACTGCGAATCTTCCACCCTACCCTCGGTGTAGACGATCAAGCCCTTGTCGATAAAGGCATCGGCTACAGAAACGGCCGAGCTCAAAATACCGCCTGGGTTATTGCGCAGATCCAATACCATACCCTTCAACGCCCCTTTGTTTTCTGTTCTTATCTCACGTAACGCGCGGCGCAGATCTTCCGCCGTGCGCTCCTGAAAATGTGAGATCCGAACATAAGCGAAATCGGGCTCCAAGAACTCATTTTTTACACTTTCTACTTTGATAACAGCCCGTGTGATGACAATCTTAAGAGGTTTCTCTACTCCCTCGCGAACGATGGTTAAGGTGATCGGCGAACCCGGTTTGCCGCGCATGTGTTTGACCGCGTCGTTTAGGGACATACCTTTGACGGGCGTGTCGTCCAGTTTGGTAATGACATCTCCCGGTTTGACCCCGGCGCGCTGAGCCGGTGTGTCGTCGATCGGTGCGATTACTTTGACGAAATCGTTCTCTATACTCACTTCGATTCCTAAACCGCCAAACTCGCCAGTGGTCCCTTCCTGCAGTCCTTTATAGTCTTCCGGATCGAGATAGGCGGAGTGGGGGTCAAGCCCAGTCAGCATTCCGCGGATCGCGTTTTCCAGCAGTTGCTTATCCTTTATCGGCTCGACGTAATCGTTTTTGACTTTAGCGAATACTTCGGTAAATGTGCGCAGCTCGCGCCATGGTAGATCCTGCTCGGATTCTATTACGGCGTCTGATTCGGCATCGACCTCGATCGTTGCCAAGCTCACGATCGAAACGAGGGCCAAAAGGCCAAAAGTGCACATCTTGTGTTTCATAAGTGTCTCCGGTGAAGGATTGAGCATTTTCTGCCAGCGCGGGTTTCAGGTCAAACCGCAGCCCTTTAGATGAGTCGGCTTATCCGGCGCTGAGGCCGCAAGCGATAATGGCTTTGGTCTGTTTGCGGTTCCAGGGTGATCAAAGAGCGCCCGGTCATTTCGCTTGGAGGTTTTATCCCCATGAGATACAACAGCGTGGGGGCGATGTCGACGAGCGAGCCGGTGTTTCCCACTTCCGCCGCTCGTCCGATGTAGATAAGCGGCACCGGATTCGTGGTGTGCGCGGTGTGGGGTTGTCCACGCTCGGTTTTGGTCTCGATGCTGCGCATGCGCTCCGCATTTCCATGGTCCGCAGTGATCACGATCTCCCCACCCACGGCTTGCGCGGCTGCTACGATGCGACCGAGACAGCGGTCTACCGCTTCGATTGCTTTGACCGTAGCCGCGAAGTTACCGCTATGGCCTACCATGTCCGGATTGGCAAAATTGGAAATAATGACGTCGTATTTTTGACTGTGGATGGCTTCCACAAAGCGGTCGGTGACCGCACTAGCGCTCATTTCCGGTTTCTGGTTGTAGGTCGCGACGTGGGGTGATGGCACTAGGACGCGATCTTCGCCTTCGAACACCCGTTCTTCACCGCCGTTGAAAAAGTAGGTCACGTGCGCGTATTTCTCGGTCTCGGCGATGCGCAGCTGACGCAGCCCCTTAGCCGCGATGTATTCGCCTAAGACATTGTTCAGTCTTTCCGGAGGAAAGACCACGGGAAGATCAAAATCTGCACTGTAGGATGTGAGGGTAATAAACTCCCCGAGCTGAAGGGGGCGGCGGAAAAAATAAGCAAAGCTTGGTTCGGTGAACGCCAGGGTAAGCTGGCGGGCTCGATCAGCCCGATAATTCATGAACACCACGACGTCCCCGTCCTTCATCTGCACGCTCGATCCGCCCCGTGTGATCGCTGTGGGTTGGACAAACTCATCACTCTCGCCTCGTTCATAGGCCATATCCAAAGCGATGAAGGGATCTGAGCATTGGTACGGCGCTTGGCCGTCCCTGAGCAACCGATAAGCCGCCTCGGTACGGGTCCAGTTTTGGTTGCGGTCCATGGCGTAGTAGCGGCCCACGAATGAGGCTAATCGGCCCTCTATCCGTTGCAGAAACTTATTATGCGCTTTAAGGATCGATTCTGCGGCGCTTTTGGGCGGAGTATCCCGCCCGTCGAGGAAGGCATGCAGAAAGACCGGGCCGACTTTGCAGTGAGTGGCCAGATCGAGCATGGCAAAAATGTGGTCTTCGTGACTGTGCACTCCTCCAGGGGAGAGCAGGCCCATTACGTGTACCGCAGATCCACGCCGTTTGGCGTCCCCAAAGGCGCGGATGAGGATGGGGTTCTCGAAGAAAGACTCGTCTTCAATAGACCGGGATATGCGGGTGAATTCCTGGTCAATGGTGCGCCCTGCCCCTAAGTGCATATGGCCCACCTCGGAGTTTCCCATCTGGCCGTCCGGCAGCCCTACATCCACGCCGGAGCAGCGCAGCAGCATGTGTGGGTAAAGCGCCCAGAGATCGTCCCATACGGGTTTGTGCGCGCTATGGATGGCGTTGTACTGTATCGAGTCGCTGTAGCCCCATCCATCCAATACGATAAGAATTAGGGGGCGGTGTTTAATCGGCATGTTGTCGTCTTTGTACGATTCGGTCAATCGACCGGCTTCGCGGTACGCGCCGGTTCTCCAGTTCAGTACTCCTTAGCAACAGCTTTTTAGTTTTAACAAGAGTTTACCAGGAAAAGGCTTGCTTTTCTGTGGTTTGATTGCCTGGCTGGACACTACGGCGTGCTTGTGCTTGCATCGGACCTATTTTACTTGCCACACAGAAGCTCTATCATTCCGCCCGCGCGCTGCGGGTGCCCCTATTACCGCGTAAAAGAGACAAAATTCGTGTTCCAAGAATTCATCGTTCAAAACCTGTTTTTGTTTATCGCACTCGCCGTCATCTTAGTGTTATTGGTCGCGAACCTCGTGATCGGTTCCATCTACGGCGGCGCTCAAGTTTCCCCCACCGAGGTGACCAAGTTGATCAATCGGGACGATGCCTTGGTGCTCGATGTTCGAGATCATGCCGAGTTTGCCACAGGGCACATTCTGGACGCGCAGAGCTTCCCCCTCAAAGAGCTTAAAGAACGATTCAGCGATCTGGAAAAACTCCGGGGGAGGCCAATCGTCATCAACAGTCGCGCGGGATCCGATGCCGTCAAAGCGGCAAAAGTGTTGAAAAAAGCGGGAATAGAAAAAGTATACCGTTTGCAAGGAGGAATACTCTCATGGCAAAACGCGAATCTCCCTTTGGCTAAGGGAGCGACCAACCCGAAAGAGAAAAAGGTGCACGCGAAAAATGAATGAGGTCAGCGCGGGAAAGCCGTCGGCGCCCCAGCTCCACATACAAAAGATATACATCAAGGATTCATCTTTCGAAGCCCCGCAGACACCACAAATCTTCGCCAAGGAATGGAAGCCGGTGGTTGATATCCAGCTAGCCAACAAATCCGTTCGCTTGAGCGATGATGTGTATGAAGTTGTGCTGACTGTGACGGTGACGGTTCAGTCGCAAGGGCAGATGGCGTATCTGGTAGAAGTGCAGCAGAGCGGTCTGTTTCAGATCGTGGGTGTTCCCGAAGGGCGATGTAAGGCCATCGTCTCTGCCGTGTGTCCAAATATTTTGTTCCCCTTTGCGCGTGAAACCGTAGCAAACCTGGTTTCCCGGGGCGGTTTCCCCCAATTGTTACTGGCCCCTATCAATTTCGAGGCGCTTTATGCCGAACAGCTGCATCGCCAAAGCGGCGAATCGGGTAAGTCAACATCAACCCATTGAATGGGGGTGATATCGTCACAACCTCGTGCCGATGCCGTTGACCCGGTGTTAATCCTCGGGGCGGGCTCTTGGGGAACCGCCCTGGCGGTGCAGATCGCCCGTAATCAGCGATCCGTAGTCCTTTGGGGCCATCGCCCAGAGCATATAGAGACCCTGCGGCAAGAGCGGCGCAATCGGCGTTACTTGCCGGAATGTGCGTTTCCGAAGCGCCTGAGCCTTAGCGCAGATCTCAAGGACGCGCTTAGAGGCGTACGGACTCTGATCCTCGCGGTGCCCAGCGATGGCTTGAGGGATACGCTGCAGGCCATACGGCGATGTGGGGCCGATGTGCGCGTCGCCTGGGCTTGCAAGGGGATAGAAACGGGGACCCACCTTTTCCCGCATCAAGTGGTTGAAGAGGTTTTTGCGCCGGGACGGCCGATGGCCGTGATCTCCGGTCCCACGTTCGCAGCCGAAGTAGCGGCCGGATTGCCTGCCGCGCTTGCCGTAGCCTCGAATGATCCGGGTTTTGCCTCAGATTTGGCCAAGCGCCTGCACGGGGGGCCGCTTCGAGCCTACACGAACACTGATATCATCGGGGTGGAGGTGGGTGGGGCGGTAAAAAACGTGTTGGCGATCGCGGCTGGGATCGCGGATGGTCTGGGGTTTGGTGCGAACACCCGCGCTGCTCTGATAACCCGGGGCTTGGCTGAGATGACTCGCCTGGGCGTGCAGCTCGGTGGGCGCAGCGAGACCTTTATCGGATTGGCGGGATTGGGAGATTTACTGCTCACCTGTACGGATAACCAATCGCGTAACCGGCGCTTAGGGTTGGCGCTCGCGCAAGGCCTATCGGCGAAGGAGGGCGTTCGGCGCATCGGCCAAGTGGTGGAAGGGCTGGGCACCGCCTTTGAGGTGGATTATCTGGCACGCAAGCACTTCGTGGAAATGCCGATTGTTGCCCAGGTTACGCAGGTGCTGAACGGGCAATGCACTCCGAGAGAGGCGGTACAGGCGCTGCTCGCTCGGGCGCCAAAGCAGGAACTTTCCTAAAACGCCGGACACGCATTAGGATCGGCTGAGGGAAAAATCCTCCTTGAAATAGCATTGCGCACGGCCCTCTAATATCCCTAGGCGGCGCGTACGGAGCGTTACTTTTTGATACGGTATCATAGGTATCGCTTCTGGTACGCGTTGGCAATGGCGAATTGACAGAGATCGAATTCGCCAATCACCCTATCGGGTTTTCCCAGCGAAGGCCCTTGAAACGGGCGAAGTCATTGTCACAGGATACGAGGGCGGCGCCATGGCTGATCGCAAGCGTTGCCAAGTGGGCATCTGTGGTCAAATTGCCTGCGGTGCCGGTCTCGGCGAGAAGCGAACGAAGAATATCCCAGTGCTCCTCTTTTTCACACACCAGCCGCGTGTTGTCGAGGGACAGCCAGATACCGATCTTGCTGATTGCGGTATCGGGCTCGAGTGGTTGGGGAAAAATTCTAGGGTTTGTGGAGATGCGGAGAAAACCAAGGAGGACGATCCAGGGCAGACCCAGTGGTTCGTCGCCATTAATGGCCTCCTCCCACCATTTGAGCAATGGTGTGTGATGTACCGCGTTTTCGTTGACGGCATAGAGGAGGACATTCAGGTCGACGACCTTCATTTTCGCAGCATCATTTTTCTGATGATTTCCTCATCCTCCAGCTCGGCGGCTAGTGCAAGCGCTTTGTGCAGGTCAACTCGGGGTGTACCCATCAAATACGTCTTCTCCCGATAGCGGGGTTTTCGTGGACTTGGCTTATGCGATGCCTGTATGCCCGCACGCAGGGTCCGATTCAGCAGCCGGGTGAGGGAAATATTTTCCTTGCGTGCCCGCTCTTTCAGTTCCAAAAGCAGATCGTCATCGATACGGACAGTGCTACGCATGAATATCATCATAGCATCACTTAAGTTGATGTCAACACACCTCGATAGGGCCACAACCTCGATAGGGTCAGATCTTGTCACATCGATAGGGTCAGCCCTTGTAATGTCCATATCAGAAAGTATCCTCTCTGGAGGCCCCGAAGCGTTCATCCGTTGCGCACAGTTAAGCGGGGGCGGATCACCGAGTCTGTGCTACGGGAAACCGTTTCGACAAGGCATTAAGGGCAAACCGCAAATCCACCTTTTGATCCATGATCGAGCGCAGGGGCTCTGTTTTTAGGGAATGCAGCCGTCGCAGCGCAGTTTTAATCGTAAATCGCCCCGCATCCAGCTTCCCATGAACTTCATGCCAGCTCAAGGGCATAGATACGGTGGCGCCCGGCAGAGGGCGCGCGCTAAGAGGCGCTACCAGGAGTCGGCCATGCCCATTCTGTAAATAATCGATGTAGACGCGGCCTTCGCGCGCTTTTATCGCGCGCGTGACGGTAGCGAGCTTGGGTAATTCTGCGACCATCACCCGTGCCAGCAACTCGCCGAGTGTGCGCGATTGCTCATAGCTGTACTCGCACCCCAGGGGAACGAGCACGTGCAGCCCGGAAGAACCGCTGGTTTTGACGAATGACGGCAGTGCGATCTCAGCGCAAAGCCGGCGGATCGCCTTTGCGATCGTCACCACGTCGCTGAAGGGCGCGCCTTTAGGGTCCAGATCGAGGATGCACCAGTCCGGCCGCTCTAGTGAGCCCAAGCGACTGGACCAGATGTGCAGCGGGATGGTGCCCAGGTTGATGATGTAGAGCAGCGAGTCCACATCCTCGACGATGAAATAGTTGATTTCGCGTTCGCTGCCCTCGCTCCATAGGCGCTCTTGCCGTACCCACTCCGGGGCGAACTCAGGTGCGTCTTTTTGGAAAAACGACTTGCCGGTGATGCCATCCGGATAGCGCGTGAGCACGACCGGCCGATCGGCCAGATAAGGCAGCAGCCACGGCGCCACCGCTCGATGGTAGTCGAGCAGATCCCCTTTGGTATAACCCTCTTGTGGCCAGAACACTTTCTCCGGGTTGGTAAAACGTACCGTCTTTTCGACTGTGGGAGACACCGGTTGCGCCTGCGCAATTCCTACCGGCTGTTGCAGCGGCAATCGGCTCAGGCATTCCTCGGGTCTTTTATCATCGCGCAAGCGAACGAACACGGGCTGGCGTAAGACACCATCTGGGGTGATCCCTTTGAACGTGACCTCGCACACCAATTGCGGCTTTATCCAGTGCAAGCTGCGCTCAGAAGGGGCGCCTTGCGGTGCGTCCGCGGACTCTATCGACCGTAGCTGCGCGTTGATCTCCTTCAACGTTTTATGCGAGAAACCGGTGCCCGCGCGCCCTGCGTAATGGAACTCCCCTTCCGAGTATTGAGCCAGCAACAGGGCGCCGAACAGCGGTTGCAAACCTTTGGGATCGGTAAAGCCGGCAACGACGAAATCATCACTTTTTTCGACCGTGAACTTGATCCACTGCGCGGAGCGTCCACCGATATAAGGCGAGTCGGCGTGTTTGGCGATCACACCTTCCAAGCCCAGCGCGCGCACCCGGGCGTACATTAGCTCTCCCTGATCCTCGATGTGGTCCGCGAAGCGTATCGGCCCGATGGAGGGTAAGATGTTTTTTAATACGCTTTTCCGCGTTTTCAGAGGCAACGCTCGAAGGTCGAAGTCTCCAAGAGCGAGTAAGTCAAACGCATAGAGCGTGGCGGGCAGGGTTATGCTGGCACGCTCGATATCCGCCCGCCGTGTGAGCCGTCCTCGCTTTTGCAGGCGATCGAAGCTGGGCAGACCGCGCTCATCGTGCACCACCGCCTCGCCATCCAGGATAAAATGCTCGAAAGGCAGGGCGTTGACGACCTCCGCTATTTCCGGGAAGGTGGCGCTTAGATCATGGCCGGCGCGGGAATACAGTCTGGCTTTTCCCATCTCGCGCGCGGCGATCAGGCGATATCCGTCGTATTTGATCTCAAACAGCCAACCGCTATTGGAAAAGGGGATCCCTGAGCGCGCCAGCATAAGCGCAACACGATCCGCCGAAATGGGATTTTTCTTCGCGCCTAGCTGGTGCAATCGCTCACTGACTGCTTGCGCGGGATCGGCTCTTTGTTTGAGATCGTGGACGGTACGCCCGGAAAGAACGGAATCTTGAGCGAACGCCTCGGTGCCTTGATCCGAGGTGTGGCCGTCTTTTTCCTTGATCATCAGCCAGTCTTTCTGGTTACGCCGGGTTTTAACCAGTGTCCACTTGCCGCGCAGCTTGTAGCCCTTGAGCTCGAACAACAGCTTGCCCTTGACGAGGCCCTCTGCAGGATCGTTTAACGGAACCCACACCCCCCGATCCCACACGATCACCGCGCCGGCACCGTAGTTGCCTTGCGGGATCACCCCCTCGAAATCGACGTAGTCCAGGGGATGGTCTTCGACCTGGACCGCAAGCCGTTTGTCTCTGGGATTGGGCGAAGGGCCTTTAGGTATGGCCCAGGAACGCAGCACCCCGTCCATTTCCAGGCGAAAATCGTAATGCAGTGCCCGTGCGGCGTGTTGTTGCACCACAAAGCGCTGGCTCAGCACGTGCGCTGTGCGTCCAAAGGGCTCCGGGGTGCGCTCCGCCGAGCGCTTAGCGCGGTATTCGCCTAGGGGGTCGATCTTGTGGGGCGGCATGAAACGGTTATTATAGGAGGGCCGAATGGTTTTTGAAAAAACCCCTCAAGCAGCAACCGCGACGGTGAAACCCCGCCGAAAAAGACGGCGCTAACCGTTTAGGCACACTTACCGGTATTGCATAAACGAGGCTGTTTCGGATAGCCTCGTTTATGCAAGAAATCCTGAGCTCGTGCCGCCGCGGATAGGGCTGCACGAAGACAAGAGCGTTTGACGTAATCGATGCCTCATTGAAAATGGTGGGAGGAAATAAATACCTCAAGGCTCGGTTCCGAGGCTTTCTGCCTGTGGTAGTGGATGTAGAGACCGCGGGGTTTGACGCCAAGCGCGATGCCTTGCTTGAGATAGCGGCGGTCTCGCTGCATGTGGATGATAGCAGGCGCTGGGATCGCGAGCGCACCATGGCGCGCCACGTGCTGCCTTTCCCGGGTGCTAACCTGGACCGTGCCGCCCTGGAGTTTAACCGCATTGACCCCTACCATCCCTTTCGCTTCGCAGTCTCCGAGAAACAAGCGCTCGAGGAGATATTTACCGAAGTGCAGCGTCAAGTAGTCCAGTATGCGTGCAGCCGGGCGATCTTGGTTGGGCACAATCCTGCCTTTGATCTCGCTTTTATAAAAGAGGCGGCTAGCCGCAGCCGCATCAAACGCAATCCGTTTCACTCCTTTAGCACCTTTGACACGGCTTCGCTTGCGGGTTTGGTCTATGGGCAGACCGTGCTCTCGCGCGCCGTGCAAGCCGCCGGTTTGAAATGGGAGGAAGGGGAAGCGCACTCGGCGATCTACGACGCGGAGCGCACCGCCGATCTGTTTTGTGCCATCGTCAATCGGTGGGATGAGCTATGCGGCCTGCATTCCCGGTCCAGCGAGGTCCCGGATGAGGTACTCCCTGCTGCGCCCGCCAGCTCAGCCTAACGTAATTTATCGAAGCGCCTCATTGAGCTTTCAATTCGTGTGGCCGCGAAACGCCGCAAGTCGCTCCTGCCACAGCCTGGTGCGTTCCAGGATCGCGGTCTTATCTAAGGTAAGCAACGCTCGGTCACGCACCACCGGCCGCCCAGCTACCCAAACGTGGCTTACCTTATCTCTGCCGGCGGCGTAAATGAGCTGTGATAGGGGATCGTATAAAGGCTGGGTTTCAATGTCACCGAGATCGACGGCCACGATGTCCGCCGCCTTTCCCGGTCTGAGTGAACCGATAAGCGAGTCCAATCCCAGAGCACGCGCCCCATTCAAAGTGGCCATGGCTAGCACCGTGTGCGCATCGAGCGCCCTGGCGTCACCCGCAACTGCTTTTCCAAGCAAAGCCGCTACCCGCATCTCGCCGAACATATCGAGATCGTTGTTGCTGGCCGGCCCGTCGGTTCCCAGGGCGACGCCAACCCCGCGGCGTATCAACGCATCGACCGGGCAGAAACCGCTGGCGAGTTTGAGATTCGACTCGGGGCAGTGAACGACGTGCACGCCATAGTGTGCGAGGGTGGTGATTTCCTCATCGCGCAACTGGGTGGCATGCACCGCCAGCAGCCGGGGTGATAACAGCCCTAAGCGCGACAAGCGCTGCAAGGGGCGCTCGCTGGTGCGTGCTACCGCGTCTTTGACCTCATCGTGGGTTTCGTGCACATGCATGTGGATAGGCAGGTCCAGCTCCTCCGCCAAGGCCCGAACCCGCACCAAGACCTCGTCTGAGACGCTATAGGGCGCATGCGGAGCGAGTGCAATGCTCACCAAGGGGTGATCGCGAAACCGGTCGTGGACCGCTTGGCCTTTGCGGAAATAGTCCTGCGCGTCGGTGGCCCAAGGGGAGGGAAAATCGATCAGAATAAGGCCCACACAGGCCCGGATCCCTGCCTCCGACGCGGCCCCAGCCGTTTCGTCCGGGAAGAAATACATATCGTTAAAGCACGTTGTTCCCCCCCGCAGCATCTCCGCAACGGCGTGCAAGGCCCCATCGTGCACGAATTCCGCGCTGACCCATTTTTGCTCGGCGGGCCAAACATGCTGGTTTAGCCATTCCATTAAAGGCAGATCATCGGCAATACCGCGAAACAAGCTCATGGCGGCATGGGTATGGGCGTTTACGAGGCCGGGGATCAGCGCGTGCTGGGGCAGATGGTAGGTCTCCCGCGCTTGGAACACCTCACCCGCTTGTTGTGTGGGAACGATGTTCACCACCTTGGTGCCAGCTATCGCGAGGCTATGGTGCTGCAGGACTTGGCGCGGCTCCACCGGGATCACCCAGCGCGCGTGAACCAGGGTGTCGACTTGCATGGGAAGGCGAAACAAATGCTTGGCGGCTCATTATAGGTGTTGTGTCGGCACCGGGTATAGGATCTCACCTTAATAACGGAGGGAAGCAATGCCGGATATCAACAGCTTTGACTCGGTGCGGGCCATGCATTGGCGGGACGATGGCTTGGAATTGCTCGACCAACGCAAGCTCCCGGGAGAAGTTTGCTATCTTCGCCTGAGCACCGCAGGCGAAGTCGCTCGTGCGATCGCGGACATGGTTGTGCGCGGCGCCCCGGCAATCGGGATCACGGCCGCCTATGGGGTAGCGCTCGCGGGGGGGAGGCGTATGCCCAGGCCGGCGAGCGCTGGCGGGACGCGGTGCAACCGGCGCTGGAGCAGTTAGCACAGGCCCGCCCCACGGCGGTGAACCTGCGCTGGGCCTTATCGCGCATGGGCGCTTTGTTCGCCGACATCCATGGCGATCCGACGCCGACCTTGCTTGCCGAAGCAACCGCCATCCAGCGCGAAGATCTCGCCGCTAACCGGCGCATGGGCGAGCTAGGGGCTTCCTTGATCGAGCCTGGCGCGCGGGTCCTCACCCACTGTAACACAGGGTCGCTTGCCACCGGCGGGTTCGGCACGGCCCTCGGTGTCATCCGGGCCGCGTATGGCAAAGGGAGGATTACCAAGGTCTATGCGACGGAAACCCGCCCCTGGCTGCAAGGGGCGAGGCTTACAGCCTGGGAATTGCGCAAGACGGGATCCCGGTTTCCCTCCTCGCCGATAGTGCTGCGGCCTATCTAATGAAATGCGCGGCCATTGACTGGGTCATCGTCGGTGCAGACCGCATTGCGGGCAACGGAGATGTGGCCAACAAGATAGGCACCTACGTCCTGGCGCTGGCCGCACGGGCGCACGATGTGCGATTTATGGTGGTTGCTCCATCAAGTACGGTGGACGTGGACACGCCGAGCGGAGAGGCGATTCACATCGAACACCGCCCTCCGAGCGAGATCCTGGCCTTCAATGGCATTCCGGTAGCGACAACAGGGGCGAATGCCTGGAATCCAGTATTCGATGTCACTTCAGCAGCATTGGTCGACGTCCTCGTTACCGAACGGGGGTTGGTGCATCAGCCGGGTGCAGAGGCCATAGCTCGACTAATGGGCGTAAAACCTAACCCGCCCATAGCCCCATGAACTCCTCGACCGGCATCGTCTCAAACGCATCTGCTTGGGTGAAAAAGGCGGCTAATTTTTTGCGCCGCCCCGAGGAAAAATGCTGAGTCAAGTTGGTTTGAAACTTCTCCAGCAGATGAGGTAGCGATTCTTCGCGCCGACGCCGATGCCCGAGCGGATATTCGATGAGGCACGACTCCGTAGAGCCATCCACGAAGTGTATGGCTACCCCGTTTGCGATCGAGCGCTTATCGGGGTCGAGATAGTCTCGGCTGAAGCGTGGCTCTTCGATCACCTGCATGCGCTCCCGCAGAGCATCGATGCGGGGATCGCAGGCCGTGAGGTCCTCGTAGTACTGCGATTTCAAGTCGCCGTACAACAAGGCCACGGCCACGATGTACTGCAGGCAATGATCGCGATCCGCCGGGTTAGTGAGCGGCCCGGCTTTGTTAATGATGCGCATTGCCGGAGTCTGGGTAGTGAGCACAATGCGTTTAATTTCATGCAGGCGATCCTGCACTCGCGTATGCAGCTGAACCGCGCACTCGGCAGCGGTTTGGGCATGGAATTCAGCTGGATAACTGACTTTAAATAAGATGTTTTCGACCACATAAGAGCCCAGAGATCTGGCCAGGCTGAGCGGCTTGCCCTGAAACAAAACGTCGCAAACCCCCCATTGGGGAGCGGACAAAGCCAGAGGGTAACCCATCTCGCCGGAGGTAGCCATCAGCGCGAGACGTACGCCGCGAGCCGTCGCATCACCGGCCGCCCAGGACTTACGCCAGCCCGTATTAGGGGTATGGCGGTAGGTGCGCAGTGCGCCGCCATCGAGGAAGGCGTTCGAGAGGGCATTGATGATCTCCCGGCGTCCCCCACCCAGCACCGCCGTGGCTACTGCGGAAGAGGCTACCCGCACCAGGAACACGTGGTCCAAGCCGATCCGGTTGAAACTGTTCGCGAGCGCTAACACCCCTTGGATTTCATAGGCTTTGATTAAATACGCTAGTACATCGCGCATGCGAATCGGCGTGGGTGTGTTTTGGGCGACATAGTCGGCACAAGCCAATATCGCACCGAGGTTGTCGGAGGGATGGCCCCATTCGGCGGCCAACCAGGTGTCGTTGTAGTCTAACCACCGGATCAAACAGCCGATGTTGTATGCAGCCTGCACCGGATCAAGTCTATGGGTCGTCCCTGGCACGCGGGCGCCGAGGGGCAATTCGGCCCCAGGCACCAGCGGCCCAAGATGTTTTCGGCAAACCGGATGAGCGAGGCCCGCGATCGCGCAGCCCAAGGCGTCGAGGAGGCAGTAGCGGGCAATTTTAAAGGCCTCGGGGCTGCTTATGCGCCCTGCGTAGACGTAATCGGTTATAGCCGCGAGTAGGTCCTCTTCAGCAAGCGGGCGTGTGTTCTCGGCCATGTGCACGCTTAGGGGCCGCGATCGCGTAAGGGCACCAGCGCCCGTGGCGGCGGTCCGCGGTACTCGGCGAGCGGGCGGATCAGCTTGTTATCCTGGCGCTGTTCCATGATGTGCGCGATCCACCCGCTGGTCCTGGATACTACAAACAAGGGCGTAAACAAAGAAGTGGGGATCCCGCACAGGTGATAGGCCGAGGCGCTATAGAAGTCCAGATTGGGAAACAATCCCTTTTCCCGTCGCAGCACCTGCTCGATACGCTCGGAAATGGCAAACAAATCCTGCCGCCCCTTCGCTTCGGCAAGGTGGCGTGCATACTCTTTGATGATGTCGGAGCGGGGATCACGCCGCTTATAGACGCGGTGACCAAATCCCATGATCACCTTCTTGCCTCGCAGACGGTGCCTGATTTCTCTCTCCGCCTCATCCGGCGAGCTGAACTCGGCAAGCAATTCCATAGCGGCTTCGTTGGCGCCGCCATGCAGCGGTCCGCGCAGGGTGCCTATGGCGCTGGTCAGGGCAGAATAGACATCGCTGAGGGTCGAAGTAGTGACCCTGGCGTTGAAGGTAGAAGCATTAAATTCGTGCTCGGCGTACAAAATCAACGATGCATCTACCGTTTTCCGAATCAGATCCTCCGGGAGTCGGCCGTGCAGCAAGCAAAGAAAGTGACTGGCGATGTCCGGTGCCTCGGTGGCGGTCTGGATCCGTACCCCACGGCTATGAAAATGGTGCCAATACAGGAACATCGAGGGTAAAACTGCTAATAGCCGATCGGCGACAGACTGCGCCCCTCGAGCGGGAGTCTCGGGCTCCAAACAGCCCAGTGCTGAAACAGCCGTACGCACGACATCCATCGGATGCGCATCCTGCGGCAATTGCTCCAGGATGCTCTTTAGGGGATCCGGCAGCCCTCGTTGCCGCGTGAGCTGTATGCGGTATGTCGCAAGCTGCTCGGCCGTCGGCAGCTCATGGTGGATCAATAAGTGGGCGACTTCCTCGAAGCTCGTTTCACGCGCAAGGTCGCCCACGTCGTAGCCGCGGTAAAAAAGTCCGTCACCGTTTTCCTCTACGGTAGAGACCGCCGTGTAACCCACGACAACGCCTGCAAGGCCTGGTGCTGCTAATGTTTCCATGCCGAACCCTTGTCTTAAATAATAGTGCCCTTGTTGGGACTGGGTCACGAACTAGCGTAGGATAATGCAATGCACATTTGCCCTGATTGGATAATCGGGCCGAGGCGCAAGTTTCGAGAAACGAATATGGAAACCCAAAACGACAACGGCCGCCGTGATGTGGGGGAAGGGATCAGGCTTGATTTGCGCCGCCACATGACGTACAGCGATTACCTCTGCCTCGATAGATTACTCTCTGCGCAAAAACCGCTGAGCGAGCCACTGCACCATGACGAGATGCTGTTCATCATCCAACACCAAACCTCCGAGCTTTGGATGAAGCTCATTATTCATGAGCTAAAGGCAGCCCTCGCGCACATCCGCAATGATGACCTAGATCCCTGTTTCAAGATCCTTGCGCGCGTCAAGCAGATTCAAATGCAGCTGTTCAACCAGTGGGCGGTCCTCGAGACCTTAACCCCAAGCGAATATGTACAATTCCGTGGTGTTTTGGGAACCGCATCGGGCTTGCAATCCCCACAATACCGTGCGATTGAGTTTATGTTGGGTAATAAGAACGCGGCCATAGCGGAAATCTTTCGTTACCACGAGCAGACATACGACGCCATCATAGTCCTATTAAAATCTCCGTCCATCTACGACGAATTTTTATTGCATCTGCATCGTGCCGGTTACGCCATCCCCCACGAATGTGTGCAACGCGACTGGTCTCAACCGCACCAGCGCAACCCGGGCCTTATCCCTGTATTCAAGAACATTTATGACGATCCCAAATCCCACTGGGACGCCTACGCCATGTGTGAAAAGCTGGTCGATCTGGAAGAGAACTTCCAGCTCTGGCGTTTTCGTCACCTAAAAACCGTGGAACGCATCATCGGCTATAAGCGGGGCACCGGCGGTTCCTCGGGCGTGGGCTTTCTTAAGCAGGCGTTGGAACGGACATTTTTCCCTGAATTAATCGATGTGCGCACCGAAATCGGGGTTTGAATGAGGAATTTGACTTGCCGGGTACAGTCCAACATTCTGTACCAAGCAAGGTTTTTTTGGCTCTTTGGGATCTGTGTGGCCTGGCTGCTGTACTATTAGTAATAGGCATTCGGCGATAGCGCACGGTTTTAGGTAAAGCGGAGAGACTTCATGGGCAATAACGGCAACAATGGAGATAGCACCACCCGCGCTCGCTTCCTGCGGTCGTTGTCGCACTACGCAAAGGAGCATAAAGCGAAGTTTTGGGAAGGTACGTTCGCCCAGTTTCTTGAGGAGGTCGTGCCTCTCAATCCCGAGGTGCTGACGCGTAACAGCCACCAGTATATTTGGGACATGTTGCGCTGGAATGAGCGCAGAACGAGGGCAGAAGGCGTGGAAGCAAAGCAATATTGCTTGTTTGCCGATGAGCTTTTTGGCCTTGACGACGCCCTTGAGCGGGTTGCCGATTATTTTAAAGCCGCTAGCGCGGGTTCGGAGGTAGGGCGACGCTTATTGCTCCTATTGGGTCCTCCCTCTGGCGGCAAGTCCACCATGGTTATTCTGCTCAAGCGGGGCTTGGAAGAATATAGCCGTACCGACGAGGGAGCCCTATACGCTTTGCAAGGCTCGCCGACTAACGAAAGCCCCCTGTTGCTGGTACCGCACACGCTGCGGGGGAATTTTCGGGAGACCTATGGGGTGGAAATCAGCGGCGAGCTAACACCTTTCAGCCGAGTTCGTTTGGAAGAGGAATTCAGCGGGGATTTCATGCAATTCCCGGTGCGCCGGGTGTTTATTTCGGAGGCTGGGCGCAGTGGGATCGGTACGTACGCGCCCCATGACCCCACCACCGCCGACATCGCAGACCTTGTCGGTTCTGTCGACCTATCGAAGGTGAGCGAATACGGAGATGAGGGTCATCCGCGCGCTTGGTCCTGGTCGGGCGCTGTGTACGCCGCCAGCCGCGGCCTACTGGAGATGATTGAAATTCTCAAAGTCAAGCGAGAGTTTCTCTATCTTATGCTCACCTTGACTCAGGAAAAAAACGTCAAGGTGTCGCGGTTTCCCTTGATCTACCTCGATGAGGCAATCCTTGCCCATACCAATCTGGCTGAGTTTCACAAGTTCTTGCAGGAGAAGGAAAACGAAGCCCTGTTGGATCGCATGGTCATCGTTAAGGTGCCCTATACCTTGTCGTACCACGATGAACGCCGCATCTACGCCAAGTTGATTTCCGCGGCACCGAATTTTCGCGAGGTGCATCTAGATCCGCACGCGCTTGCAGTGGCGGCTGTGTTTGCGATCCTGACACGGCTGCACAAATCGGAACGAGAAGGACTCACGCTGCCCAAAAAAGTGCGCTTATACGCCGGGGAAGATGTGGAAGGGTTCAGTGATGCGGAAGTGGACCGGGTTCGTACCGAAACTCCTGAGGAAGGAATGTCAGGGGTCAGCCCGCGCTTTGTGATCAATGCGGTCTCCAAAGCCATCACGCGCAGCGAATTGCAAAGTTTAACCAGCATGGAGATCCTGTTAGCGCTCAAAGACGCCATCGAATCAGATGCCAGAATGGATGCGAAGCACAAACGCGAATGGATGGATTTCCTGGTGATGGTGCGCAAGGATTTTTACAATCGTTGGGTTAAGGAGGACGTGCACAAAGCGCTGTTTGCTTCTTTTCAAAAGGAAGCCCAGTCCCTGCTCGAGAAATACCTCGATGAGGTGGAGGCTAGCCTCGACAACCGCGAAGTGGAAGATCCCATCACCGGCGAGACGCGTGATCCTGACGAGCGTTTCCTGCGGGCCGTAGAAAGCAAAATAAGCATATCCGAATCGGGTAAGATGGCTTTTCGGCAAGAAGTCGTGAGGAAAGCAATGGTTGCTTACAAGATGGGAGAAAAGTTCACCCTCGATAATCACGCACGCCTGCATGAGGCTATCGAACAATATTTGTTTGAAGAGCGGCGCGATGTACTGCGTCTGGTGACCTCTCCCGCTCGGCCTGATGAAGAAACCAAGGAGAAGATCTCGGCGGTCGAAAGAAGGCTAGTGGAGGAGTACAGTTATGACTTTCATAGTGCGCGCGAGGCACTAAATTACGTGACCACCTTATTGTCCCAAGAATGAAAACCAGGTGAGCATGTAATCACAGGTTGGTCGTTAGCGATGGGTTTTGATCCTAAACGTTCTATCGGTACTGCGAATAAGGGATGGTATGAGCTTTTCTCCCGGGGTCCGCGCGATTGGTTGCGGCATAACGAAAAAATCCGTGAGGCGGTAAAAGCGCATCTGCCGGAAATCATCGCCGGCCCGGACGTGATCACGCGTCCTAGCGATCGGGCCATACGGGTGCCTGTACGCTTCTTGGAACATAGCCGCTTTCGCCTACGCCGCTCAGAGGAGCAGGTTCGGGCGGGACAAGGGGCCAAAGGACAAGTTAAACCCGGGGATGTGTTGGTGCCCGATTTAGGGGAGGGCAGAAGCCGCGGTGCAGGTACAGACGAGGGCGGATTTCAGTTTTTTATCGAGCTTAAAATCAACGATATCATCGACTGGCTTTGGGAGGAACTGCAGTTACCGAGGCTGAAACCCAAGCCCGGCACCGTATTGGCGCACGATGAATTCGTGCGGGAAGGATGGGACAAGCGCGGGGTACGCTCTCGTTTGGATAGGAGACGCACCATGAAGGAGGCGATCAAACGACGCTCTGTTCAACCCGATGGACCGGGCTTTGCGAATGACGATTTGCGCTTTCGCCAGCTTTCGCGCCGCCGCCGTCCGGCGACTTGCGCTGTGGTTTTTTTTGCGATGGATGTTTCATCGAGCATGGGCGAAGAAGACCGCAAGCTCGCCAAGACGTTTTTCTTTTGGGCACTGCAGGGCTTGCGGCGGCAGTATATCCAGCTGGATACGGTATTCATCGCGCATACTAGCACAGCCTGGGAATTTTCGGAGGAGCAATTCTTTTACGTGACTGCCGAAGGAGGTACTCAGGCTTCGAGTGCATTCAAGGTTGTGCTAGACCTTTTTCAATCCCGCTTTGATTCTTATCGGTACAATGGCTATTTGTTCTATGCGTCCGACGGTGACAATTTTATTGCGGACCGGGGGCCGGCGGCATCCGCTTTAAATGAATTGTCCGCGCTGATGAATTTTATCGGATACGTGGAGACCGGTTCCCTCCAAAAGCAAGTATCGCATTCCGAAACGGGACGGCTGTTCGATAGCTTGGTAAGACGGGGTTTGGGTGTAGGCAGCTATCCGCTTGGCGGTTACGAAGATATCTGGCCAGCGATTAAAGGTCTATTCCAGCATCAGGCAAGCACCGAGCTGTCCTGAGTTAATGGAGGAGGATACTCTCAGAGGATACCTCGGGCGACTGGAGGGCATGGCTCGGTCCCTGGGGCTAGATTTCTATCCAGTAGAATTTGAGATTGTCCCTCCGTCGTTCATGATGGAGGTGGCGGTCTACGGACTTCCGGTGCGTATGGCGCATTGGTCCTTTGGGGTGCGATATATCTACGAACTGGTCCAGCACAGAATGGGCCATTCGAGGATATTTGAGGTGGTGTTTCCGGGTAGCCCAGTTCGGGCGTATATGTCCAACACCAACTCGCTACAGGAAAATACCCTGGTAGTAGCGCACGTGCTCGGCCACGCAGACTTTGCCAAGAACAATCTGCTGTTTAAAACGGCCCAGGATCAAGTGGGGCACCGAATCGTTGAGCAAGCCGCCGCACATGCGCATCAGATCGAGCAGTCCATCAATGAGCACGGGGTCAAGCGTGTGGAAGAAGTTCTGGATGCGGCTTTAGCCCTCGAGCAGCATATCGATTACAGCAAAAGCTTGCGCCGGCCACTTTTCGATAAATATCTGAAATCCGATGCTCTTTTCTCCAAGGACGAATTCAAGGAACGGTTCACAAACCTGCCCGGAGAAAGCCCGCCCTCCTCACATAAACCAAAGTATCGACGCGCTCCCATGCCTCCGCATCCGGAATATGACCTGTTGTGGTTTGTCGCCCACTATGCACCCGAGCTGGACGACTGGGAAAGAGACATCTTTCTGGCGGTGCGAGAGGAGTCTTTCTACTTTCATCCCGTATTTTGTTGCAACATCATGAACGAGGGGTGGGCTTCCTATTGGCACGCCAGGTTGCTGCGAGAGGCTAGTTTCCTGCCGGATGAAGAATACCTAGACGCCATAAAGATCCATTCGGATGTCGTGCGTCCTTTCGCGGGTGAGCACGAAGTCGCGCTGGCACTCAATCCGTATCACATCGGCTTTAGCTTGTGGGATAAAATCATAGAAGAGCAGGGCCTCGATCATGCCCGCAAGATCATGCGAGAGGAGGAAGACACCGGTTTTGTGCGCAATTACTTGGATGTGGACACGGCCAGAGAATTAGGGCTATTCACCTACACAGCGAAGCGTAGTGGAGAAATCACCGTCGAAGAATGGGACATAGATGCCCTTCATGAGGCGATTTTGAGGCCAAAATACAATTTCGGAACCCCCAGGGTTTATATTTCCGAGCTGCAAACCGACGGCACTTTAGTGCTGCGACAAGATCACGTGTTTGACGGAAGAGGTCTCGATACGCACTCAGCGCGCAAGGTATTGGGCTACCTATCGAAGGTATGGCGGCGTCCTGTGTTGCTGTATACTGTGAACACCCAGGGCCAGGAAGAGGTGCTGAGAGCGGACACAAACTAAAAAACCCCCCAGCTTTATTTGCGGCGATGCCCTTCGAATCCCGTTTAAGGAGCTTGAGAAGAGAAAGAAGAGAAATAGGCTTGTGCAGCCTTATCTTCCAGGTTTTATGCAAAGACGATTTAACAAGGAGCTTGCAACTGTGGTTCTTTTTCCAAAAACGCGAGCCCGTGCCAGCGCTGCCCGCCGGAGCAGTGTCGGAAGCAGCGCCTTAGTGTTCGGGATGTGGTTAGCAAGCAGTTTGTTTGCTCCTGCACCAGCAGCGCTTCCTGCTTCCATTGAGGGAACGCCGCTGCCTACTCTTGCGCCGATGCTCGAGCAAGTGACGCCAGCGGTGGTAAACATCGCCACGGAGGGGCGGATCCGTATTCGGGAAAACCCTCTTCTCAGCGATCCCTTTTTCCGACGCTTCTTCAACATCCCTGATATGCCCCTAGAGCGTAAGACAGAGAGCCTAGGCTCTGGCGTCATCATGGACGCAAGGCGTGGCTTAGTGGTCACCAACAATCATGTGATCGCCAATGCCGACCAAATAGCGGTCAAACTGCGGGATGGTCGCCGCTTGCAAGCGGAGTTGATAGGCACCGATCCAGAGACCGATATCGCTGTTATAAAGATAGACGCCAAAGACCTGACTTCCGTCAAGGTGGCCGATTCGGAACGCCTGCGGGTGGGCGATTTCGTAGTGGCGATCGGAAACCCGTTCGGGCTTGGACAGACCGTGACCTCGGGTATCATAAGCGCGCTTGGCCGTAGCGGTTTAGGCATCGAGGGTTACGAGGACTTTATTCAAACAGACGCGTCGATTAACCCCGGCAACTCTGGGGGGGCATTGGTCAACCTGAGAGGTGAGTTGATCGGGATAAATACCGCAATATTTTCCCAATCGGGTGGAAATGTGGGGATCGGGTTCGCGATCCCGAGCAAAATGGTTGAACGCGTGATTGAGCACTTGGTCAGGTACGGCGAAGTCAAACGGGGCACTATCGGTGTTCAACTTCAAGACTTGACACCTGAGCTTGCCAAAGCCTTCGATGTAGCGCCCCAAGGTGGTGCCGTTGTCGCCAGCGTGGTCCCCGACTCGGAAGCGGACCGGGCCGGTCTGCGGGCCGGTGACGTCGTTGTAGGTATTGACGGAAAACGCGTGCGCGACGCAAGCGACGTGCGCAATCAAATCGGTTTGCTGCGCGTGGGTGAAACCGTACGATTCGAAGTGCTGAGGGAAGGAAATCTAAAGGCCGTCGTGATTAAAGTGGGTGAACGTCTGTCGGCAACGGAATTTCAACCTTAGAATCCGTACCGCAGAATCCGTACCGCAGAATCCGTACCGCCGTATCTTTGCGCCCATGCATTGCTTGCAAATCGAGTTTCCTCCGGTTGAACTGTTTACATAGCTGTTTGGTCTAATTTTTTGTTCAAGCGGGTGTGGGTAAGTCTTATGCGGGCTAAGACTATTTTATGCTTTGTGCTTTTAGCTGCAGGCTGCGCCAGCGTACCGCCCCAGATTAAAGTCCCTCCCCTAGGTGATCCCTCGATAAGCTCCGTACAGAAGGATGCGGAAAATCGTCGAGGTGAGTTGGTTAGATGGGGTGGGTCCATAGTTCGAATCGAAAACAAGGAAGATCACACGTTACTGATTGTTGTTGCGAAACAGTTGGGAAGTTCCGGACGGCCACAAGGTTTAGATTATTCGCCAGGGCGGTTTATAGCGCGGGTCGAAGGATTCCTAGATCCGGACGTCTACAAAACGGATCGGGAGATGACTGTCTATGGGGTGATCGAAGGCCAGATTACGCGAAAGATTGGCGAGAAGTCGTATGGGTATCCCGTAGTTAAGGCCGAAACCGTCTATCTGTGGCCAGATTACAGCCGGTACGCCTATCGTTACTCTCCCTATTACTATTATCCATACTATTCCTTGCGGCCTTACCCGTTTTTCTACGGCTTCCATTTTGGCCGGAGGTATTATTGGTGAGAAGGTTCGAGAGTTATTCAACTATCCCAAGGCAGGCACAGCGCGTTGCATCTGCGTTTTGGCGACAAGGAATCGCTACACTGAGTACGTGCTGAAGCAGCCGCAAATCAACGTGAGTGGCGGTGGCCGTATTGAGACTCTGGCTACTGAATATGGTCATCGGTAATCCGGGTTCTCCTAAGTGATCAACTACCAGAGACGCACCTGGAAATTTGCTACCACGGGTTAATGCATGGAGGGTGATTACCGTGGTGAGCCCCGCGTGAAGGGCCGCTGTGTTGCCGCTTTCTGTGTCCTCAATCGCTACGCAATGTTGAGGTTTTTGACCGAGCACATTTAGCACAAAGTGGTAGACGTCGGGAGAAGGCTTTTTTTTGGCAATGGTGTCTGCCGTTGCAATGACCTCAAACCAAGACGTCCAATCAGGAGGTAGACGATAGTCCAACAACGTTTTCACATTGACCATTGATGTACTCGTGGCTATAGCCAGCTTTATGTTTCGTTCCAAGGCCTCATTCAGCAAACGTTTGATGCCAGGGCGCAAGGGTACTTCTTCACTACTGATCAAGCGGGCATAGTGGGCCGATTTGCGCTGATGCACACGGAGCACAAACTCGTTGAAATTGTGGGTCTTCTTGGCAGCCTGTCCGAGATGCGTGGCATAGGAATGGATACGTTCTCGGCCCCCCGATATAGCGAGTAATTCGCTATAGAGATGCGGTGTCCATTGCCAGTCGAGATCGAAGTCCAGGAAAGCTAGATTAAACGCCTGACGATGCACTTCTTCAGTGTCAACAAGTGTTCCATCGACGTCAAACATGAGGGTCTTTAGCTGCGACATGGTGGCATCAAATCGAATCCGTGATCGAGTAAGAATTTGTTTTTTCTTAGATTATAAAAGCTAATAGACAAGAGGGGTAATTGATTGCATGAAATCGATGGTCTTGCTCTAAAACTTTCTGGAACGGCCAAGCGCTCATCAGCGCTTATCGAGTGTGTTGATAGGCCCACTAGTTTTTGCATCACCTCTTGCGCAGGCAATGAATATGCCTTTAACGCTTTGTCTTGGTTTTTCTACGTTCTTCCACAAGATTGGAATAAACGTTGCGTTCGAAACGATATGGAAAAAAGCCTTCTTCGCCTAAACGCTGCGGTCACTAGACCGGATAGCCTAATAAACTTGGCCGAAGCGGCCTTGCTATTTGCTCAGTCGGAATATCCTGACCTGCGAGTCGATAGCTACTTGTCCAGACTCGATGAAATGGCCGCTGTGGTCAAGAAGCGACTCGTTCCAGGCGCATCCGTGGCGAACGTTATCTTTGAGCTCAACCGTTTCCTTTTTGAAGAACAGGGATTCGCCGGAAACATTGACGAATACTATGATCCGCGGAACAGCTTCTTAAACGAGGTGTTGGAGCGCAAAACCGGGATCCCTATAAGCCTTTCCATGATTTACATTGAGATTGGACAGCGTATCGGGTTACCGTTGGCGGGGGTGTTATTTCCGGGACATTTCTTAGTCAAAATGAACGTTGAAGGGGGTGACATCGTATTGGATCCGTTTGCGGGAGGTCGCTCACTGAGTGAGAAAGATCTCTTAGGCCACTTAAGTAGTCTTATGGAGTTCCATTCAAGTGACCCGATTGACCTGACCCACTTACTGACTCCGGCGCGCAAGCGTGACGTGCTTTCGCGAATGCTGCGAAACCTAAAGGCGGTGTACGTAAAATCAGAAGAATATCTAAAGGCATTAAATGTGATCCAGCATATGCTGGTGGTTAATCCAAATGATCTACAGGAGTTACGGGATCGTGGATTCGTGTACGACAAGCTGGAGTGCCATAAAGCGGCCAGTGAGGACTATAAGCGTTACCTTTCGCTAGCTCCCCCTGGTCCGGATCGGGAATACCTGCGGGAGCGCTTACTAGAAGTCGAAAAGGCCAAAAAGAGACTGCACTGAAGTCGCGGATGCCCTCCCTCGGGCGGAAGCTCGGCGGATGCCTAGCTTACCGGCGCTACAGTTTTCGCGCGATCAGGACCGCATTCGTTCCTCCGAAGGCGAATGAGTTTGACATAACGACCTTGGTTTCGACTTCTAGCCTGCCCCCCTCTGCCACATAATCCAGGTCACAATCGGGATCGGGTGTATGCAGGTTGATCGTCGGTGGTATTGCGCTCGCTTGCATCGCCAACAAGGTGACAACGAATTCTATTGCACCCGCGGCGCCCAACAGGTGGCCGTGCATGGACTTGGTCGAACTGACCGGGATGCGGTAGGCCTGCTCACCGAATACATGTTTAATAGCCGAAGTTTCTACTCCATCGTTCTGCAGCGTACCGGTACCATGGGCATTGATGTAGTCTATCTGATTAGCGTCCAGTTCAGAGGACTCTATTGCCAGCTGCATCGCCCGCGCTTGCCCCTCCACTGTGGGCCGGGTAATATGGGCTGTATCCGTGCTCAACCCGTAGCCCACAATTTCACCGTAAATCCGCGCGGCCCTGCGTGCCGCGCGGCGATATTCTTCCAGCACCAAAATGGCGGCGCCTTCACCTAACACCAGGCCCGTCCGATCCTTTGCAAAGGGTTTACACGAGGCCGACGGGTCTACGGCGTCTTCAAGCGCCAAGGTTTTCAATGCCTGCCACGCCTTGAGCGTGCCAAAGTTCAGTGGCGCTTCTGCACCGCCCGCAAGCATGATGTCTGCATCACCGCTTTTTACCCGGCGCCAGGCCTCTCCGATTGCTACGGCCGAAGACGAGCAGGCGGTGGAGACCGTGACATTAGGCCCCCTCAGCCCATACTCGATACCGATCCAGGATGCGGGTGCGTTTGTCATCGCCATTAGCACGGTATAGGGTTTGACCCGATCGGAGCCTTTTGCGTAAATAGTGTGGTAGCCTTCGTCCGTGGTATTGGCCCCGCCCATACCAGTGCCCAGAAACACGCCGGTACGCACCCTGTCCGCATCGCTCCACCCGGGGCCAGCGTCCTCCAGGGCCTGGCCAGCGGCGGCCAGTGCGAACTGACTGACGCGATCGAGCGCCCGTAATCTGGCCGCCGGGAAATAAGCGCTCGCATCGAAAATAACCGAGGCGGCGAGCGGGGTGCACAGACGCTGGCAAAAGTCAGCGTCGATGCGCTTGATCCCGGATTTGCCTGCCATGAGGTTATCAAAAAAAATGAAGGGCTCATTGCCCAACGGAGAGATCACACCGAGGCCCGTGACTACCACTCGCCTCAAGGCGCTGTCTCCTCTTGGGCTACCGTTGTCTTCTGCTCGGCGATGAGATGATCGATGTAGGTGACGACGTCTTGTATGGTGTCAAGTTCGACCTGCTCCCGTGACACGGTGATCTTGAACTCGTCCTCCACACAGAACATCAGATCGATCACACCTAGGGAATCAATGTCGAGATCCTCAAGCCGCGCCTCGGGCGCAAGCGCTTCCGGTTTCAGACCGAAATTCTTGAGCATGACCCCTTGTAACCTTTCGAGCGTAGTCATCTGAGCCCTTCTGTGTGCGTGTATTCTAGCGTGCGCGCCCTCGTTGCTTGAGTTACCAGAGGTCGCACCTTGCCGCTCATCCGGGCCGTTCGGGTGAGGACCGTTGGCCAACGCTGAAGGAGGGGCAGCAGGGGCGCCGCCGCGCCTGGCCGCATAGCGAGATTCGCCAGTAAGGCCGATGCGCGAATGCGCGCTGCGAAACTGTTGCGCCAACGAAAAGCGTATTCCTGCCCCGCGCCGACGATCGCCCTCCCGGATAACAGCCCCGCGCGATGTGAGACGAGTTGCTCGGACAACAAGCTGGCTGCTTGGATCGCCATGCTGATCCCCTCGCCTATGATCGGATGGGCCTCACCGGCGGCATTGCCCGCCATGTATACACCGTCTTTGCCCCAGGTTGCGCGGATCCCGGGCCGAACAGGGCCTGCGCTCAACCAAACCCCTTCGCGTTTTGCGCCAGATAATGCCCGACGGACGCCGAGGCAACTCTCTTGTAGGTATTCCTGAATGCACTCGCCCGCCTTCGCTCGCGGGTGGCGATCTCGGCATCTCTGCAAAGCATCTCGGCGTATGCAGCAGGCCATCGTGACCCGACCATGATCCGCCACCACCATCCCGCCGTAGCCTCCAGGGAAGGCCAACACCGGTAGCAGCCCGGGGTCCAGGTCACAGTCTAAGAAGTTTGCCTTGAATGCGAACAGATCACCCGGCCGCCGGGGAACCCGACTGCGTGCCCATAGGCACGGCTCCCACGAGCCGTCTGCCGCGACCAGAACAGGTGCTACAAGCGCTCGGTGCACGCCGGAGCCCAAGGATTGGACCCGACAATGATAGCTCCCGCAATCCCACCCGATTTCTCGTGCGCCCCAGGGCTGCCAAACACAGGCGCCTGCTTCTGCCGCGCGTTGCAACAGGAGATCATCTAAATATTCTCGGCCTAGGGCCCTGCCCCATGGGTACCGGCCATCCCCAAAGCGCGGTAGCTCGGCGGAAAGTATCCTGCCACCGGCAAATACGCCGATACGGCGCAGTTCCGGCCCGGCAAGGTCCGCGAACGCTGCGCCTACTCCCAGCGCGTCAAGCAGCGGAAGATTGGGCGCCGCAATGCATTCGCCGCATACCTTACGTCGGGGAAAGCGTTGCTTTTCCACCAGCGCGACCGACCATCCCGCTTGTGCTAATAAGATGGCGGTGCTCGCGCCCGCTGGCCCGCCACCTATGATGATCGCCTCGTACACACTCTCCATCAGCTCAACGGGTTGCTCTAATTGCTAAGAAACAATGGCTAAATAGCCCCGCTGGCCATTCGTGAAAAAACCAATCCTCCCCCTGGGGCCACAGCGCAGACAGCTCCTTTGCCCGAAAACCCGCATGTACGCTCAGGATCGCGTCATGACGGGTCACCGCGTTGCAGCCGATAAGGCCAATCAGGTAGCTACCGATGAGCGCTAATGTGGTGCGGCGTGGTTCGCAGGCCAGAAACGAGTGGGTACGTGCCGCTATGCCTTGCAGCAAACAGGACAGACGCTCTTGGGAAAAATGGTGGATGAACAGATTAGCCAGCAACAGGTCGATGCGCTCGTTTAGCGGTTGTGCTAGCCAATCAAACACATCCGAGGTGACCACCTCGACTTGCCAACCCAGGCGCACAAAACCCTGTATCGTCTCAGGGCGTACCAGGAGCTGCCGATCTAAAAGCGTGATCCTCACACCCGGCCAGCAGGTGGCTCGCTTTCGCGCCAAGCGCAATAGGAATGTCCCATCGCCCGACCCCAGCTCAACGATGCTCCGTGGCGGCTGCGGTATTATGCTGTGATCCACGGCGCGCAACATCAGCGATAAAGCACCCATTACCCGGTTGACGCGTTGCAAATCGCCTCTCGCCCGAATCGCCCGTGGATCATTCGCCGGAAGCTCATCCAGCAATTCGGGCAGTACGCGGCGTTGCATGGTCATGGGTCGTGCCAAGAGAAGAGGCGTGTTAGGCCACCTCGAGCATGGCGCCATAGCAGCTAAATCCGGCGCCAAACGAGGACACCCACCACCATCCACCCGGTGCATCGTCGGCGAGCGCCGCCTGTAATACGAAATAGACAAAGGCGCTGCTGAGATTGCCGTATTCGCGCAACATGGCTGCACTGTAACGAAGCTCAGCGGCGCTGAGCCCAAGCCTGGTCTGAAGCGCTACCAGCACATCACGTCCCCCCGCGTGCCAGATCCAGGCCTTGATGTCGCTGTAGCTTAACCCTTCATTGCCCAATACTCGATCCAAGATCCGCTGGGCATGCTCTGCGGCGAGTTGCGGTACCGGTCGGGTGAGGATATTGCGTAACAGGCCGCCCCGTTGCTCAAAGCGCAGCGCATCGCGCTCGGCCGGGTTTAGTACGGAGGAGCAGATCTTCCACTCAATGCGACGTTGGTGCGGGCTGGGCTTATCACCGAGTAGAACGGCTCCCGCCCCATCGCCAAACAAACACGCGCTAATCAAGACCCCGGGGTCATTATCGAGGTACATGGCGGCACTGCTCAGCTCGACGCAAACGGACAGTACACAGCGGCAGTATCCCGCCGCCAGCAGCGCGTCGGCCATGCGCCAGTTAGGCAAGGCCGCGACACAACCTTGGCCCACTAGGTCGAAAGCCTGGACATCAGGCCTCAACCCCAAGCATTCGGTTACATAGCTGCTAAGACCCGGGCAGAGATACCCAGTGCAGGTGCTGACGATCACAGCGTCTACCTCGGTGGGCAGGATGCGTGCGTCCGACAATGCGCGCTCGGCGGCCTGCGCGGCCAAGGCGGGGGCATGAGACTCAAAGCGTCGATGCATCGTATCGGGATCGATCCGAAAAGCTTCGCTCAAGGAGTTGAGCGCAAGCCAGCGGGATTCTATGCCATTGTTGCCCAGCAACACCGTTTCCGCGAGCGAACGCGCCCGGCGATCCAGTCTTGAAAACCACTCAGAACGCATCAGGGCTTCCCAACATTCTATTTTCGTGTAACGTTGCGGTGGATTCGCCGTACCCAACCCGTTGATAAACATGGAGACCCCACACTAAGACTGGCGCCCGTTGCGACATGCGTTTTTGTTTGTCGATTATCCGCACCAAGCATAAGAATGGCAACCTGTGCGCGTCCTGCCGGCGATAGCGGCCGAAGGTGTGCAAAAGCAATTAACGGATCGGTGGATCTCGCGATGCCTTCATGGGGCTGATAGCGCCCGAGCTAAACACGGCTACGGTACTGCCGAATCCAAAAAGCTCGCCCGCGCGTATACTCTGGATAATGGATGCTTGGCGTTATTTCGTACGCATTTGCATTTCGGCAGGCGGCGCCAATGCACGCATCCCGTTTCTGGGGGCAAGCTCGGCGTCTGCTTCGAAATAGAGGCTCACTCTTGCTGCGTACCCGCGCCGTACAATTGCAGGGGCATCGAAATAAGAGAGACAGAGCACTAGGGTAGAGCACCATGGAAAAGATCTGGCTTAAGCACTATCCGGCCGGTGTACCCCACGAGATCGATCCCGACGCCTACGCTTCGCTGATCGCCTTGTTTGAGCAGAGCGTTCGCAACTTTGGCGCTCGTCCAGCGTTCAGTAACGGCGACACGACTCTATCCTTTTCCGAGCTTGATGTGCTGGCACGCGATTTTGGCGCCTATTTGCAAAGGGCGCGGGGTATAAAAAAGCAGGATTGCGTCGCCATCATGCTACCCAATCTGGCGCAGTTCCCCATTGCCCTTCTGGGTGCTCTGCGCACCGGTGCGCGCGTCACCAATATCAATCCGCTGTACACGCAGGATGAGCTGGAACATCAGCTAAACGACGCGGGCGCTAAGGCCATCGTGATCCACGGCGATTCCCTCCCCAGGTTGCAGCAGCTCCGGCACCATACACCGATCGAAACTATTATTATCGCCCGCTCCGGCGATCTACCGTCCACGCAGGCTGGGGAGCCGGGCGAGGGTATAAGGGATCAATTCGCGGCCGCATTAGCCATCGGCAAGCAGCTTGGTCTCGAGCAAGTCCCGATAGCCGGCGAAGACATCGCATTCTTGCAATATACCGGTGGAACAACCGGGATCTCTAAAGGCGCTATGCTAACCCACCGCAATCTGATCATACTCCAGTTCTCGAGCGCGCTGGGCCCGATAATCGAAACAGGCAAAGAGATCGTCGTTACCGCATTGCCCCTTTACCATATTTTCGCCTTGACGATTAACTGTTTGGCATTTTTAATATCTCGGGGCCCAGAATGTGTTGATTACCGATCCCCGTGATATGTCTGCATTGGTGAGGGAGCTCCGCAAATGGAGGTTTTCCGTCATCACCGCGTCAATACGCTTTTCAACCGTCTCTTGAATGGCGAGGGTTTCCGCGATGTCGATTTCTCTGCGCTCAAAATTGCCATGGGTGGCGGAGCGGCAATTCAACACGCCGTGGCGGATAAGTGGTTTGAGCTTACCGGTTGCCCCTTATTGCAAGGCTACGGGCTTTCGGAAACATCGCCCTTGTTAGCCATTAATCCCTACGCCACAAAGACCTTCAGCGGGAGCATCGGTCTGCCGGTCCCGTCGACCGAGATCGTTTTGCGGGATGAAGAAGGTAATGAGGTTCCGCTTGGAAGTTGCGGGGAGTTGTGTGCCAAAGGACCCCAGGTGATGCAAGCCTATTGGGGCCGAGAGGAAGCGACCTGCGACGTAATGACCTTGGACGGTTTCTCAAAACGGGAGACGTTGCGCGGATGGATGAAAAGGGATATTTCTACCTCGTTGATCGTAAAAAAGACCTGATCCTGGTATCCGGTTTTAACGTCTATCCCAACGAAGTGGAAGAGGCTCTGGCCCAATGCGAAGGAGTGTTAGAGAGCGCTTGTGTCGGAGTGCCCGATGAGCAATCAGGGGAAGCGGTAAAGGTGTTTATTGTGGCCAATACCGGTGCACAACTGAGCATTGAGGGGGTCCGCGGCCATTGCCGAGAGCGACTGACGGCCTACAAGGTGCCGAAATACGTGGAGTTTCTCGAAAGCTTACCAAAATCGGGCGTGGGCAAGATCCTGCGGCGGGAGTTGCGCGGGCGGTGATCGGTCCGACCTCACTTCCAAAGAACGAAAGCCAAATGAGTCAAGCATTTTGGACCAGCACGAGTAAATACGGGATCGTACACAAAGCGAACCGGGGCGCCCAACCGATGGCGTCCGGATGCCTGCTGGTTTTTGTGCACGGGATATTTGGCGATTGCGGTCGAACCTGGGGCAAGGTCCCGGAATGGATCCTGGAGAGTTGTGGTAGCGACGTAGATACGGTGTCTTTCGCTTATCCATCCCAGATCTGGCAGCGTTCCAGCATCCCGTTGGCCGCAGAGGATCTGCGGATCTGGTTACAAACCGAGTTTGGTGTTCATCGACAGCTTTTGTTTGTAACCCACAGCACCGGGGGTCTCGTGGTCAAGCAGATGCTGAAACAGGCGTATCAAGAGCTTAAGACTCAGCTCGATAACGGAGGCTTTGATTCCTCGTCGTCCTCGCTGTGGTTACGAACCCGCCACGTAATCAACATTGCCGTGCCGCATAGCGGAGGGTCACCCTTTATCACTGCCTTTGCCAAGATTACGTATCATTCAATTTTCCCGCTGATGTCGCCCTTTCTGAAGCTTGCTCGGTTCGTGACCCAAGGGCAAAAGGATTGGGATGGAACGACATTCTCGTCGCCCTGCGGTGGCAGAATCCCTGGTTGTTGGAACTGGAAACTGAATTTCTAGAGCACCAGAAAGCGTCGAACGCGCGGGATGTTCCATACCCCATGGTGCACGACATCTACGCAAAATCCGATTTGTCGGTGCCCATTGTGACGGATCCCAACCAGCGCGATCTCTGCTTCCGTGGCACGCACAAATCGGTCAAGGTCCCGAAGCAAGCCAGCGATCCCGTCGTCGCCATCGTAGCGCAGTTTGTGAGCCGCTATGGATCAGACATCGGGCTCACCGTGACCGACATAAGCTTGGAGCGTATCGCCGAGGTTAATAAGGTGACGTCGATAAAGTCTTTGATCGGTCAAGGCGAGTCGGCACAAAATAATCCTCCACCGCCGAGTCTGGAGGCCGCTTTTTCGGGGACCCAGACCGAGATCCGCGATGCGGTCCTGGGCCGAATAGACACTGGCGGAGAACGGCCGCGGCAGATGGTTATCACCGGGGCGGCTGGTGTGGGCAAGTCGCTAGTCGTGCGCATGATCGCTTGGCGCTTAGGACGGGAGTATCTCTCCTCGGCGCTGAACAATCGTCCCCTGCCTTTGTTTATCCCTCTGCAACAAGTGACCTTAACGGACCTCACCGAAGACCTCGACCTGTGGAGCATCCTTTGGCGTTGGTGGGTTAACTGGGCGCACAGCCTCTACCCACTGCCCGAAAACGACATGGATTGGCTGGAGAGCAGATTGCAAAGAACCCCAGTTACCGTGTTTCTCGACGGTGTGGATGATTTTTTGGTCAATCACCCGAGCATTGGTTTGTCCACCGTAACTGCGATGCTGCGCCAGGCGGCAAACCGCTATCGCAGCAATTCGCGTCTTTCCTTTGTCGTGGCGATACGCGCCGGCTTCCCGGGATTGCAACGCTTAGCGGATGATCGCAAGGATATCTTTGAGGTGCTGCGTCTATCAGAGGCCCAGGCTGAACGATTTTTCCCTGCATGCAAGGCCTGGCTACCCGATATCGAGGATCGGGAACTGGTCAATCTCATACTTACACCGCTTATCCTGTCCAACTATGAACCGGAACGCGAGGTCGCATTCGCTCGCGAATTTTTGACCCGCTGCTCGGTCCTGGGCCAAACGATACGCACCATCATTCGGCGCAGCAATCTGGTCGGGGTACGCGCGAAAGCAGCACGAGTCGTTGAAATCGATCACCTGCTCTATGCTCTGACACTGATCGCATGGCTCTTCTTTCAAAGATCGCGCGGCGAGATCAGCACGGAAGTGCTGCAGACTGAAGCTTGTGATGCCAGTAAGCGGTGGGAAGCGTTTTTTTCGCAACACGGAGCCGGGTCTGAAGTGCAAGACATCATCATGGGATTTCGTTTGGCCGGCGACCCGGAAACCTGCAACGCGCTGCTGCAACGAACTGTGTTCCTTGCTACCGGGCCCGAAAAAGTCCGCTTTTCCCACCGCCATTGGCAGTAGTTTCTGCTCGCGCAATACTTTGCTTTATGCCTTGAATGGGGCCATGTCGAGGATTTCGGTGTGACCGCATTCAACTCTCATATCTACCGCATGGCGGGCGAGTTGTTTCAGGGGCAGGAAATAAGCGAACAGCGGATGCAGGCCGTCCTTAACTCATGGAAGCGATCGAGAAACACGTATATTACGGGAAACCTGATCGCGTTTCTGGCATGGACTCAAACCGCCATCGACGCGCGGGCGATACGACTGTTGCTCAACCAATTGCCGAATTTTGAAGCCCTTTCTCGTGTGGTGCTTATCGCTGGGCTGGGCTACCGCATACTGGTAGATCAGAGCAATGATCACGCACGGGTGGATCTGCGGCGCGCCTTTGTTCCGATGTTGCGTGAGTTTTCAAATCCAGCCACGGCACCGGTGGACGACGCGGTTGCCTCGAGTCTCGCCTGGTGTTATCAAAGGGCTTTCGCGGAGAAGTTCGGGATCCCCCAACCTGAGATTCCGTGGCCAGCCATCGGGTTCGATGACGCGGAGACGGCCAAAGCGCTTCCTATGATCTGTACGGTGAAGGGCGCTGAGCTGATATTGGATGCGCGTTCCCGCTCGCTGCAACTTGCCTTTTTAGTGCCCATTCTTGACGCCTATAGCGATCCCAACCTGGTCATTCGAGCACTGCATTATCTTTATTATCTTGTGGTCGCGCGAAAACACGGGGCGCATGTCACGGAGCTTGCCCAGGAGTTGCCTCCGATCCTCGCTTCGGGAGGTGAATTTGAAAAGGTGATCCAATCCTTTACCCTAGTGCCGGAAGCGTTGGAGCTGTACAGAAAGTGCCAAGCGACCCACCACATGCTCGAATCCGCGGCGCTTTAGCGAAGACGCCGCGTTGGCCGAAGCGATGCGTCACCGCCGCCCAAACCACGCTGCCGTGCTGGCCTCAGCGCCGCTTGAAGATCGCCTTCGCCGGGTTGCCCTGAATGACGACGTTGTCTGGGATCGTTCCGGACAAGACTGAATTCACCCCCATGATCACGGTATTTCCTATGTTGCTAGCGCCAAGTTCTAGAAGTCAAAGTATAGGAATTCGCTGACCTGCGACAACCGGCTGATCGAGAACAGCAGGAGGGTTGCGACGATGGAAGCCTGCAGCGCGCTGAAACGCCAGATCAAGCGGCTCGGCTGCGCTCCATCGATCGACTCTTGCGAGTTGGGACCGAATCCCGCGAGCGCCAATAAGCAAATAATGAGCGAGCCTTGCTCCAAGACGCCGACCCCCAGTGGCTCGATCATCGCAGGTTCCAAATCCCTTGGAACCCATATCCCGTGGTTTCCACCCATGGAGGACAGCAGGTTGAAGGCTGTATCCATGCTTTCTGCGCGGAACAACACCCAGCCTAGGATGACAGAGAGCAGGGTGAGCAGCCGCGCAAGACTGCGGCCCCAGAGAGTCCCTTGGCTCACCACCGGAAAGCCGAGTCGGGCGCGCAGGCTGTGCCAGGCGTGATTAACCAGCAGATAAAATCCATGCAGAGCACCCCACGCCACAAGGGTCCACCCGGCGCCGTGCCAAAGTCCACCGAGGAGCATGGTGAGGAATAGGTTCATGTAGCGCCGCGTCTCTCCCCGCCGATTGCCTCCGAGCGGGATGTAGAGATAATCGCGCAAGAACCGCGACAGACTCATGTGCCATCGGCGCCAGAAGTCGATGATGTTAACCGCCTTGTAAGGCGAATTAAAATTATACGGTAGGGTGATACCGAACAGGCGCGCCAATCCCACGGCCATGTCCGAATACCCAGAAAAGTCAAAATAGATCTGCAGCGTAAACGCCAACACGCCGGTCCACGCCCGAACCGCGCTCAACTCCACCCCGTCCGCCGCTGCGGCGAAGACAGGGGAGGCAAACGTGCCCATGGTGTCCGCGCAAACGACTTTCTTGAAAAGTCCAACGGCGAAGAACGTGATGCCGGTCGCGAAATTCACGTGGCTAAACCGGAAGGTGCCAGACCGGGCGAACTGGGGCATAACCTGCCGGTGGTGAATGATCGGGCCCGCGATGAGGTGCGGAAAAAACGTGACAAACAGGCAGTAAGAGATCAGGTTGTAGTCTTCGGCTTCTCCCCTGGTCGCATCAACCAGATAGGCGACTTGGGTGAAGGTGTAGAATGAGATCCCTAAGGGTAGCACCACGGCCTGGATCTGGAACTCAAACCCCGAGATCGCACCCAGATTGGAGACAAAAAAGGCTGCGTACTTGTAATAACCGAGCAGTGCTAGGTTGCCCGTGACGCCAAACGCCAGCAGCGTATGGCGCAGCGGCGAACCCTGGCGGGCGGCACGAGTCAAGAGAACGCCGACACCGAAATTAAAAAGGATACTGGCGAAGAGCAGCAGCAGATAGGATGGGTTCCACCAGCCATAGAAGAAAAACGACGCGCCAGTGAGCCAGATCAAGGCGGGACGCGGTAAGCCGAGCAGGCCGAGCAGATAATAGAGGGCCAAGGTTATGGGCAAGAAACCGAAAATGAACTCGTAGGAATTGAAGAGCATTCTCGGATCCTATCGGGTACAGGGAGATCGTGCGTTAGCCCGATATGTTTGTTTTACGTTGCTTGCTAGCCTGCCCCGTCTTTTCTGTGATGCTTGCGAGTGTGATGCCCGCCTGCTCCATCTTTTCGATGACGTATTGCATCAAAAGCGGCACGGAATCCCACCGCAAATGCGCCGGATCGGTAAAGTGCTCGTCATCGAGGGGTAGCCCTTTGGCGGTGTCGATTAGTAGGGTGTGCTCTGGGTCGACATGAGCGGCGACAGCGGAGCGGTACGCTCTGTCGCGCGCGCCATTTGGATCGTATCGATTTAACCACATCGGCATAGGTGGGAGTAGCACAGCAACGAAATCGATTTTTCGTCGCGCCAGATCCTCGCTCATGCGCTGTAATGCTGTGAAGCAGGTTTGGTCTACGATTACATCTTGGCGCGGATCGGGGGCGCCATGCGCAGGCTCCGAGCCATAACGATCCATGTTAAACCCCCCTGTGATTCGCTTCTCCGGTAGTTCCCTGACAGCATTGAAAAAATGCTTTGGACGGAAGTTGGCAAAATACAGATGCCAGCTCTTGTATTTATCGAACACGTAGCGATGGGCCACATCGCGATCAAAAAATTCAGTTGGATTAGTTGCACAATCGGTAAAATCGCGCATCGAGAACACGCTGAACACCGTGTGAACCTGGGACATATTGTCGAGATAAAAATCAGAAAGAAATTCGATCTGATTCATTCGAAGGTAGCACGGTGCTAAGTTGATCGGTTTAGCTCGTTCACCGTATGTTTGTTCCAAAAGCGCGAGGTTGACGCTCAGCAGTGTTACGGAAGACCCGATCGCCGCGACTTTCACGTCGGATAGTTCGCTTTCATGCAGAAATTTGAACTTTTCGTCTATGCAGGTAGTGGCGGTGATCGGTGGTGCAGGCAAGCGTTCTGTGCGGTCAAGAGTTATTAAAACGGCGGTCCAAAGCAGAAGAAAGACCGACAGCCAGATGACGAGCGCGAGATTGTAATGACGCGCTTTCCTCTCAGAAACCAGGGTGCTAGAACTATAGGCACCCATCACAGTTCCAGTGCCGTGGGCAGGCCTTAGCGAGTGTACCAGATCCAAAAAGCTCGGGCCGGCGCTCGCAATCGCAAGACGGGTTCAGGATCGCGGCATTCGAAGTCTGCTCTGAAGCGCGCACCAAAACAACCGTAGCTGTATTCCGTTACCATAGCTTTTCTGGAATCTGCAGCACACTGGGCCTATCTTGACCAGTAAGTACTGAACTAGTAGTCGTCGGTAAGGGTTATTGGCTCTCCTTGATGCCGAGATCTGTAACAGATCCCTAAACCAGATCACGGTACCATAGGCCTAACGCTGTGGTCTGTCAGAGATCTGCTTTATCTTTGTAGTCTAAATCCCACAAGTGGGGGGACGGCAATAATTGCACGTGTTGTCTAGGGTATTAGACCGTGGCGAGTGCAATATTGGGTTAGATCCGCGTTTGTGTTTAGCTTCATCTTGCGCAGAACCCTACTGCGGTACGTGCTGATCGTCTTGGGGCTCAAGCACACTTCCTGCGCGATCTCAGTTATCGCTCTACCGGAGCCGATCAAACGCATGACGTGGAACTCTCGCTCGGATAGGAGCTCGTGCGGTAGCTTGCCCGCACCATCGATCAGGTCAAAAGCGAGCTGTTTCGCCAATTGCTCGCTGATGTATTTTCCGCCGGCGAGGATTTTTTTCACCGCGTTGACCAGCTCCTTGGGGGCACGTTCTTTAGTCAAGTATCCCGAGGCCCCGGCTTTCAATGCGGGTACCGCAAACTGAATGTCGCTGTACATGCTCAACACCAGCACCGGCAACTTGGGTCGAATGCGCTTGAGATCGCTTAGACATTCGAGTCCGCTTTTCTGGGGCAGCGAGAGATCGAGCAATACCAGATCACAATCTTTCGTCAGCACATGTTCCCGCATGCTGGCGGCGTCTCCCGCCTCATCGACCGTGGCGCCCAAAGGAGCTTGCATCAGGATTTGCTTTACACCATGGCGCACGATGGGATGGTCATCGACTATTAGGATTTTTGTACTTTTTAGGCCTTGCGCACTAACGGATCTCATCATGGGTACGTCTAATCGAACAGTGGTACCAGCGCCGGGATCCCTATGAATATCCAGTGAACCACCTAAGATGCGCGCGCGCTCTTGCATTCCGATGATACCCATAGACGCGGAATCAGCGGCTTCAACACCGGCGACGCGCCCGTTGTCGCTGACTTCCAGAAGCAACGAACCCTCCTCCCGAAACAGCGTGATCTCAACTTGACTTGCTCGTGCGTGCCGGGCTACGTTCGTCATGGCTTCCTGGTAGACTCGAAAAACGCCGAGAGCACGATCCTGCTCAAGTGCACTATCGCCCACCAAACTGACTTTACAGTGGATACCGGTGCGTTCCTGAAACTGCCGAGCGTGGGTCTCTATGGCGGCGCCCAGGCCGACCTTATCCAATAGCGGAGGTCTCAAGTCGGTCGCGATCTGACGGATGTTGGTAATCATGCTTTCGACCGTTTCAGACATCGATTTGATCTTGGTCCGCAACGCATTAAACTCTTGTTGCGCCGGTAGCTGTCGCATCTGCGCCTCCATCCACCCGAGATCGATGGCTAAGCTTGTGAGTGTCTGTCCCAACTCATCGCGGATGTCCCGCGAGATGCGCACGCGTTCGGCTTCAATAGCAGAGTCAAGGTGAATCGCAAACGCGCGTAGCCGCTCTCGGGATTCTCGCAACTCTTGTTCGTACTTGCGCTCGCTGATGTCGCGAATGAAACAATAATGCCCGTCGAACTTCCCCCTTGGTTCAGTAATCGCGACCAGCAATGTCTGCACGTGAAACGCGGAGCCGTCCTTGCGCACGGCTCTCCCCTCGAACTCCGCCTGGCCTTTTCCCCGTAGGCGCTCATATGTGCCCTGTACCAGCTGCTGGTCTTCCGGATGAATGATCGGCCTCCAGTCGGCTCCCAGCAATTCGGAATGCGCATAGCCCAACATTCGCGCATAATGGTCGTTGACCTCTACATACCGCCCCCTCGCATCGCAGCGCGCGATCCCGGGCATTGCATTAGCGAGCGCAATGTTTAATTGTTGGACCACGCGCTGTGAGCGCTTAAGTTCGGTAATGTCGTTATTGACTTCAAGGATCGCCGTCGGAACGCCCTCTGCGTCCTTGTGTAATACCCAGTGGCTGGCAACCGCGATCTGGTGTCCATCACGGGTGCGATGCATCAGCTCACCCTTCCATTGGCCACCTTTCCAAAGCTGAGTCCTAATGCTAGGGAGGGGCTCTGGAAACTGCGTCTGCAGCAAAGCATGCGATATTTGCCCCAAAGCTTCCTCCTTGTTCCACCCGTATAGTTGTTCGGCGCCGGTGTTCCAGAGGATGATCTGGTCCTTAATGTTGCGAACTAGAACGTGCGCCAGGTCCAGGATCTCTATTTGGTGAAGTTTTTTCTCTGTCATCGGCGGTCTACTTCAAGGACCCCCCCAAAGATGGCCAACAACCTCAGTTCCTTTCGATCCCCCAAATCTTAAAAAGGGACGCAAAGGTGCGTCGTCACGTGGCCTAATCCACCCGCTGGGGATCCCTGCTTCGGCGTCGAGAGCGTAGCGGCTGGAAATCCCATTGCTAACAAGCTAACAACCGCGCTTACAGTAGCGCTGTGTTGTCCGGCTCTTCGATCACCGGGTTTTCGATATGCCCGATGCGTTCGATTTCAACACGCACCCGATCCCCAGGCTTAAGGTAACCCCTTGGGTTCATTTTAACCCCTACCCCACTGCTGGTACCCGTGGAGATGATATCCCCGGGCTCTAGGGTAAAGGCCGTGGATAAGAACTCGACTTGCTCAAAACAATTGAAGATCATTTCCCGGGTATTGGCCGCTTGTCTCAGCTCATGGTTCACCCAGGTTCTTAGATCCAGAGTGTGCGGGTTCCCGATCTCATCCGGTGTCACTATCCACGGTCCGATCGGCCCATGGGTATCGAAGGACTTGCCGAGAGTCATGGTCTTCGAGCGCGCCTGCCAGTCGCGCACACTCACGTCGTTGACGATGAGATATCCCGCGATCACCTCCGGCGCCCGCTGTTTGGGCACATGGCGGCAACGGCGGCCGATCACGAAACCCAGCTCGCCCTCGTAGTCCAGCTTGTCGGAGACGCGCGGTTTGTGTATGCAGTCGTAAGGCCCGTTGACGCAAGTGGTTTGCTTGTTGAAAAAGACCGGAAACTCGGGGGGCTTCAGCTCCGTCTCCTCGATATGGTTGAGGTAATTCAGACCTATGGCGAGAAACTTCCCCGGTCGCCCCACGGGTGCTCTCAAGTGCACCTCGCAGAGCGGGACGCGGTGCGCCTTGGAGTCCACGAGGGCCTTAAGCGCTTGTAACGCCGGCTGGCCAGCCGCGATAAGCTCCCTCATTTCCTGCGGCACCGGGGCGTGGCGCCCATCCGCCACTTCGCCGTCCGCGACCACGCCGATCCGGGTGTCCCCCAGGTGTGTGAAAGTCACGAGTTTCATGGTTACATCCTCTGCGAATATAGGCGATTCGAATAACTCGAAAGGCCCGGCGGCATAGGGAGATGCCGCACATGTTGGAAACAGGCGCTGTTTGCGACATGGAGCAAAGCAAAAATTGCATTTCCGTTTTGATTCAAAAAAATTCAGGGATGGAATTTTTCGAAGGATCCATGAGTTATATCCTGGCCAACATCGATTCCAACAGGCGGTAAGGCAGGATATGTTTCAAAGCGGCGAAAAGATAGCTTGGAAACGTCACATAGTAATGCGGTCGCGGATGCCGGCTCTCTAACGCAGTGATCACACGCGTGAGCACCGCATCCGGAGCCAAGGTAAACCGCGCCGTGGGGTCTTTGGCCGCGAGACGCTCCAGAAGCTTATGATAGGCTTCGCCGTGCACGCTCGCGTTGGGGTCGATATGGCGCAGGAAGGCTGCATACGCATTGGCCCGGAAACTACTCGCGATCGGGCCTGGCTCGATCAACACAGCGTGAATGTCGGTGCCTCTCAGTTCCAGCCGTAGCGTCCGCGTTATCCCTTCCAGTGCGAACTTGCTGGCATTGTAAGCCCCACGGTAGGGTAACGCGACAAACCCCAATAGCGAGCTGTTTTGAATGATCCGACCATGACCTTGCTGCCGCATGACGGGAATAACCCGGTTGGTCAACTCCAGAGCCCCAAACAGGTTTACCTCAAATTGTTCACGCAGGCATGCTCGTGATAGATCCTCTACCGCCCCAGGCTGCCCGTACGCGCCATTGTTGAATAGGCCATAAAGCCGTCCGCCCGTCTGTTCGAGCACGCTGTCCACGGCCGCATGGATAGAGCTTGAGTTCGCGAGATCGAGCTGAAGGCTGGCAAAGCCCTCTGCCGCCAGCCGCGCTACGTCGGTGTGCTTTCGTGCGCTGGCAAACACCCGGTAGCCACGTTCCCTCAAGCCATGCGCCACGCAGAGGCCGATACCGCTAGAGCACCCGGTGATCAAAATCACCTTGTTTCGCATTTGGTTGTTTTTTTTCCCGGCCGTTAACACGGTTTTCCAGTGGCGAGGGAAGGCGCGCCCAAAAAGCAAGATGCTGTTACAATGGACTCGAGGGGAAAAATTTGGGGAGCGTGGAATGTCATACCCATCCATTTTAAACACATTGGGCAAAGGTTTGGCCAGGATAAGCTTATAAAACAGGCTTTTTACCCTTGCTCACGCCATTGCTGTCACGCGGCTCCCGCGGCGTTTGCGGTATCGCGCTTGCTCTCGCGTGCGCGTGGGCCGTTACGCCTGCCGCCGGCGATGCGGGAACGCAATGGGGCCTGTGTCCGGCCGAGCCGGCACTGCCTGAAAAGCCCGTCACCGACATCAAGCAGCGGGAGCCGGGAAGCATCGCGGTAAACGCAGATGAAGCGGAAGTGGTGGAAGAAGGGGAGTCCACGTTCAGCGGGAAGGTACAGGTATCGCAGTTCGACCAGGCCATGCAGGCCAACCGCGTGACCTATGACCAAAAACAGGACGTGATCACGGCGAGCGGAAACGTGCGCTACTGGGACAATACGCTCTTTTGGACGGGGGAGAAAGCGAGCTTAGAACGATCCAAAGACCTCGCCCGGGGTGAGCAGGGCCGCTATCGCTTGCTGAACAAGCGCGGACGCGGCGCCGCACGTTTGATCAAAGTCGAAACCAAGAATGACATCACCCATCTGGAAGACGTGGACTACACAACCTGTCCTGGCGCGATCCCGGCTTGGAAGCTCGCGGCTAAGGACATAAAGCTCGACCACAATGCCGACAGAGGCCGCGCTTGGCACATCTTTTTAAATCTGCGTGATGTCCCGGTGCTGTATCTTCCTTACCTGAATTTCCCCATCAGCGACAAACGCAAAAGCGGTCTTCTGCCGCCCACGCTCGGCAACAGTTCCAACTCCGGGGCGGACCTTCGGATCCCCTACTATTGGAATATTGCCCCCAACCAAGATGCCACGTTCACCCCCAGGATATTGGGCGATCGGGGCGTCCTGTTAGGGGCGGAATACCGCTATTTGACCCATTCCGGCAATGGGCAATTCGATTTGGAGTTTCTGCCCGGAGACGATAAACGCGAGGGTGACGATCGCGCCGCCGCTGGCCTAAAGCTCAACCAGCGCTTTGCGAGAGACCGCGGCACGGCCGCGGTGGACTACAATTGGGTATCGGACAAGGAATATGTGGAGGATTTCGGCACCAGCCTAAGCCTGACCAGCCAGCGTTTTCTGTTACAAAGGGGGGCTGCGTCTTACGCGGGGGGGACATGGAGCTTGTTCGGCCAGGTGCTTAATTATCAAAGTATAGACGCCAGCCTTCCGAGCGCGGACGAACCCTATAAAATCCTGCCGCAGGCGGTGTTCGCTTACAGCCCCTGGGGCGGAAACCGGCGCCTTAACGCCCACCTTCAGGTCGATACCACCAACTTTGAGCGGGAAAACAGCGTAACCGGTGGGCGCGTTGATCTGGCTCCGGTGCTCAGCTTCCCCATGCGTTCTGCGGGCACTTTCTTGGTGCCGAATCTTAGAGTCCGTCACACCCAGTATTTTCTGGATGATCCACAACAGCAAACTAACGATCGCATCGAGCGCACCTTGCCTCTTTTTAGCATCGACAGTGGGCTTACCCTAGAACGCGACTTCCGTTTTGGTCGGACCGGCTTATTGCATACCTTGGAGCCCCGGCTGTTTTACCTTTACGTCCCGGAGACCGGCCAAGAAGACATCCCGGTCTTTGATACCGGAGAATACGATATTGCTTACTTTAACCTTTTTCGGGATAACCGCTTTATTGGTCTTGATCGCATTGGGGATGCCAACCAGTTCTCGCTGGGTTTGGCCTCGCGCCTGGTGGCGCGCGATACCGGATGGGAGTACGTGCGCGCCAGCATTGGCCAGCAATATTTTCTGAGAGATCGGGAGGTGCAACTGCCGGGGCAGGCGATCGAGGATAACACTGTCTCCCCCCTTATTGTAGAACTCGCCGCCAGGCTCCCTTCGGGTTGGGGTGCCATTTATGATCTACAATGGGACCCGGCGGACGGGGAAACAGAGAAAAGCGCGGCTCGGATCCGCTACCAGTCCGAGGATGGAAAAATCGTAAACGCGGCTTACCGGTTTCGGCGCGATCAGTTCGATCGTGCCGAATTTGACCTGGAGCAAACCGACGTTTCGGCGCGCTGGCCGATCACACCCAACTGGAGCATCCTTGGCCGCTGGAATTTTTCTTTGGCGAGTTCGGAGACCTTGGAGGCCGTAGCCGGCGTGGAGTACAACAATTGCTGCTGGGGGGTGAGGGCCGTGTTTCGGCGCTTTCTGCGCAACACAGAAAGGGAATTCGACAATGCGTTTTTTGTCCAAATCGAACTAAAAGGGCTCGCTGGTCTGGGGAGGGGCACCACCACCTTCCTCAAGCGTAGCATTCCAGGGTATGAAAATGAATTCTAAAGCGCAACGATTAAAGCCTGCTTGTTACCTTTGCAGCTTCATCCTATTAGTCGGTCCCACTGATGGCGCTATTCCCATCGATGAGATCGTCGCCGTAGTCAACGGTGATTGCGTGTTGGCGAGCGAGCTGCAGCGGGACACGAGGCGCATCGCGGAGGAACTGCGCCAGCGAGGTGGTAGCCCACCATCCGCTGTGGAATTAAAACGGCAGGTCTTGGAACGCTTGGTCTTAAAAAAAATTCAACTTCAGATAGCGCTTCGTGCCGGGCTGCAAGTGGATGATGCGACCCTAAACAAGGCCGTGGACAACATCGCAGCGGACAACGGGTTATCGATACCACAGTTTCGCGCCATACTGGAGCGCGATGGCTATAATTTTAGCCAGTTTAAACGCGATGTGCGGGATGAGATCCTGATCACCAAGCTGCGTCAGCGCGAGATCGACGAGCGA
>JBOIEE010000010.1:0-6444 GCA_050740975.1 Gammaproteobacteria bacterium | reverse complement strand
GCGCGAACCCCGCAGCGCCAGCGCGGTCTGATTGAATCCTCCGCTATTGATGGGACTGGCACCAAGCCCGAGGAACTCCTCCTCCGGAACGCCGAGCTGTGCGATAAAGCCGGCAAAGTACTGTCGCCGCTCACGATGTGTTTGAGAGGGAGCACCGGCTGGCCTAACAACAGACCGGCGAGCAACACTCCAGCTATGCCCCCGGCGAATTGGGCAAGCACATAGAATAGGGCATCCCACGGCTGGACCTTACCGAGTCGGAAAAAGGTCAGCGTGACGGCCGGATTAAGATGCGCCCCGGACCGTTTGCCCCAGGGGGAATAGATGATGGTGATCGCCGTGAGCCCCATCGCCACGCCGATCAAAAGACGTCGCAACAGGGGTTCTTCGACGGTATGACGGAACCATGACGCCGGATGTTCTAGCATGGCCACAAAGACGCAGGCCGAGATCATGAACAACCCCAGGCCCGCCGCTTCGATAAGATACTCTGCCCAATGCCGCGATAAAGCCTTCAGCATCGCTCCGCTCCTGTATTCATAGCATGTCTGGCGTTGCTCTGGCGGCTATCCGCCCGTCTCAAAGCCGGGATAAAGCGTCATACCGCCATCGACGTATAGGTTGGCCCCCGTGACATAGTCGGCATAGTCTGAGGCCAACCAGGCCGCTACCCGTCCGATCTCGACCGGCTCGCCTATGCGCTTGTAGGGGATGAGCCTCATCAGATCGTCATAGGCCTCGGGCGTAGCCCAGGCCTGCATGTTGATGGGGGTGCGGACGGCGCCCGGGCAGATGCTGTTCACGCGTATGCGGTAGGGCGCGACCTCCTGGGCGATGCTTTTCATCATCAGCATCACCCCACCCTTCGAGGCTGCGTAGTTCACATGCCCGGCCCAGGGGATCACGTCGTGCACGGAGCTGATGCAGATGATTTTACCGGCCGCGCACGAGACCTCTGGTCGGACCCCGCGGCGCTTGAACTCCCGCACCGCGGCCCGCGCGCATAAGAACTGACCGGTGAGGTTAACGCCGATCACCTTGTTCCATTGCGCGAGCGTCAGCTCTTCGAACGAGGCATCCTGCTGCAGGCCCGCGTTGTTCACCAGGATGTCGATGGTCCCGAACTCCTCGAATAAGCGCTTGAACATGGACTGGACCTGCTCTTCGTTCGAGACATCCGCCTTGATGGCGATGCCGCGGTTGCCCGTCTCTAAAATCGCTTCGGTGACCTGGCGCGCGGTATCATCGCCCGAGACGTAATTGACGGCGACATCGGCGCCATAGGCAGCGAGTGCCAAAGCGATCTCCTTACCAATCCCGGTGCCCGCCCCGGTCACGAGGGCCGTCTGTCCACGCAGCCAATGCTGCGTTTGGCAGCGCGGCATCACCACCTCGGGTAGATGGGAATGTGTTGTCATTATGTCCATAGCTGTCTCCTCTGTCTGATTTGGATCGTTTGCACGAAGATTGGTAAATAAAGGGTTAACTTCGAATCGGCCGATGGAATCAAGCTGCGTCCCCACCTGGAAGGTGCCGGCCTGGATCTCCGTGATCCAGTTGATTTGGTTTTTTCCCCAGCCCTTGCCAACTGCATCGCGACGGCGCAAATTTGTAACATGCGGGGAGACATCTACCGTTTGGTGCCAGTAACGGCCGGAAAACTTGGGCGTGTCTTCATCAAGCACCCGCCCCAGATCGACGACCCTGCCGGTCTTCACAAGGGCGGTCGCCGCACGCACCACCTCCGGGGTGATCTCGTTCAGCGTCCCGATCTGATCATCTGCGCCATATCGGCTCGGCCACCAGGGTGCGTCTCCGGGCGGAAGCGCCGAGCGCTCGGCGCAGGGAGCCGAGGCCTTGTTGGTCGTACTCTCCCCCACAACCGCGAGCGGGATGGCCAGGGCCAATAGCACTCCGCTAATACCAGCTCGCGTAGCTCGTCCGCACATCGTGTTCGCCCCGGCTTCGGGAGCCATGAGCGGCAGAAGGCGGACTCTCATGTTCATCTCAACCTATCCTCGAAATCGCAAGCCATCCCTCTAGCCACGGAAAAACTTCCGGCCGATCAAATAGTCGAGCGAAAGCTTGCCCGGGCCATGGAGCAACGAGACCAATAGCAGGATCCCCCAGACCTGATGCTGCTCTACACCCGCAGCGTTAAGCGCCGGATAGGAGATCACGGCCATGATGTTGAAGACGAAGAGCACGCCTGCGCTCAAGCGTCCCGCCAATCCGAGGGCGAGCAGCACTGGAAATACGAGTTCTACGAAGCTGCCGAGATAGGCGGCAAGCTCCGGCGATAGAAAAGGCACGGAGTATTCATAGCTAAAGAGCGCCACGGTGCTCTCCCACGATTGAATCTTTACCAGACCCGACTGAAAGAACGCCTTCGCGACCCACAGGCGCACGGCGAGATCTGCGATGGGCGCTGTCCAATTCAATGCCGCGACCAGCTTGCGGACGACAGACAGTCGGGCTTCACGATACAAGGTATGTGTGATTGTGCTCATGATGTTCTCCTCCAATATAGAAAAAGTTACTGTAGGTAAAATCCGATCAAGCTTTGGCGAAGCACATGGCGCTTGAGCGCCTCGGCGAGATCAAATACAGGCTCGAACTCGGCGGCCTGCTCATAGGCCTCACCAAGCGTCTTGCCCCCGGCTAGCTCACACAGCAAGACGTATTCGCCAGAACCCAAGGCTTGCATCTCGATGCTGAGGCTGCGGCGGATGATGAGCAGCCTCACCCCGCCCATGGCGAGGTCAACGCGCTCATCGGCTTCACAATGAACTTGGTTCACTTCCCAGATCTTTAGCAGCGGGTACGGGGAAGCGAGCAATTGGGCGGCGGGATTGAGCAGGAAGCGGAGTTGCGCATTGCGTTCCGGCGCGATGACACCAAGTGCCGCAGGCTCCAGAGGCTTTGCCTCCGGGGCGTGGTAGACGAGCTGCCGCGCCCACTCCAAGCGCGCTACATCGGGTAGGTAAGCCAACCCCTTTGCGGGCGCAAATCCCTCGAGAAACGGGGCGAAGTGGCTGCCGTATTCCCTGAGATCGCCCGAGCGCGATGGATAGGCGCGCAGGTATGCTTGCGCTGCATAATTGAAAAACCGGTCGCCCACCAAGCGGTCGACGACCGGATAACACGCGCGCAAGGCCTCGGTGAAACTGTTCACGATGTTGTTGCGGTAGATACCTAACCGACTTGCCCCGTCCAAACCATTGGCGCGAACGTTAAGCTCGGCTCCCGTGCTGCGAGGATCCAACACCGCTTCGGCAAAGCGCTCTTGCAGCTTACGCAGCGAGGGCATGGTTCTCCTCCAGAATGCGCTCGGCGCGGTAGGCCTCATTCAGCAGCACGTCTAACTGCGGCAACTCGCTGTCCCATTCGATGAGCGTGGGTTTCCTCCCGATGCGATCGACTGTCCATCCATAGAGCCTCCAGACTTCCTCCGCCACCGGTTTGCTGTGGGTGTCGATCAGGATCGCGCCAGAGCCATTCCCATGGGAGACGAAGCGGTTCACGCTAAAGCCCGCGAGATGGATCTCGTGCACCAGCTCTCCAGGAATGCGGGCGAGGTAGGCATAGGCGTCAAAACCATGGTTCTTGGCGCTCACGTAAATATTGTTGACATCGAGAAGGATCCCGCAGCCGGAGCGCCACGCGACTTCAACCAGAAACTCCCACTCCGGCATCGTGGACTCTGCATACTCGAGGTAACTCGAGAGGTTCTCAATCAAGATCTGGCGGCCCAAATAGTCCTGCACCCAGCTAATACGGGCCACAACATAGGCAAGCGCTTCCTCGGTATAAGGGAGCGGCAAGAGATCGTTGAGATAGCGCCCACCCACCGAGCTCCAACAGAGATGCTCCGAGATGAGCCCCGGGTCAAAACGCACGATCAAGGCCTTAAGCTTCTCCAGATGACGAACGTTGATCTCATCCGTTGAGCCAAGCGACAAGCCGACGCCGTGCAGGCTCAAGGGATAGCGGTTGCGGACCTGCTCCAGGTAATGATGCGGCGGACCGCCCTCCCCGAAGTAGTTCTCGCTGTGCACTTCGAACCAGCCAACTTCTGGCAGCCTCTCAAGAACCGCTTCGTAGTGTGGGTGGCGCAGGCCGATCCCGGCGCGGGCCGGGATCGGGTTACGACTGGGGTAAGCAGATCCGTTCATGGAACTATTGCTGTGGTGTAAGGCTACCCCCGGCGATCTTCTCGCAGGTGCCTTTAGGCACGTAGATGAACGCCGTAGCCTCGGCATCTTGCTTGGCGGAACCGGCACAGGCGCTGGTCGCGGTCTGGCAGTCATTTTTGCCAGCCTTGGCCACGCCATAACACTTCTCGCCTTGTTTCGCTTGGGCGATCGCAGGGTTGCTTAGCCCAACCGAGCCTAGCGCCACAACGGCGGCCAGAGCGGTGTTAAGAACAGCGGTGGTATTTTTCATTTTGCATCTCCTTCGATGGACTGATTGCGTTATAAAGATCCGTTGGTACGGTTACCGATGTGCCTTTGCGGCCTCGACGCTTAGGCTATCGCAAGGCAGATGCCAGGCCGGGCTAGGACGAGTTGTGCCCTAAAAACCAATAGCTTATCTTGGATCACGAGACGCTAAGGACGGGCCGTCCCGAAAGATACACCACCAATTATTGCGGTAGCCGCGGCGGATTGTGGGTTGGCTAGGCGAAACGAGCCTCTTGAGCCACGCAGCCCTGCGCGGCTCAGCCGCCGTTGCCTTCAGCACTTCCTCCACGATCCGTTTCAGCAGTAGTTCGGCAACGCTGGTTTGCTCGCTCGGTGAGAAAACCGGCTTCGGGTTAACTTATGCGCCAACCCGTTACTGATTTGACGGTCTCTCGAAGCCCCGGTCATACGCGTATACTCGTATACTGATGACAATCTATCGGGACCGAAACTATGAGTGCCAAACGCTTCCGCATCGCATTCTCCTTTGCAGACGAGGTTGAGGTTAAACTGTCTAGTACACGATGATGCACAGAGAAAGCATTCCTCCGGTTCTACGGCTGGACGATCTCACCATGACGTACGTGATTGAGCAGCACCGCGACGAAGTAGCGATCTCGATTTCCTTGTCGAGTTCGATACACTTCCGCCGGCCAAGTATGCTGATGCCTACTTCGCGCTGAAGGAAAGCCTGGAATCGCTCGTCCCGGTTGACCTCGTGACCGAAGGCAACCCCGAAATCCCCTACTTCCGCGACCGCGTCTACGCCGAGCGCAAGGTGGTCTATGCACGCTGACGCCCGCAAGCTGCTGTGGGACGCGCGGCAGGCTGCCGAGCGCGTCGCTCGCTTCATCTCACGGTAAGACCTTCGCTGAATATCAGGCCGACGAGCTTCTCCGCTCAGCCGTAGAGAAATCCTTATTCCCCATCATCAAGCCGCCCTTGCCACCTTGCCGAGGCCCAGCAGTTTCATCCGGTAACGCAGCGTGCTGGGCTTGAGCCCCAGGATCGCCGCCGCACCGCGTTTGCCCTCGATGATGCCCTTGCAGTCGTTGAGCACGCGCTCGATATGCTGGCGCGCCACGTCCTCCAGCGAGCCGGCGGGGGCCGCGGCGGCGTCCAGCGTAGTCGGCGTCAGCAGGGCCTCATGGATTTCAAGCGTAGTGCCGGAGGCGAGGATGGCCATGCGCTCGATCACGTTTTGCAGCTCGCGCACATTGCCCGGCCAGTTGTAGCGGGTGAGCCGCTCCATGCTGATGGGAGCGATGCCTTCCAGAGGCTTGCCAAATTTGTGTGCGTACATGGCGAGGAAATGCCGGGCCAACAGCGGGATATCGGAGCGGCGCTCACGCAGCGGCGGCATGGCCAGTGGGAATACGTTCAGACGATAGAACAGATCGGCGCGGAAAGTCCCGACTTTGACCATCTGTGCGAGATCGCCGTTGGTGGCGGCGATGATGCGCACGTTGACCGTGATCGTCTGGCTGCCGCCGACGCGCTCGAACGCCCGCTCCTGCAACACGCGCAGTAGTTTGGCTTGCGCCTGGGCCGACAGCTCGCCGACTTCATCCAGGAAAATGGTGCCGCCGTCGGCCAGCTCGAAGCGGCCGCGGCGCTGGATGGTGGCGCCGGTAAAGGCGCCGCGCTCGTGGCCGAACAGCTCGCTTTCGAGCAGCTGCTCCGGCAGCGCCGACGCGGTGATGTTGACGAACGGCCGGGCGGCCCGCTCGCTGTTGTAGTGAATGACCTTTGCCGCGATCATCGGCGGGTCGCCCGCGATGGTGCAGGTGAAGGCGCTGCTCAGCCGCGTGGCGGCGAGTCCGGCGTCCACCGTCCTCCTCACCGGCGAGACGGGTACTGGAAAAGACCTGGCTGCGAAAGCCATCCACTACCACAGCGAGCGGGCGGCAAAACCGTTCATCAACATCACGGCGTCGGCGCTGCCGGAACAGCTGCTCGAAAGCGAGCTGTTCGGCCACGA
>JBOIEE010000009.1:0-8358 GCA_050740975.1 Gammaproteobacteria bacterium | reverse complement strand
GACTGTTCCCCGAAGCACGCGCCCAGCTTCCGGCGGGGGTCGAATTGCACGTGCTGTTCGATCGTTCGGAATTCATTCGCGAGTCGATCCACGATGTCAATTTCACCCTGGTGCTGGCGAGCGTGCTAGTGGTCGGGGTGATACTCGTGTTCTTGCGCAATTTTTCTTCGACCCTGATCACCGCCCTCATCCTTCCCGCTTCTGTGCTCGGCACTTTCAGTGTGATGTATCTCCTCGGCTACAGCCTGAACAACCTATCGCTGATGGCGCTAACACTAGCGGTGGGTTTCGTGGTAGACGACGCCATCGTGGTGCTGGAAAACATCAGTCGGCACATGGAAATGGGCAAGGACCGCTTGACCGCCACCCTCGACGGTACGCGCGAAATCGGCTTCACCATCGTCTCGATGACGGTGTCGCTGGCCGCGGTGTTTATCCCGATCCTGTTCATGGCCGGGATCCTCGGACGGCTGTTCAAGGAATTCGCAGTCACCGTGGGGGTCGCCGTGCTGATCTCGGGGGTAATTTCTTTAAGCCTCACCCCCATGCTGTGTAGCCTGTTCTTGAAGCCCACAAGAGAACACGGCCGCGTTTACCAGGCGCTGGAAAACCTGTTCGAGCGCGCACGCGAACTCTACGGCAGGAGCCTGGAAGCGGCCATGCGCCACCGTGGCTTGATGCTTTTGGCATCGGCTGCGATCCTGGGGCTGAGCGGCTGGCTGTTCGCCGTCGTCCCGAAGGGATTCATCCCGGGCCAGGATACGGGGCTTGTTGTCGGCAACACCCGTGCGCCAGAAGGCATTCCTTTCCCGGAGCTCGTCAAACGGCAGCTCGCCGTGACCGAAGTGGTGCGCGCGAACCCCAATGTCGAATCGCTGATGTCCACCGCGGGACAGGGAACCGGAGGAGTGACCGGAGGCAACGTCGGGCGCCTGACCATCCGCTTGAAGCCGGCAGGGGAGCGGGATGCGAGCGCCGATGAGATCATCCAGCAACTGCGAGAGGCGACGCGCGGCATCGAAGGCATACGGCTCATTCTGCAGAACCCGCCAGCGATTCGTATCGGCGCACTCGCAGCCGCCGGGGAATTCCAGGTGGTGCTGCTCGCATCCGATCTGCCCGCCCTCTACCAGGCTGCTTCAGCCTTCGAGGCGCGGCTTAAAACGCTGCCAGTGATTCAAGACGTGAACAGCAGCCTGGAGCTGCAGAACCCCGAGATCCGGGTGCATATCCTGCGCGACCGAGCCGCTTCGCTCGGGGTCAGCCCAGAGCAGATCGAGACCACGCTCAATTCCGCGTTCGGTGGGCGCGAGATCAGCACGATTTACGGCGTGAGCGATCAGTATTTGGTGTTTGTGCAGCTTGCGGAACCTTTCCGGCGCGACATCAACGCGCTCAACGCGCTTTACCTGCAGGGTGGAAACGGCCGCCTGGTGCCGCTCACCAGCGTCGCGGAGATCAAGAGCGGAGTAGGGCCGATTTCGATCGAGCATTACGGGCAATTGCCGTCGGTGACCCTGTCCTTCAACCTGGCACCGGGCAGCTCGATCGGCGCCGCGGTCTCGGCAATCCAAGAGCTTGCGCGCGAGACTCTGCCGCGAGGAGTGAGCACGGCGCTGACCGGAAGCGCCAAAAGCTTCGAGGAATCGATGCGCGATCTGCCGATCCTGTTGGCGATCACGATCCTCGTGATTTACATGATCCTCGCCATCCTGTATGAGCATCTCGGGCATCCCCTGACCATCCTCACCGCGCTGCCCCTGGCGGGGTTTGGGGCGCTGGTCGCGCTGTTGCTCTTCCATCAGGACCTCGATATCTTCGGCTTTGTAGGAATTATCCTCTTGGTCGGTCTGGTCAAGAAAAACGGCATCATGATGGTCGATCTCGCGCTCACCTTACAACGCGGGAAGCAGCTTGCCCCCGAGCAGGCCATTGTCGAAGCCAGCTTGGTTCGTTTCCGGCCGATTATGATGACTACCGTTGCGGCGATCCTGGCCACTTTACCGATCGCGCTCGGCTACGGAGCGGGGGGAGAGGCGCGCCAGTCCTTAGGGATAGCGGTAGTAGGTGGATTGGTGTTCTCGCAGTTGCTCACGCTCTACATCACCCCAAGCTTTTACCTGAGTCTGGAAGGCTTGATTCAGCGCTTACGTTCCTGGGGAACTTGGCAGTTGGCGCGACGGGTATAAAGCAAAGAACAGCGCTTCTGCTGTCCTCATTCCTCGTTGCTCTGCTGCGGCGAACGCGGCCGGCGCCGGGTGTCATTTAGCATGGGGATCACCGCGTAACGGCCCTCCTGACCCTGATAAAGAGGTGGCTACATCTTCCACTGGACATGGTGCACTTCCAAGCGCCATTGCTCCATCTCATCTCCACGAGCAGGTCCGCGCCACACCAAGGTGTTCCGACAGACCTTAAAGCTTGGCCGCTTTAAAGGTGTTGCATTGTTCCAGCTCGCCCAACTCTAGCCCCCTCCGGAACCAACGCACGCGTTGAGTAGACGAGCCGTGGGTGAAGGATTCTGGCACCACCTGGCCGCCCGTCCGCGCTTGCAGTCGGTCGTCCCCAATGGCAGTAGCCGCGCCGAGGGCCTCCTCAACATCTCCTTCCTCCAGAATGTCACGCGCCCGCTGGGCATGATTCGCCCAGACCCCAGCGAGACAGTCTGCCTGTAGCTCAACTCGTACGGAAAGCTGATTGGCCTCTGCGCGCCCCACGCTCTGTTGAGCTCGGCGCACTTCCTCCGAGATCCCCAGTAGATTCTGCACGTGGTGGCCAACCTCGTGTGCGACGACATAGGCCTGGGCAAAATCCCCCGGTGCCCTAAAGCGTTCCTTGAGATCTCGATAAAATGAGAGATCGATATAGACCGCCTCGTCCAGCGGACAATAGAACGGACCCATAGCTGACTGTGCGAAGCCACACGCGGAGCTCACCGCATCACTGAAAAGGACCAGTTTTGGCTCTCGGTAGGTGGCCCCGGCGCGCTGAAACAGCGGGCGCCACGCATCCTCCGTATCGGCCAATACGACGGACACGAATCGAGCCAGGGGATCTCCAGCAGGGGGGCGCCCCGCCGGCGTTTCTTGGCTTAGCTCCGGCGGCCCGCGTGAGCCCGCTAACTGCAATATAACCCGCGGATCGACGCCAAAATACATCCCCACGAGGACGAGGACGATGGTCCCTAAACCGATCCCGCGGCCGGCTGCCGGCAAACCTCGGAATCGCACTCCTCGTCGGTCTTCAACGTTGCTGCTTTCACGTCTGCCTTCGGTTTTCATGGATCTTTCCTCACAATCTGAGACCAAGCCATTATGTCATGGGAGCCCTGAAACCGTGAGGGACGATTTCGGCCAAGCTCGCCGGTGCGCGTCAATCATCGATCACGATTCCCCAAGGAAGCTGGCCGACATCCACCGTCGCGATCACTTCGCTTTCATCCGTGTCGATCACGGAGACGGAATGGCTTAAGCCGTTGGTAGTATATAGGTGCTTCCCGTCCCGAGAAATCGCTAAGCCCCATACGCGTTCGCCAACGGGAATGTCGTCCTTGACCTCCAAGGTTTCGGTGTCTAATACGAATACCTTGTTAGCGCGCCCTCCCGCCACATAAAGTGTGCGCTCGTCTTTGCTGAGACGCAGGTCCTTGGGTTTGGCCTTGTCGTCGGCAAGCGCTTTCTTGTTGACGATTTTGTGGCTGCTCATGTCGATACGTTTGACTTCGCCCCCGATTTCTGAGCTCGCATAGGCCCACTTTCCATCCTTGGAGAAGATCGCAGCCCGGGGTCTGGAGCCAACAAGGATGTTGGCGATCACTTCGTGCTCGGGAACGCTAATAACGTGCAGCATATTGGTGGATTCGCTGGTGACGATCACCTGCTTCCCATCGGGTGAAACGGCCACACCCTCCGGTTCCAGTCCCACGGGGATCTGCGCCACGATCTCGCCGCTTTTCGGATCCAGTACTGTAGCCTTTGCATCATCTTCGTTCGACAGATAGATGTTGCCGTTTGGATGCACATCAAACGCCTCCGGATCATCCCCGGATGGGATTTTACGCAAGACCGCTAAGCTCTTGGGATCGACGACGGCGATTGCGTTCTCCGCACCCAAGGCGATGTAGAGCTCAGCGCCATCGGGAGCAAGCCCGATCCCGCGAGGTCGCTTGCCGACCGCAATAGTTTTTTCAACTTTGTTCGTGCGGCCGTCGATGACGCTTATCGAGTCGTCTTTTTCATTGGTGACAAACACCCGCAGGGTCGGTTCGGCCGCGCTCGGCCGGGCGGTGACCGCGCTGGCCAAGGATATGAATAGGGCTAAGGTTCGGAGGGGACTTATCACGGGATGGTCTCCTGGTTCTATGTTGTTCGAAGTGAGTTTATCCCTTTAATCATTTTGAACAATCCGAAACACCCAGACTGTCCAGGTTTTCCGGGTCGACAACGCCTTGAACGGGGGCTTCGCCGACGATCTTATCGGCTTCAACGATCAACACTATTTGTCGCAATTATCCTGTTTGACGGAAACTCATATCGATCCCCTTTTGACCGTCGAACTTCAGCTCGGTCTTCAGAAATTCGAGTAAGCGCCTAGGGTCATTAGTTTGGATGCGTGCTGCGCTGTCGGCAATCATCCTGACCGCTACCCAGCCGGCCCAAGAATAATCGTCCATAGGACGGCCTTGAGCTTTCTTGAAACGCTTGTCGAGCTGCTCCCCCGCATACTTCTTCAACGATGGGTGCCAAGCTAATGCCGAGGCCGAGGCGCGAGCATTCGGATGTTTGACTTGCCATTGCGTTATGGCGTCACGTTTCATTTTGGTGCTGGGAATGATGTGCAGCACGTTAGGCAGGCATGCTTCCCGCAGCTCATCGTTCTCCAGCATTAGATTGAAAACGGGAAGCGTAGGATTTCGCTCGCTGAGCTCTCGCAGACTCTTCGCGTCGGAGGCGACAAGCACAGCGGATATAAGGGCCGGCAGTTTCTCGCGGCTCTCCATCCAAATGAGTCTATAGCGTTGCCCCAAAACTGACCTTGGATGTTGCCTTCCAGGAGACCCTGCTGCACGCCGAGAAAAAAAGCGGAGGAATTCTTATCCCCGACATAAGCGACGACAAACGGGTCAAGTGGCTCCTCTGCCTTTAGCGCGAGGCACAAGGAAAAGACTAACCCGGTGAGGACGCCTTTTATTAGAATTGTGGACGGCGAGCGGAACTTCGTCATGGGTTTCCGTGCTCCGGCTCACCCGGAAGCGAAAGAGAATGCTCATTGTACCTGGAAGTTTGTGCAATGTTGACTTGCTCAGCTTTTCACTCGACGGTGGCCAGAAACGGACAACTTAGTGACTACGCTTGGATCCCGGTTAGAAACGCCCAGGTGTTGTAATAACGCAACACAATCTGGGTGGACTCCGGTGACACTGTGTCTTTTACTTCACAAAACACTTGACTTGGTTTTAGTTACGTATTATTAATACCAGAATAGGGAGGATTGGGGAGAGCGTCCGATAGCAGCGATGAAGCGGATGACGAGTACAAAGTTGACTACCGTGGTTGGCTCGGTGACGCTGGCAATGGCGATTGGGGTGCCGGCGAGGGCCGTTGTCGTGGTAGACGGCGTCAACGGTTGGGAGGTGAGCTTCGAGGGAAGCGGAAGCGGGTTCTACGTTTACCAGGACGAAGGTGCCACACGGGGTGGGGTGGCGGCTGAAACGCTGGCAACCACAGGCCGCAACAGGACAAGCGGTGATGCGCTTGTTGGAAGCGGCCCGTTGCCAGCGTTTTTCAGCTTTAGCGAGAGATCACTCGAAGTTGAACCAAGCCGTTTAGCCGGCGAAAGCCAGGTCAGTCTTGCACCGCCGAGCGAAAACGGGCCTGAAAAAAACTACCTTTCGAATAACGATGTTAGCCAAGCCGCTCCGCGAGCGGATTTTGGGGAGACTTATTTTGGCGATTTTGGTGGGTTTAGCATTAAGCGCACCTTAAGGCCGCTGCAACACCAAAACTACCTAACGGACCTAAGTGTGCTTGGCGCCGAAACGGCTGGCGATCGCGGCAGCCCGATCGCACTCGATCATAGGGGTTATGAGCATCTAGATCCGGACTACGACACCCGTATCAGTTACAGAACGCCCGATATCGGCGGCTTTCAGGTCGAGGCATTCATAAGCGGCCTATATCACGAACGTGGGTATCGGCCCGCTTGTGGCCTAGGGAATTGCACCAGTGACCTGAGCGCCTGGGGGGGCGGCTTACAGCTCGGCCTCGATACGGGCTACGGCAGCGGCGAGGTAAGCGGTTCCGGCTATACCGGTGGAACGCTGGGTAGCACACTCATGGTGGACGAAGATGCCCTAGATCCGGAAATGGTCAAGCACGAGCACAGCGGTTGGTTGGCCCAGGCCGCATGGACATTCCCTACTCGTACCAAGCTTGGTTTTAGCTACCGTAAGAGCGAAGCGGATGAGGCCAGCGCCCAAGATGCAAGCCGGCTCGACCTTGAGCGATCTTATCTTCAGGAGCAAAGGGCATGGACCGTGGGCGTATATCATGACGTGACCGACTGGTTTAAGCTCGTTGCGGAGTACTCCAGGCTCGAACAGGAGCGTGACGGCAAAGAGCAGGAAAGCGATGTGGTGGGTGTAGGGTGGTCTCTTAGCTGGTAGCGGACACACTGCCGCAACTGGCTGGGCGCATCGAGTGTGCGCCCTTTTTTTTGCCCGTAGACGGGGAAGCGCTATGGAAACCATAACGCTGCATAGGCGGTGAAAGTCTACACGCCGGTTGCAAAGGGAGAAGTTCAATGCCTTGATCCTGATGGGTGGCTGGTGCGGGATCCGTACGCCTTTCGGGTTGGTAGGTGATCCCCACGGCATAGCGAAAGGTATCTTCCCAGTCTTGGGGTGTCAGCATCTCAACCCACGCAGGCGATCGCTATTCGAGCGCACTATAGTGGACCCCAAAAATGTCGGCGCCGTAGGGTCTGAGTGGAACGTTGCAACGTATGGAACGCGCTACCGCCGCCGCAGTTGCGCCGTTTTCCTCCCACCCGGCGGATGCTCCGATTACAAGCACATAACCGCCATCGTGCAAGTGCTTAAGGCGACACCCTCCATCAGCCGGTGGCCGAGCTCGGTCATGACCGCCATATAATAGACGCCTACAGCCGGACTACGATTTCAGGTTTGTAAAGTACTCGACGTTTTGTGCAAAGTGTCCATAGAATCAGCAGCCATATTTGTATTCCGGTAATGATGTGCTCGACTTGCATCAGGTGACAAAAGTTTACGGGGTCCGGCCTGCGCTTCAGGCAATCGATCTGTTCGTCCCGGAGGGGACGACTATGGTCATCATAGGACCGAGCGGTTGCGGTAAGTCTACGCTGATGCGGATCATAAACGGTTTGGTCATTCCGGATTCGGGCTGCGTGCGATTCCTAGGCCAATTGCTGACCCAGGCCTCCGCCTTACCCCTACGGCTCAAGATGGGTTATGTCATCCAGGACGGCGCGTTATTTCCACATCTAACGGCGCGGGAGAACGTTGGTCTGATGGCCCGCCAGTTACGCTGGTCGCAAGCGCGAATCGCGGCACGGGTATCGGAGCTTGCGGCACTGACACGATTCCCTGTCGAGGCACTCGATCGCTATCCTACGCAACTCTCGGGCGGCCAGCGTCAACGTGTCGCCTTGATGCGGGCCTTACTGCTCGATCCCACGCTCCTGCTTCTCGACGAGCCCCTCGGCGCGCTCGACCCAATGGTCCGCTACGATCTGCAGACCGATCTTAAAGCGGTGTTTCGCGCGCTCGGCAAGACCGTGGTACTGGTGACCCACGACCTAGGCGAGGCCGGATATTTCGGCGACGAGGTGATATTGCTGAATGATGGGAGTATCGAACAACAAGGCCCCATGGCGACACTGATCAAGTCACCCAGGAGCCCCTTTGCCGAGCGCTTTGTCCGAGCTCAGCGTGGCTTGGTCGAGAGTCTGGCACCGGCGTCGCCGCCATTGTGAGAATAGCGACAGGTACGGCTCTGGCGCTGATGCTCGCGAGCTTGGCCTTTAGCCGGGAAGCGCCGCTAGTTACTGTCGGCTCGAAGCAGTTTACCGAGTCCGTGATCCTCGGCGAGATCGCCACCCAACTCCTTGAGAGCGAAGGCATCCAGGCACAGCACCAAGCCCAGCTCGGGGGGACTCGGTTTTTGTGGGCGGCGTTACTCGCGGGTGAGATCGATCTGTACGTGGAGTACACGGGAACGCTACGCACCGAAATCCTAGGATGGCCACCGGACCTCGAGACTGATCCGGCCGTACTGCGGCGAGTCCTCCTGGAACAAGGCATCCGCATGAGTGAGCCGC
>JBOIEE010000008.1:0-3810 GCA_050740975.1 Gammaproteobacteria bacterium | reverse complement strand
CATCCGGGACCGTGGCGAACACCTTTGCAACATCATTTTGGTAATAGGTCGCGAGTCCCCCGAACACCGTTTTGCCAACATCCACATAAGTGCGAGGAAGTGGCGTGCGCAGGTTGTTGCCGATCTGCGCAACCGCACGGGGCACCGCCTTGGCATAACGGATATACGCCCGCATACGGGCTTCGAGGGGCGCATAGGCGCGGGTCACATACACGTTTGGATCCAGGGCGCTGGCATAGGCCATGGGATTCTTATACGGCTGGTGCGCCGATTTCAGCCAGAAGAGGTCGCGGTCGATGACCGCGATCACATAATCGCGCTCGAAGCGTTGCTGTCCACCTAATTTGGCGGGATCGAACTGCAACGCCCGCTCGCGGTTTGCGCCTAAGCGCTCTGCTTCCTTTTCCAGCCCATCGCGGCTCCAGTCGGGCAGCTTGCCGTCGAACTCGTGGCGGCCAGCGTGCACCCCAAAGTGGGGGTGGGCGACAAAATAATCCTCCACGAAGCGATTGACGAAGCTGTCCCAATCGGTGGCAGGGGTTTCCGCTAGGCTCGCTTGACAAGCGGCGACAAAGGCGAACAGCGTTCGGAATACGGCAACCTTCCCAGCGCAGCCCACAGCTCTACTCAGCATGTTGTCCGGTTAACCAGGGCTTCATAGCCCATCATGACCTGTGGTTGCTGTAAGGCGTACGTCATGGATCCCCTTGCAGTGCATCTTGCGTGAGATCTTCTTAACTCTTTGGGCTAGCCCATTTAGCGTTCTTTTCTCAGACGAACGCTGCCTAGCTTTTACGACAAATCGGTCACATAGCACACCTTGCAGTCTATCCCCCTTTTCTTTATCCTGCAGAACTTCTAATAACACGTTGAAGACACCGGCAAAAAGCCGTCTGGTTGGACACCGCGCGGTGTGCATGACGAAAGATTTGCAATTCATTTAATAGTTGGGGGACACGATCCACGCCAGCCGAAGGGGCATGCTCCTATGAGAATCCTGCCCAAGACACTACAAGACGTCGACCCGAGTGCGAAGTGGACGATGGTTGTCTTCACGCTGGTAGGTCTACTTCTTTTCGCTCTTTCCTTCATTGATGCCCTTTGGGGTCCTGTCCGAGAGTACCTCAGAGAGCTTGGCATTGTTGTGCTTTCCGTGTTTGCGGTCTCTCTCTGGTACGAGCTCATCATGGCCGAGAAGAGCCTCAAACGGTTCGAGGCCGTCATGAAACAGGGAGACAGTCACGCAGCTACCTGCGCCCGACTTGGCATCGAGAAGATCGTGCCCTCACGACGAGATGCGTTCCCCCTGGAGACACTGGAAGCTTGGTTGAAGCAGGCCGTGTCCATAGACCTGCTTGGTGTCTCCCATACCGAGATCCTAGCGCAACCCAGTTTCATCGAGGCTCTCTCCTCGCATCTGAAGAAGGGCGGCTCCTGCCGTATCCTGCTGCTCCACCCCGAATCTCCAGAAGTGCTCCGAAGGCAGGACATTGAATGCGAGACGGGCAATCTGCGATCTTTGATCGAGGGCTCACGAGACAGCGTCAAGAAAGCCTGTTCAGGTACAGCTAATATTTCATGGAATAAGATTGGCCGCTTCTATGATTATGCGCCATCCTGCATGATTATCAGAATGGATGACGTGATGATTGTAGCGCTCTATGTGTGGCGTAAGGCTGCGCAATCTCCAGCACTGCTATTGCGCAAAGTTTCGGGCGGGCTGTTTGAGGTTTATGAAGAACATTTCAACTCGACCTGGAAGGCTCTGGAGCACTCACGTGCGCCAAATTGCGTGTCGCCTAACAAGCCCATACAGCCGACGGGCGAAACAGTGGTAGCATCAGACGAACGCCCCGGTGCCCGCGGCTGATGGGCATGTTCGGCTTCAATGAATCGAGGCATCGATCGGGATTGAAGCTCAACGGCAAGGTCCAGTACGCGTTTAGGCGACCCCGTTTTCCGGTCGTTTGCGCGGCTGGCGATGAGCTGATCTCGGCGGAGTCTCGGGCCGCCCTTCAACGCCAGCTTAAGCGGCTGGAGTTCCAGGGCGACGAGGTGCTGGACATGGTGGACGCCACAGGCGAGGGCTGGGCATTTCATGTGAACTTGATGATCGTCTCGCCGCTCACTCTCAAGAAGAGATGGACGAAGTCCGCGGTGGTTCGACTCTTCAACAGGAGCGAGAACGCGCGACGGCTCGGAAGCGCATATACAGAGACCTCTCTCCGAGAAGACGCTGACGCGGATCATCACAGACGTGGCGGCCCTGGCAGCCTATAGGAAGCCGAACAAGGCGCTGCAGCGGACCGTTGGGCATCTGAAAAACGGTCCCTTTTAGGAGCAAGCAAATGAACTACAAAGGTAGCTGTCACTGCGGGCAAATATCCTTCGAAGTCGAGGGCAATTTGGAGCAGGCCATGGAGTGCAATTGCTCGCATTGCAGTCGCAAGGGTTACTTGCTGTGGTTCGTGCCGCGTCCACAGCTTAATCTGCATACTCCAGAGGCAGGTTTAGCTACCTACACGTTCAACAAGCACGTCATCAAGCACCATTTTTGTTCCAAATGCGGCTGTGCTCCTTTTGGGTTTGGCAAAGACCGTTCGGGGGCAGCAACGGCAGCAATCAATGTGCGTTGCTTGGAGGGCGTCGAGTTGTCGTCACTCTAGAAGGTGCCGGTTGACGGGCGCTCATTCTAAGGTGACGTATGCCCAAAGGAGAAACCCAATGAGAGACACGCCGAAGAACGTGACCGGTGGTTGCCTATGCGGAAAGGTACGATACGAGGCACAAGTGTTTCTCAAGAGCGGTTACTACTGCCACTGCCGTATTTGCCAGAAAAGCTCTGGCCAACCTGCTGAGATCACCGTGCCGATAAAGGCGGGTACGTTAGTCTTTACGAAATCTAAGCCGAGGTACTACGTTTCTTCAGAACATGGAAAACGCGGATTCTGTGAGGACTGTGGTTCGCGTCTCGTATGGGTGGCATTGGATCCAGAAAACGATTGGTTGACGAATGTCACCGTTGGTTCACTCGATAATTCCGCGGAAGTACGACCACGCAACCATATCTTCGTAGATGCACAACTGCCATGGTATGAAATCGACGAAGGGCTGCCGAAATTTCGTGAAGCAGAACTCGAAGCAATGTTGGATGTCTGGAAGCAAGAGCGCATGCCGGGTGATTAAATTGCCGTCGTGTACTGCGCCGCGGCCTGGGCCGCGGTGGCGGTATCGAAGGTTACGGTGTCCTCGCCCGCTCCACCGGCCTTCCGCAGCTCAGCCGGAAACGGCGCAGCACGCACCGATGAGTCGATCCCCAATTCCGCGGGATCGATCTCCACGGACTGTTCCTGGCCCTGAGTCTACGCAAGGGTGAACTCGGGGGGCGTCGGCTTTTTCATCAGTCAGTCCTTGCCAAGGCAGACTTTAACGAGCGTAAGCAGATGGCGCCCGATCGGCGGGCAGGGGCCCCCGTAGCCGGTGCGCTTCCAGTCGTTCAACCCCTCACGTGTGCCAGGGTTCATGGTCCGACCGCTCGCTTCAAACGATCGCGGTCCTTCGTGTAGTGGTAGCCGATCTGGTCGTCGCTGTAGCGGTGCTCGCGACCTACCGGGCACGCGTCCCGAACCGCGAGCCAAAGCCGCCAGTGCCGCTCCGGGGCTGCGTGAGCCTGTGGCGTCGACCCGACCGCAGCCGCCGCCTGACGGAACTTCGACATGCAGTCGCGCTCGCAGTCCGGGCATGGGTTCGGCGGCTCAGAGCACGGCCTCACAGGGCCGTCGATGTCGATCACCACCGCAGTGCGAAGGG
>JBOIEE010000007.1:0-9569 GCA_050740975.1 Gammaproteobacteria bacterium | reverse complement strand
GGTACAGACCACCCGGCTTCCTTCTCGGATCTTGCCGCTGGTGATATCTCGCATCGCGCCCCCTAGCGACGCCGCCGAAGCAGGCTCGCAGAATATTCCTTCCCGCTCGGCGAGCAATTTTTGGGCGGCCAGTATTTCCTCGTCGCTTAATTCCGCAAACCAACCCTCGGACTCCTTTTGCGCCGCCCAGGCTCTTTCCCAGGACTGCGGATGGCCGATCCGGATCGCGGTCGCCACGGTTTCTGGGTTGGCGACCATCGCTCCGCGCAGAAACGGCGCGGCGCCGCTCGCCTGGTAGCCGCACAGGCGGGGCCGGTTAACAGCCGTGCCCTCGTTGAAGTATTCCTGGTATCCCATCCAATAGGCACTGATGTTTCCGGCGTTGCCTACCGGCAAGCAATGATAATCCGGTGCTTGGCCCAACTCCTCGATGATCTCGAAGGCGGCGGTCTTTTGGCCTTGCAAGCGAAACGGATTGATCGAGTTGACAATGGTAACAGCGGTATCCTGCGCGGTTTCTTTGACCAGCTGCATGCCGTGATCGAAATTGCCCTCGATCTGAATCACCAAAGCCCCCTGGATCATCGCCTGGGCCAGCTTACCCAAGGCTATCTTTCCTTCCGGGATCAACACAAACGCGGCGATCCCGGCGCGGGCGGCATAGGCGGCCGCCGAGGCCGAGGTATTGCCAGTGGAAGCGCAAATAATGGCGCGCGCCCCATCTTCCACAGCCTTGGTCACCGCCACCGTCATACCCCGATCCTTAAACGAGCCGGTGGGGTTAAGCCCCTCGTACTTGACGTAGATGTCTACTTCTCGACCCAGCAGGCGGGGGATGTTGTGCAAGCGAATGAGGGGGGTGTTGCCCTCGCCCAAGCTGATCACCAGAGCGTCATCACCGATCGGCAGCCGTTGCCGATAGCGCTCGATCAAACCGGTATAGCGGGTGCTCATGCTGTCTCATCTTTTTTCTGTTTGGCTACCATAGGCGTGTTACTCCAAGGTTTCCAGTCGGATCCGCGTCACGGCGTCCTGAATCGATTGCAGGCCTTGGATGCGCGCGATGGCCTGGTTCATAGCTTGCTCGCGTACCCGATGGGTAAGGATCACGATCGGCACATGGGTTTGTTCGCCGCTGGGCTCTTGTTGCCGTATCGCCTCGATGCTGATCGCGAGATCGCCCAGGATGCGGGTGACATCCGCCAGCACACCGGGGCGGTCGAGCGCGCTCACGCGCAGATAATACGCCGTCTCCACCTCCTCCATGCGGGCGATGGACAGATCAGATAAAGCATGGGGTTGGAAGGCGAGGTGGGGCACGCGATTTCCCGGATCGGCGGTCAAGGCCCTGACCACATCGACCAGATCGGCGATTACCGCGGAAGCGGTCGGCTCGGCCCCGGCTCCCGCCCCATACAAGACCATAGGCCCGGCGGCATCGCCCTTGATCAGCACCGCATTCATCACCCCATCGACGTTTGCTAACAGCCTGCGCTCGGGGATCAGGGTGGGATGCACGCGCAGCTCGATCCGCTCACCGGTATGGCGCGCGATACCTAAGTGTTTGATACAGTAACCGAGTTGCCGTGCGTAGGCCACATCATCGGGTTGGATGCGGTCTATGCCTTCGCGGTAAACCTTGTCGAACTGCAGGGGGATCCCGAAGGCGATCGCCGACAGTATGGTCAGCTTATGAGCGGCATCGGTGCCATCAATATCAAAGGTCGAATCGGCCTCCGCGTACCCCAGCTGCTGCGCCTGTGCCAGAACGTCATCAAAGCCGCGGCCCTGGTGGCACATCCCGCTCAAGATGAAATTGCTGGTACCGTTGATGATACCCGCGAGCCATTCCACGCGGTTTCCGGCCATCGCCTCGCGCACCGTCTTAATAACCGGTATGCCGCCGGCAACTGCGGCTTCGAACGCCACCATCACCCCTCGCTCTTGGGCGCTGTCGAAGATTTCATTCCCGTGCAAAGCGATGACCGCTTTATTGGCGGTGACGATGTGCTTGCCCTGGGCGATAGCGCGCAAGATCAGCGTTCGCGCGGGCTCCAGGCCGCCGATGAGCTCAGCCACGATTTGAATGTCGGGATCGTCGACAACGCTAAGCGGATCAGCGGATAACTGAATCCCCTCCAGGGAAGAAATGCGCGATTTTGTCCGATCGCGCACCACCGCCCGCTCGATGGCAATGGCACGCCCCGCCCGACGGAATATTTCTTCGGAGTTCCGCCGCAGCACATTGAGGGTGCCGCCGCCTACGGTGCCCACCCCGAGCAGCCCAACTTTTACTGCATCCAATCGATGCCTCCGCTATCGGTCTAAGGAGTTGATAGGTAGCTTCCCTTGCCGCGGAATTCACTGTCAAAACCGCGGGCGGGGAATTCTGAGAGCTTGCGAAAAAATCGTCGCGAGCGAAGGAAAGTCGCGTTGCATCCTCGGCGCGCCAAACAGGGCCATTCCCTGGCCCTGGCTTTCCGCCGGAGCGCAGGACCGTTTCGCCGGGAGCGAAACGGAGCGCAAGCCCCGCAGGGGTGAGTCCAAGGACGGGACGAGCAATCGCAGTGTATACTGAAATACATGAGGATTCCGAGCACCACCGGAACGCAAGGTTCCGAGCGCAGTAGATTTTGTCACAAGCTCTCTGAGAGGAAGATTACACGTATCGGGCTAGCTTTGGCAAAGCAGTTGTTTGCCGGGGGAACACGAGCTGCCAGCCTCGCGAGTTGTCAGTCCAGGATCGGGCGGCAAGCCGATATCGGCGATTCCGCCGTGATTGGTCTAGATCCCCTGCGCCGCCTCGGTCAGGGGAACCGGCAATGCTCCGCCTGCCCCCTCCTTACTGCCCAGAGGACCAGTAGAGCTGCCTAATCATACCTCTGGCCTTTGTGCACTTCATGCTCAAGAAAAAGGATTGAACAGCGCGATGCCGCATCCTTCAAAGTCACAGATATTACGCGTTACAAGCGTCTGTTGATGGACCCTGTGCCGTCGCTGCAATGAGCCTATCTGCCTGCGTACGGGTATGGCCTTGAGCGGCCAGTGAACCTCGCAGTCTCCCCGAACATTGCGCGATCTCGTTGGTGACTGCGCAGATAGTGCAATGCCTTCTCAGAAATCCATCAAACCAAGACTGGATCCTCGGGTTCGGTTTCCAGCTCAGGCCGAAACAGATCTCCTCAACCGTCACAGCACTGAGCGAGATGTTTGAGATCGTCTTCGCCCAGGCCACGACCCCTGGATTGGGCTGAATGCGAGTAAGCTCGCTGATGATGTTCGTATCAACGAGAAACACTATCGAGGAGGTCCGCGAAGGCATTCCGCCGATCGGACCGTAGCGGGATTTCTAGCGTATAAGCCTCTTCAGCGGCGATCTGCCGAAGCTCGGCGAATGCATCTGCCAGCGTGCGGCTTTGCTCGCGCTTCTGCCAGGACTGGAATGCCTCGAACGTATCCGGATCAACTACGGCAGCGACCATACGGTCACGGTTGAAGATAAGTTGCGGTTCCTGGCCTGCCCTGCGTACTACGTCAGAAAACTTCTGCTTTGCCTGTGCAATACTCCACTGCATAGTAATGCCCCGAACGACCTATCTGTCTATCTAATGTAGACAATATAGACATTTTATTTGTTCTAATCAAGCTTTGTCCGGTTCGTGTTTTTTGATCAGGGTTCCTCTCTGGTCGGAATGGCCCAGAGCATTCCCGCTCCTTTCATTTCAATCAATAACCCTCACGCGCCACGGTTATCCGCCCACGGTACTGGCGGATTTGCTCAATGTGCACGTGACAAAGCACGCTCGTAACTGGGATCGCGATTATGGGTGTGCGAGAAGCGACAATTAGCTCTAGATCGCTGAGATCAGACGCTATCGGCGCTTACGCCATGGCGACTGCTAAGAGCTCGGCGGCGAGGTCAAAACGAGAAACATCTGGTTTAAGCGGTGCACGAATCCTGCGGGGTCATCCAGCTTGCCACCCTCGCTAAGCAAGGCTTGGTCGAACAGGATCTTCGCCCAGTCTTCGAAACGCTGCTCGTCGTTTTCCGCCTTCAAGCGCTCGAGGATAGGATGCTGAGGATTGATCTCCATGATCGGCTTCGCGCCCTTGATATCTTGACCGGCCGCCTTGAGCAGGCGCTCCAAATTGGCGCTTAAGGCGCCCTCTCCGGCTACTAGGCAGGCCGGAGACGTGGTCAAGCGATTGCTCAAGCGCACTTCTTCGACCTTATCCTCAAGCAACGTTTTCATTCGCTTTATCAGGTCCGCGTACTCACCACCTTTCTCGGTGGTCTTCTTTTTCTCCTCGACATCTTCCAGCTTACCCAGATCCAGATCTCCTTTGCTGACGGACCGTAGCTCCTTGCCGGAGAATTCCCTGAGGTGAGTGACCAGCCACTCGTCGATCGGATCGGAGAGCAACAATACCTCGATGCCTTTTTTGCGAAATACCTCGAGATGAGGGCTGTTCTTTGCCGTTTGGAAGCTGTCGCCAATCACATAGTAGATGTGCTTCTGATCCGCCTTCATCCGGCTCGTGTAAGCTTCCAAAGACGCCTCCGGCTGCTCCTTGTCCTCATGGGTGCTGGAGAAGCGAAGCAGCTTGACGATACGCTCCCTGTTGTCCGGGTCATCGACGACGCCTTCTTTGAAAACGCGCCCAAACTGCTCCCAGAATTTAGCGTAGGCTTCCGATTTGGCGAGGTTTTCGATCGTGCCTAACACCTTCTTTACCGACGCCGCGCGGATGGTGTCGACGGTCTTGTTCCGCTGCAAGATCTCACGCGAGATGTTGAGCGGGAGATCATCGCTATCCACCAAACCGCGGACGAAGCGCAGATAGGGCGGCATTAACTGCTCCGCATCGTCCATGATGAACACCCGTCGCACGTACAGCTTGATTCCGCGGCGGCTGTCGCGGTCCCACAGGTCAAAGGGCGCACGCGAGGGAATGAAGAACAAGCTGGTGTACTCTCGTTTGCCCTCGACCCGGCTGTGCACGCGGGCCATGGGGGCTTCGAAGTCGTGCGCGATGTGTTTATAGAACTCGTTGTACTCCTCGTCGGCGATGTCTTTTTTGGGACGCTTCCACAAGGCCGTGGCGGAATTGACGGCTTCGTAGCCCTCAGCCTTATCCCCTTCCTTGGGCATCAGAATGGGCGCGGTGATGTGGTCTGAGTATTTCTTTATGATGCCGCGCAAACGGAAACCGTCGGCGAATTCTTTTGCCTCCTTCTTGAGATGCAGCACCACCTCCGTACCCCGCTTCTTGCGTTTCACCGTTTGTACGCTGTATTCGCCCTTGCCGACCGAATCCCAGCGCACCCCTTCGTCTTCCGTCAATCCAGCCCGGCGCGTGGTCAGCGTGACTTGGTCGGCGACGATAAATACCGAATAAAAGCCTACCCCGAACTGGCCGATGAGCTGGGAGTCCTTCTGCTGGTCCCCCGTCAGGGCTTTGAAGAACTCCTTGGTGCCCGAGCGCGCAATGGTACCTAGGTTATCCACCACCTCGTGCCGAGACATGCCCAGGCCGTTGTCTCGCACCGTGATTGTGTTTTGCTTGGCGCTGTAGTCGACCTCGATCTGCAGACCGCTGTCACCCTCATACAGCTCATCCTTGCTCAAGGCTTCGAAGCGCAGCGTGTCACAGGCGTCCGCACTATTGGAAATCAGTTCCCGCAAGAAAATCTCCGGATTGCTGTACAGCGAATGGATCATGAGATCCAGCAACTGCCGGACTTCTGACTGAAATCCAAGCGTTTCTTTCTTTACTTCTATCATTTCTCGATAGTACGTCGTTTCACAAAAACAAACCCCGAGAACAAACAGACCCAAAAGTCGCGGCGTCGTTCTCGTAACTATCAGTAAATGTAAACTATTTTATGGTGATCCCAGGAAAACGCAAGATCGATTTTTGAACAAGCATGGCGCTGGAATGATAATGGACCACCGGATGGGCGTAAGTGCACTTTTTTCTAGTCTAGCAAGTTTTGTCGCGTCGCAGGGGTGCTCAGTGGGAGCGTAACAGGCAGTGACACGATCGACCAATCACCTACGGTTGTCGGCGGAGGCCATCGCGATGCAAACCTTTCCATGCGCTACGGCGGCTCTTTTTCCAAGTTCTCGCAGAAAAGCGGTTTGCTTGCTTAGCGGTTTGCTCCTTTCTTGGCGCGCCGTTGCCGCGGATGGGGCACTGCCTCAGCCGCTGACCGAAACTGTACACCGTGCGGGGATCCCGAGCCGTGCCGTCAGTGTCTTCGTACAAGAAGTAAACAGTGATAAAGCCTCGATCCAATTTCAAGCTGAGCAGCCTCGCAGCCCGGCCTCCGTAATCAAGTTGTTGACCACTTACGCGGCCTTAGAGATCTTAGGGCCCGCGTATACTTGGGCCACAGAGGCTTATGCCAGCGCCCCCATAGTCGGTGCTTACCTGGCCGGTGATTTAATACTCAAGGGCTACGGCGATCCGTTCTTGGTGACGGAGCGGCTCTGGACCCTCGTCCAAGGTTTGCGGGCACGAGGGCTACAGCACATAGGCGGTGACCTGGTTATCGACAATACGTATTTCGCAATGGCACCGGAGAACCGGGGCGGCTTCGACGGGCAACCCGATCGCGCGTACAATGCGCATCCCGATGCCTTGCTGGTTAACTTTCAGGCTGTGCAGTTCACGCTTGCCCCTAAGCCGCCGAGCGCCTCGGTCCAGGTCATAGCGCAACCCTGGCCCACCAACCTGCGGGTGAAAAACGCGCTTCGACTCGTCACCGGCACCTGCCGTGACCCGCTCTCACGGCTGCAGATCGTGATCTCCCCGGATAAGAATGGCAGCACGGCGTTCTTTTCCGGAGACTACCCGGCAAGCTGTGGCGAGGTAACGATCAACCGTGTGGTCATGCCGACCGCGCCGTTTGCTTATGGCGTGTTCAAGCGTTTGTGGTTAGACCTGGGTGGTGTATTGGATGGCCGCTTCCGGGTAGCACCCACGCCTGCCCAGGCGGTACGGATCTACGCTATCGAATCGCTCCCACTTACCGAGTTGATCCGAGGGATCAACAAGTACAGCAATAATGTGATGACCGGGCAGTTGCTGTTGACCTTGGGGGCGGAACGCTTGGGGGCGCCGGGCAGCAGGCAGAAAGGGATCACTGCAATCAAAGAATGGCTCAATTCAGAAGGTTTGAAGTTTCCTGAGTTGGTGTTAGACGAGGGAGCTGGCCTGTCGCGAAAAACGCGCATCGGTGCCCAGAGCTTAGGTCGGCTTTTGCTTAAAGCGTACCGTAGCCCCTACATGCCTGAATTTCTGTCCTCGCTGCCCATAGCCGGAATCGATGGAACCTTGCGCAATCGTTTGAGCAAAGAGCCGATCACCGGCCGAGCGCACTTAAAAACCGGACAGATCGACGGCGTCGCTTCCATCGCAGGTTATGTGCACACGCGCAGGGGACAAACCCTGGCTGCCGTGTGCTTGATAAACCACCCCGGTAGCCACCTGGGCGGGGGAAAGAAGGTCCACGACGCCTTGCTTCGGTGGCTATACGAGCACGGTTAACGCTAGCTCATCTTCTACACCCCTAAAATATAATTTCGGTCTCACCCTGGGCACTCAGCATAAAACCGCATTAAAGTATGGATATGGTAAATAAGCTCGATCGCCGGTTTTGCGTTGCGCCGATGATGGATCGGACCGATCGCCACTGCCGCTATCTCCTGCGTCTGCTCTCGCATCATGTGCTGCTTTACTCGGAGATGATCCCGACCGGAGCCATCCTGCATGGCGACCGTTATCGCCACCTCGCCTTTCACGGCGCAGAGCACCCGGTCGGGGTGCAACTCGGTGGCAGCGATCCCCAGGCTTTAGCCCGCTGTGCGCAATTGGCGCAGAAGTATGGCTACGATGAGGTAAACCTCAATGTCGGCTGCCCCAGCGAACGGGTGGGTGAGGGAGGTTTTGGAGCGTGCCTGATGGCGCAGCCGCAACGGGTCGCCGCCGCGGTCACGGGCATGCGCGAGGCGGTTGACATACCCGTCACGGTAAAAACGCGCTTGGGTGTTGATAACCGGGATTCCTATGAAGAGCTGCTGGAATTCCTGCACACGGTATCCTCGGCCGGATGCGACACATTTATTCTGCACGCGCGCAAAGCGTGGTTGCAGGGATTGAGCCCCAGAGAAAACCGGGAGATCCCGCCACTGCGCTACGATCTCGTACACCGGGTTAAGCGGGATCTGCCGGCGTTGCAGATCATCCTCAACGGAGGAATCACCCGGCTGGATGAAGTCGAAGCCCAGTTAAGCGAGGTCGACGGAGTCATGATCGGCCGCGAGGTCTATCGCAACCCCTACCTGCTGGCCGATGTCGATCGGCGCTTTTGGGGTAGCACGACTCCCGCCGCGAGCCGCGAAGCCGTGCTCGAAGCCTATCTGGCGTATATGGATGGGCAGTTGAGAAGCGGCGTGCCATTCAATCGGCTCGCGCATCCCTTGCTTGGTTTGTACCAGGGTGTTACCGGCGCCCGGCGCTGGCGGCGCCGTCTCAGTGAATACGCTTCCAGGGCTCACATCAACCGGGAACGCCCTATGGCAGTGGCCTCTGAACTATGAAAGGCGCGGCGCAGAAAAACTATCCCGTCCACCCCAAACCGTTAGCAATACAGTTGATGGACAGCAGCAAGGGCACGAGCTCCTTTTTACGCGCTGCATGGCTTTTCGGCAGCGAACGAAATGCGGCTAAGAGCGCCGCTTGCTGGGCGCCGATCTGGTTCAGGGCCGAAAGCCGCCGTCCGAGCTGGCGCTTGAAGCGCGAGAACCGCGCCGCTAATTCTCGGCTGCCGGACAGCCACAGCAGGCGCTCGACCGTGAGTCGATATTCGTTTTGGATCATGCCGAAGATCTCCTCGCGCACGGCCACATCCGGTACCAGCTCTGCATATCTCTTTGCAATCGGGAGATCCACCTGAGCGATCGTCTTCTCCACCTCGTCGATGATCAGGCGGAACAGGCGGTGCCGTTCGAACAGGCGGCGCAGTAACCCTTCGCCTTGCTTCCCATCGGCCGTAATGAATTCTGCCAGCGCACTGCCCACTCCGTACCATCCCGGAATCAGATGCCGGTTCTGGGTCCAGGCGAACACCCACGGGATGGCCCGCAGATCGGCCAAAGTCTTGGCCCCAAAACGTCGAGCCGGGCGCGAACCGATATTCAACAATGCCAGCTCTTCCACCGGGCTCGCCGCCTGGTAGTAGCTCACAAGTCCTGGATGCTCCACCAGCTCTCGATAGGCGCGATAAGAATAAGCGGCGAGCGTAGACATGGTCTGTTCGAATTCCGGCCTAGGCTTTAACGCTTGTTCGCGACCCGATTGCAAGGTGTGCTCGAAGACGCTGGCGGCGAGCAGTTCCATATGGTATAGCGCCGTGCCGCGGTTTGCGAAGCGAGAAGACACCACCTCACCCTGCTCGGTCACGCGCATGCGGCCGCTGACCGAACCCGCCGGTTGCGCCGCGATGGCATGCCCTGTTGGAGCGCCGCCGCGGCTTACTGAACCGCCGCGCCCGTGAAAAAAGG
>JBOIEE010000006.1:0-6628 GCA_050740975.1 Gammaproteobacteria bacterium | reverse complement strand
ACATCGAGCGCGCATGCAAATCGATACCGCAGTAATAGCGATGTTGTTTGGTATAAAATCTCATTTGGCCTCCTCCTTCGCATTGACGTTAATTAACGTGTGGGATGGCAGGGTTATCCTACCAAGCCCGAAAGTCGCAGGAGGGGGCCTCAATTAGTATCAAGGCGCTCCACTCGGACGGCTGCTGCGCAGCCGCCGGCGAGCTTGAGCGTACGGCATGAACATGTGACGAGTGCCACGAACTCGGAAAAAAAAATGAAATGCAAACTACCGCTGGAATCTTTGCCTTGATACTTGGCTTAAGTTTTGTTCGGGCTTTTTTCTACGCCTACGAATCCTTGATGGAAAAGAAATACGGCACGTTCCTGGTTGTGCTGCTTTTCATGTGTCCGTGGGGGCCAATACTGGTTCTTAACGGAGTTGCACTCATTTTCGATATACCAGGACTGTTTACTGTTCTTGACATACCAGACTGTGGGAAGACCGGGTGTCGTCCTTACGATTATTAAGGCCACTGTGGTGCCAGATATCGTAATGCCGTATAACCAGTTGTTCGTGCCGACGCCGGGGACAGCGCACTGTTTCCTGATACCACGGTGGCGGCGCGGCACAACAACACGTTAGGCCGGACCACTGATCGTCGGCGGCGAGTCATGGGCGTTATTTCGGCAACTCAATTTCGGGAAGGAGCCACATGTCAAATCGGAAGAAGATGCCCAGCAATTTTCGCGCTTCGTTCGCGGCACTCACTACTGTAATTAGCGGATCGCTCTTTTTTGTCAATTTGGCGGAATGCGCCACTGCGGACGCGTGGGCGGCCTTTGAAAAAGAGGTGGTGTCAGCTTGTGTCGCAGCGAGCAACTTGCGGAACGCCAAACCCGGCGGGAAGCTCATTGACTTCGATGACCGTGTCGGTTTCACTGCGGTCGTAATTGATGGCCGCTTCTCGCAGCCTCATATGAAAAATCAGCGAGGCCGGGTCCTTTGTCTATTTGATAAACGTACCCGAACGGCCTTTGTTTCGGATGCAGACCCAATCGTCTCGAAACGCGGGCCGTGAATGTGCGTCCGGGCCTAGCCCGGCGTTCAACACGGACGCCCCGCCGGGCGGCGCTGCGCGCCGTCCGCGGGTCGACGGTTAACTTGTTGCGTTAGAAAACAAAACATGGTCATTTCGAAGCTTGATGCCTGGCGTAGCTTTTATTCCGCAACTTGCTCAGCAGCGCATATAGCTTGAGAGACCGTTCTCCCATGACAAAAGTCCCGATCGCACAACTACGTCGCGTGACTAAAGCCTACCCAGGCCCAGCACAGGCGATCACCGTGCTTAAAGAACTCGATTTTGTCGTTCACGAAAAAGAATTCGTGGTGTTGCTGGGCCGCAGCGGTTCAGGAAAATCGACGCTGCTGAACATCATCAGCGGCATCGATAGGCCCAGCCAAGGCGAAGTCTTGTTTCGTGGGACCTGTCTCAGCTCGCTCGTGGAGAACGCCAGAACGCTTTTTCGCCGCCATCACATTGGCTTTATATTTCAGACCTTTAATCTCATCCCCACGCTCACGGTGGAGGAAAACATCCTGTTACCTCTGGAGCTCATCGGCATCAATAACCATGAGCAAAGGAGCCGCTCCAAGGATCTGTTGCAGAGAATGGCCTTGGGGGAGCGCGCCGCGCATTTCCCGGACCAGCTCTCCGGGGGGGAACAACAGCGGGTCGCCATCGCACGGGCCATCATCCATGCGCCGGACCTGATCCTGGCTGACGAGCCCACGGGAAATCTCGACCTGGAGACAGGCCAAGAGGTGCTGGCGATCCTGGAGCAAACCGTTCGCGAAACCGGCAAGGCCATGATCATGGCGACTCACAGCACCGAGGTCGCGGAGCTGGCGGATCGCATGCTGACCATACGGGATGGCCGTCTGTTCGAGCCAGATCCTTCTCGATGAGACGTATACTGGCCCGCGCCAGCTTGAGCTTCCTCCACCAGCACCCCTGGCAGCTGCTGCTGGGCGTCATCGGCGTTGCCCTCGGTGTGGCCGTGGTAGTCGCGATCGACTTGGCCAGCACCAGCGCTACCACCGCTTTTAACTATTCCACTGAAGCGGTTGTTGGAAAAGCGACCCACCGCGTGGTTGGCGGTGCCCAAGGACTGGACGAAAAGCTGTACACCCGGCTTCGCGTGCACCAAGGGTTCGGGGCCTTGCGGCCGGTGGTGGAGGGTTACCTGACTCTGGACATCCATGCCGGACCGCATTTGCGCCTGCTCGGGATCGATCCCCTGGCAGAGCTGAGCTTTGACAACGATCGTTACGTCGGCGCAGCCCTCGATGAGCAGCGGATGTTCTTCGATCTCATGGCTCAGCCCGGCCGCATGCTTCTCAGCAATGGGACAGCGCACCGCCTTGGTCTGGCTGTTGGCCAGGAGCTGGCCGTCATCGTAGGAACAAAGCGCAGCGTACTGCGCCTGATCGGTTTCGCCACCGCTCGTGATGGTATCGAAAGGGAAGGTTTGGATGATCTCATCATCGTCGACATCGCCACCGCTCAGGAGGTCCTGGGCATGGAGGGACGCTTAAGCCACATCGATGTCACCGAGCAGGAGAGCTTTCCGAAACGGCTGGCGGACCTGGATCGGGCGCTGCCCAAAAACGCCCGTTTGATTGAAATCGGAGCGCAGCAGCGTTCGGTGCGCAACATGACTCGGGCGTTCTATTCTAATCTGAGCGCCCTTAGCCTACTGGCACTCTTGGTCGGAAGCTTTCTGATCTTTAATACCATCAGCTTTATGGTGGTACAGCGCCGGGAATTGATCGGCACCCTGAGGGCGCTCGGGATAACACGGGCACAGGTCTTCTCTGTGATCCTGCTTGAAGCGGTAGTTCTGGGAACAGCTGGGACTCTGATCGGCGCTCTTCTCGGTACCGCTTTGGCAAAGGTGCTGCTCGGACTCATCGCCCGTACCGTGAACGACTTTTACTTTCCCGTTTCGGTCACTCAGCTCGCGTTTTCGGCCTGGGTGTATGCTAAAGCAGCCCTAGTAGGACTTTGCGCCACATCGCTCGCCGCTGTTCTGCCCGCTTGGGAAGCGGCGCGGGTGGCCCCAAGAGTCGCCTTAGAGCGTTCCCACCTCGAACGGCGAAGCCTGACTTTGGTAAGGTGGGCGGCCCCCATCGGTGTGCTTGGGATCCTCATCGGCCTGGGGATAATTCACTTCTCGGACCGTTCTCTCGTGCTCGGGATCAGCGGGTTGTTCGCGCTGCTTTTAGGTTATACGCTGATGACACCGTTGCTCATGGTTGTGCTCATGCGCCTGATACAGCCGGTCTTAGGCCGCTGGTGGGGCATTCTAGGGCGTCTGCCTGCGCGTCTTGTGACCGCCGCCCTGAGCCGCACTGCGGTGTCGGTTGGAGCGTTGATGCTGGCCGTGGCCACCACCATTGGGATCGCTTTGATGATCGCCAGTTTGCGCAATGCGGTTGAACACTGGCTGCAAGACATATTGCGAGCCGATCTTTATGTGTCAATACCCAGTGAGGCCGCACCAGGTTCCTCGGCCTATATCGATCACAGCTTCGCTGCACGCATACGGGCTATGCCCGGCGTGCAAGCGGTTAGCAGTGTGCGGCGGGTCCAGTTGCAGACCAATCGAGAGCCCGTGGAGATCGTTGCCTACGAAATGGCACCTGCGTCTTATGCAGGATTTCGATTTACCGACGCTGATCCCCCCCCTCCCTGGAAAGCCTTTCATCGAGGAGCGGTCATCGTCTCGGAACCGTTCGCGTACCACTGGAGACTCAAACCCGGATCGCAGCTCAAATTGCCAACAGATGGCGGTGAAAGGACATTTCTCGTAGCCGGGGTCTTTACCAGTTACGGCTCCGATCGCGGCGTTATCGCGATGGACCGCAACCAATTCGATCGCTACTGGCGTGCTCCAGGCTTTTCCGCTTTAGGCATCTACGCGGAGCCAAAGGCAAACCTCGCGAGCCTACGCGAGCGGATCAGGCTTCTGGCTTCTGGATATTCCCTGGAGATAAACAACAGCCGCGCCATACGCGAATCGTCCATGCAGATATTCGATCAGACTTTCCTGATCACGGAGGTACTGCGCCTCATCGCCGGCATTATCGCTTTCGTTGGGGTGCTTAGCGCCCTGCTGGCCCTGCAGCTTGAACGCAGCAAACATCTCGCGATCCTGCGGGCGATTGGCCTTACCCCGCGACAGCTTTGGTCGCTGGTGCTCACTGAAACAGCCTTGATGGGGAGTGTGGCTGGGCTGTTGGCTCTACCCGCCGGATCCCTGATGGGCCTAGTCCTGGTACAGGTGATCAATCGCCGTGCCTTTGGCTGGAGTATGGATTTTCACCTGCCCCCTGAAGTCTTAGCACAAGGCTTAGCACTCGCGATCCTGGCTTCTCTGCTCGCGGGACTATATCCGGCGTACACGATGGCGAGTGCCGCGCCCGCCAGCGCTATGCGGGGGGAGTGACAGCCTTAAGGGCACTTCGAAAAATTCCGTCCGTGGAGTTTTTCGCATCGCAAAGCAAAAATGCGATTTTTGCTTTGCTCCATTTCTCAAACAGTTGCCTGTTCGAGAAATGGGCAGCATTTCCCTATGCTGCTGGGCACTTCGAATTAATCGACGTGCCCTTAAGCAAAGTATGAATCAGATAATCTGTTCTAGGGCGCGCAACATATCGCGGCGGTAAAACAAGAGGTGCCAACGGCGCCCCCCCACTTGGTGCCAAAGCGTAGCGGCTCGAACCCCAGCCAAGAGCAGCGCCCTCACCTGATCCGCGATCTCCTTGTTCTGCAAGTACCGCCCATCACCCTGAACTTGGATACGAAAGCGAAACGTGCTTAAGGTTTCCTGGTAGGCTCGTGCGATCCCAAGGATCACCGGGTCACCCGTGGGCCCCGATTCACTGAGCTGGCCCTGCAGCTCACGCAGCCGCCGTCCTAAAAGGTCCACCAGAGACTTAGCTTTTCTTAACTTGCCGGCGAGATGTAACAAGCTCAGGGAATACCGAACCACATCGGCCTTCTGGGCTGAGTGGCGTTTGTTCAGGATCTCCTTCAGAGTGCGTATACCAAGGTCAAGCCCAAAACGGTACTCCGTTTCGCCACCAAATACCGCCTGTGCAGAGCTCGGGTCGAACTCGAAAAGGCTGGCAATCGAAGTCTTGTAAGTGTCGTCGGGAACACTACCGGACTTGGCCAGTCGATCCACCAACGCCGCCGCCTGCAGTACTCCCGCTAGAGCCAGTACTTGATCGCGCAATCCGTGTTGCAACTTAAACCTCTTGTGAGTTTATTTGTATTGTTCCTTCGTCGCCTTGATCGGCTATCCCTCGTGAATGAGATTATACAGCCTAGCAGCCTGTCGGACTTAGGAAACCGTAGCGAGGCGGGTTGGAAATCGAGGACAGATTTTCGATCATTTGGGCGAATAGTGGTAACTATTCAACGACAAATCCGCCGGGAGCAGATTTGAATGCCAGCCCCGCAGGGGTGAGGCGCAGGGAAGCGCCGAATAAAATGATCGAAACTATGAACCGATTCCCCACCGCCACCGTAGGTTCTTCCTAAGTCCGACAGGCTCCTAGAACAAGCGCAACTGTCGCTGGGCAGCAGACGGCGATCTGAACCACCGAGTGGCTAGGGTATGCTTTGACCTGTTTAGCCCCAGCCGCTTGCAAGCGACTTCAAACCGCTGACGCAGTAACTGAGCGTATACCCCACTGCCCCGGAAGCGCGTGCCAAAGGCCGAATCGTTTTCATGTCCACTGCGAAGATCGCGCATCCTGTTCATGATGTGCTCGCTTTTGAGCGGTGCATGGACCCTCAACCACTCCTGAAAAAGCGCATTTACTTCTCCCGGCAAGCGTAACAGGACATAGCCCGCGTAGCTCACCCCTGCACCAGCCGCATGCTCAAGCACGCGTTCCATTTCGGCATCGTTTAGCACTGGAATGACCGGCGCAAACATCACCCCCGTGGGAATACCCGCGGCAGCGAGACGGCGGATAGCCTGTAGTCGGCGCATAGGGGCCGTCGCCCGTGGCTCCAGCTTAGCCGCCAACCTATTTTCGAGGGTGGTGACCGACAGGTGCACTTCCACCAGATCGAGCTCGGCCATCGCGCTCAACACATCGATATCCCGCTCAATCAAACACGACTTCGTCACGATGCTAACCGGGTGTCGATATTCATTAAGGATCTCCAGGATCCGCCGGGTAATTTTAAAATCACGTTCGATAGGCTGATAGGGATCGGTATTCGCGCCGAGCGCAATCAGGCGGCATCGATAGCCTGGCTTGGAAAGCGCTCGTTCCAGCAGCTCGGGGGCATTGGTCTTGGCAAATAATTTTGTCTCAAAATCCAGCCCAGGGGAGAGATCGAGGTAGGCGTGACTCGGCCTGGCATAGCAGTAAACGCAGCCATGCTCACAGCCCCTATAAGGATTTATAGACTGCTCAAACGGGAGGTCTGGGGAGGCGTTTCGCGAAATGATATTCCGTGCGCGTTCTTGGGTGACCGTGGTACCCGATGCCGGCAGGCCCTCGTCGGGATCAGGATCCTCACTTCGAAGGCGCCGCTCTTTCAGGTATCGGCCTTGCGGATTGG
>JBOIEE010000005.1:0-9095 GCA_050740975.1 Gammaproteobacteria bacterium | reverse complement strand
AGGGTTGGGCTAACTTCATCAACACGCGGCCCTATGTGATGGAAATACTCCGGATCACTCATAGACTACGTGCACCCGCTCCAAATAGTCCTTCAGAAGCTCAAGCGCCCGCATGATTTGAAGCCGGTCGCCCGCCGTTGCAGCGGATTCGATCTGCGCCCCTAACTCGGTGATGGTTTCAAACCCGTACCCGCCACCGCTTCCCTTAATGCTATGGCCCAGTATGCGAATACGTTCATAATCTGCGTGCGCCATAGCTTCCTTGATGATCCAGACGTCTTGGCGCCGGTTGTCCAAAAAACACGGGATCAACGTCGCCAGATCCCGGTCGCCTGAAACAACGATCCTTGCTTTGCCCATCGGGCGCTCAGTTCCCGCGTTTATCCGGTGTGCGGAAATTCGCGGGCGTCAATTGGTGCTGGCTGAGCAGCTTGTAGAACTCTGTTCTGTTGCGACCCGCCATGCGGGCGGCGTTGGCCACATTGCCGTTGACTAAGCGCAAAACGGTGATGAGATATTTCCTCTCGAAGGTGTGGGTCGCTTGTTTTAGGGTTTGCAGCTGTCCGGGTTCATCGCGCAGCGCTTTCTTTGCCATAGTTAGGGGGATGATCTGCCCCTTGCTGAGCGCAACACACTGCTCCACTACATTGACCACTTGTCGTACGTTTCCTGGCCAGGGCGCGGCTACCAAGTAGTCCATCGCGTCCGGTGCAAAATGCTTTCGTTCTAGGCCCCTGCGGCGGGCATGCACTTGCAGAAAATGATTCAGCAATAGGGGTATATCCTCCCGCCGCTCGGCAAGGCTTGGCACGGTCATCGGAACCACGTGCAAACGATAATAGAGATCTTCGCGGAATTCTCCCGCTTTTACCGCCTGCTCAAGATCGTTATGGGTTGCAGAGATGATCCGTACGTTCACCGGCTTGCTGCGCACTGCCCCCACCGGCCGGACTTCGAAATCCTGCAGCACCCGCAGTAGTTTCACCTGCAAACTCAAAGGCATATCGCCTATTTCATCCAAGAACAGGGTTCCGCCGTCCGCCGCCTGAAAAAGCCCTTCACGCCGGGTCACAGCCCCGGTAAAAGCTCCTTTTTCGTGGCCAAACAGCTCAGATTCCAACAGTTGCTCCGGTATCGCCCCGCAATTAATGCCGATAAAAGGCCTTTCTCTGCGCACACTGGCTTCGTGGATCGCTTTCGCTAACACTTCCTTACCGGTGCCGGTGCGTCCGTTTATAAACACCGTTATGTCGCTATCGGCCAGCAACCGCGCTAAATCGAGAAGCTCCGCCATTACCGTGCTGCGATAGACGATATGTTGGTTAAAAACCGTCTCCGGCCGGTCGCCACTATGGGTTAAATGGAGCACCTTCTTAACCTGCTCGACAAGCTCTTCCTTGTTGATCGGCTTAGTCAGTACAGCGAGCGAGCCTAAATGCGTCGCCTTGACGGCATCGGGGATCTTCGCCCGACCGCTGAGCATGATCACGGGCTTAAGCGGGTTCTGTCGGTGGATCTCTGCCATCAGCGTCATTCCGTCCATGCCCTCCATAACCAGATCTGTAATCACCAGCTGGGGCCGTACGACGCTGAGCTGAGCCAGCGCCGCCGGGCCAGAATTCGCCGAAATGGTTTGAAACCCGGAGTTATCGAGCCAAGCCGCTAGCAAAGCTAGCGTATCCGGGTCATCGTCTACGATCAGGATCCGGGGACGCTGTTCCTTCTCGCGCGTTGTCTCTTCAAAAACCAACGTTGGCACTCGACAATCGTTATTCTACCGTGACCGACTTCGCAAGGTTGCGGGGTTGATCCACATCCGCGCCCTTCAGTACCGCTACATGGTAGGCGAGAAGCTGCAGCGGCACCGTGTAAATAACGGGTGCTATTAAATTTTCGACTGCAGCCACCTCTAGTACCTTAATGCTCTTTGACGGCTCTACCCGAGACCGGGGATCCGCAAAGATGAACAACTTCCCGCCGCGCGCCCGAACTTCTTCCAAGTTAGCTTTCAGTTTCTGCAGAAGCTCGTTATTCGGCGCTACGGCGATCACCGGCATATCCTCGTCGACCAGGGCCAAGGGCCCGTGTTTTAGTTCACCAGCCGGATACGCTTCCGCATGGATGTAGGAGATCTCTTTTAGCTTTAACGCGCCTTCCATGGCGATGGGATACAAAGCGCCCCGACCGAGGTATAGGGCATGGTGCTTATAAGCGAACTGCTCGGATAAGCGCTGGATCTGATCGTTCAGCTCCAGCACGGCATTCAGCTTGCCGGGTAGCGTTTCCAACTGCCCCACCAGCGCTTTTTCCTGCTCTGGCGACAAACCGCGGCCACGCCCCAGGATGATAACTAACAGCATCAATGCAACCAGCTGGGTGGTGAAAGCCTTAGTCGACGCCACACCGATCTCAGGACCGGCCCGGGTCATAAATACCATATCCGAGTCTCGCGTTAGCGAGCTCTCTGCTACATTGCAAATCGCCAGAGTGTATCTATATCCCCAGCGCTTTGCCTCCCGCAAGGCGGCTAAGGTGTCTGCGGTCTCGCCCGACTGCGAGATGGTGACAAATAGGGTACCGTCTCTCACGACCGGGTTCCGATAACGAAATTCACTGGCTACCTCTACATTGCAGTGCACGCCCGCCACCGACTCCATCCAATACCGCGCTACCAAGCCTGCATGATAACTGGTGCCGCAGGCGACGATTTGTACAGTATCGATTCTCGGCAAGAGCCTGGTTGCTTCCATACCAAAAGCGTTATCCATCACCTTGCCGTCTTGAGTCCTCCCTTCCAAAGTCTCAGCCACCGCACGCGCCTGGGTGAATATTTCTTTCAGCATGTAGTGGCGATAGCCAGATTTATCAGCGGCATCGGCAACCAGTTGCGACACCTTAATCCGACGTTGGACCTCTTGACCCTGAGGGTTATAAATCGTGACCTTGTCTCTGCGCACATCGGCTACGTCGCCGTCCTCTAAAAACAAGAAGCGCTGGGTTACCGGCAGCAATGCAAACACATCGGAAGCAATAAAATGTTCGCCAATGCCAACACCGATCACCAAGGGACTGCCCCGGCGAGCGGCAATCAAACGCTGCGGCTCAGTGCGGCTGATTACTCCAAGCGCGTACGCGCCTTCCAATTCTCGAGTGGTGTCGATTACGGCGCGCAATAGATCTTTTCCGCACTCGAGGTGAGCATAGACCTGATGGACCACAACCTCGGTATCCGTTTCCGAAGTGAATTCGTAACCCTGTTTTTGTTGCTGTCGTCGCAGTTGTTCATGGTTTTCTATGATCCCGTTATGCACCAAAGCGACCCGATCCCGGCATATATGTGGATGCGCATTGCTCGCGCTTGGCTTCCCGTGGGTCGCCCATCGGGTATGGGCAATACCCAGGGCGCCGGACATCGTGCGCTCCCTGAGCGAGTCACCTAAGCCGCTGACTTTGCCCAGCACGCGAACGCGTTCGAGTTTCGTTGCTTTATCGATCACCGCAATGCCGGCAGAGTCGTAGCCGCGATATTCCAAACGTTTCAATCCCTCTAAAAGAATGGGGACGACGTCCCGTTCAGCGATGCCACCGACGATTCCGCACATATCCGTTAAGCGCTGGGTTCTAACTACTATTCAATAAAGCACACGTCTTTAAATAAATAAAACAGCATGGGAGACCCGGACTCGCTCCTAGCGGTCTCACCGCGCAAACACGTGGCATTGCACCAATAAACAGCGTCAATCTCATTAGCGCTGAAAAATATCCGGCAGCGTTGCTTCAAAGCCTGTCTTCCTGCCCTCTACCCTGGTAGGTTTTTTCCCGCGCGGCAGCGCGCTCTCTTGAAGCCCGGCGCTCTGCCACATACCATCGAGCAGACTGAATTTCCGGCTTGTGGGGCAGTAATGCTTCCGCCTCATCCAAATAGGTTTCGGCTTGCGCGAAATTTCCGCTATAGGACGCTTGGTCAGCGAGCTCGAGCAGCTTATTACCTAGATCGACCAACCCTTTTATCACCGCCCCGCTTTGCGGATAGAGTTGCTTCGCCCGCCGGTACAGTTCAATCGCATTTTCCCCCGGTGGTCCGAATAAGCGCCCAGAACTCAAGGCATTGGAGGCTCGCGTCAGCAGGTGTGTGACATCCTCGGGCCGGGGTTCCGCAGAGGGCTGCGGCGTTCGAGGAGGGGCGACGGGGTGCGGCAGCGTGCGACGCGACAGCGTATTTTTAACTGCGTCTAAGCGCTGCTTGCTCCGTAACAACGCGCCAGCGGTGGGATTTATTTTCGCTGCTTTCGCGAGGTATTGTTCCGCCTCCGGCACGGCACCCTTGTCAATAGCTGTTTTGGCCATGGTGAGGTAGCTTTGGAGGATCTCCTGGAGCCCCTCATTCGCGGTGGAGTTTTTCGGATCGAGATCGAGCACGGCACGAAAGCGCTCTAATGCATTGCTCCCTTTAGGGCTGGTGAGCCGCAGCTCATCAAGGTCCCGCCGCGCCAGGCTCAAGAGTTCAGCCACTCGCTCCTCTCTTGAAGGTGGCTGTACGGTAACCGGTGCGATCTCCTTTTGTTGCGGCTGCGAATTAGCTGGGGTCGTCCTAGCCGGCGGAGTGTCGGAAGGCAGACGCTTCTCAGCTATCCTAAGCTCAGGAAAATCCCACTGCTTCTTGGGGAATTCTATCAGACCGTAATGCCAAGCTGTCCCGGCACCAGCCGCAAACAGCGATATCAAGACCACACCGATTGGCCGAAACGGTCGCCCTTTTGCCTGCGATAGGCGCCCATTCACCACAAGGGTTGGTGCCTCCATTTTCGCGTCTGGATTGGTGATCTGCGGAAGCTCGGGGATCACTTCTTGCGGGTTGTGTTGCCCTCGCAGTTCCGAGGCCCATTGGGTTACGCTCTTAGGCCGTTCCCGTTCGTCGAAGCGAATCGCGTGATCGATGGCTTGCAAAAATTTCCTGGAATAATTCCCGCCTCCCGCGGCTTCCGTGGCGCTTACCACTGAATCGCGCGAAGTTTTCAAGAGTGCATCGCTCCTGGCAATTGCATCGATCGGCGACACCCCCACAACCGCCCGATAAAGAGTAGCCCCCAGGCCGTAGATATCAGTCCACGGCCCCTGCTTTTCTCCATTACCTGAATATTGCTCGAAAGGCGCATACCCTGGGGAGACGACACTGGTGAGCGAGCGGGTATCTCCCGGTAAGGTCTGTCGGGCCGATCCGAAGTCCAATAGCACGGGGCTGCCATCCCTTTTGCGGATAAAGATATTCGCCGGTTTGATGTCGCGGTGAATGAATCCCCCTCCATGGACGTCGGCAAGGCCCTCTAATATCGGCAATACGACGCCTTTCAGCTCGGCCTCGCTGCAGCGTTTGCCTTGGCTAAGCAGATTGTCCAGGCTCTCGCCCTCCTCGTAGCTCATCACCATATAAGCAGTCCGGTTCTCCTCGAACACAGACAGTACACGCACGATATTCGGGTGGTTAAACCGGGCCAGAGTGCGTGCCTCGCGGATGAATCGTCGCAAGCCCTGTTGGTACGCTCCACTTAAATGCTCAGACAGCGGGCCTACCGAGAGATCGACGTCTCTTAGCGCCAGCTCTACTGGAAGGTACTCCTTTATCGCAACAAGCTGGGCTAGGTTGAGATCCCGAGCGAGGTAGGTGATCCCAAAACAACCTCGGCCAAGAGTTTTACTTAATTCGTACCAATGGAGCCGGTAACCCGCCTCAAGCGCATTACGGTGTGTTTTCCGTTCCATGCGCCTAATAGAGAACCGAGTTTCTGGTGCTAAGGTGCGGCAAAGAAACGTTTACCACGGAGGAAAGACCCTCGAACTCCCGCTTGCTTTAATCCGTGGGCCGAGAGAATTTGACCCTGGGATACTCATTTTAATAAGTCGTCAATCACCACGATTAAGGCCCTTTTCACCCCATCACCAGAGAATACGCCCAGAAGCCGTTCATAAGGCCTCATCGATCTTATTCTGTAATCCGTCAGCACCCCTGTCAAACTCGCTTACGCCGCAAGAGTTGTTTGCCGACAAGATTCGCGCCAGTTGCGTAAACTGATTCAAATCGAGCTGCTCCGGCCGCGAGTCGGCTTTGATTGAAACCTTTTCGAAGTCGTTTTCGCTCAGCAATCCCCTGAAATTATTACGCAAGGTCTTACGCCTGCTTACAAAAGCGCGGGCGACGAGCTGCCGAAAAATACGCTCCTCGGGCTCACTTAATAACGCTGGTTTGGGGGACAAGCGGATCACGGCAGAGTTCACTCGAGGGGGAGGAGTAAACGCATCGGCGCCGATGTAAAACAACAATTCGCCCGCGCAGCGGTATTGCACCAGGACGCTGAGGCGGCCGTACGCTCGCGTGCCAGGCCTGGCCACGATCCGTTCCGCAACTTCTTTCTGCAGCATGAACACCATGTCGATCACGCAGTCTGCGCAAGCAATGAGTCGCAGCAGAAGCTGCGTCGATATGGAATAAGGCAGATTTCCGACGATCCGCAATTTCCCACCCTCCGAACGGGCTAATTCACGGTAATCGAATTGCAACGCATCAGTGCCATGGATCTCTAGCCCCGATTCCAGCTTGAACTCAGCGAGTAGCCGCTGGATGAGTGTTCGGTCCAACTCGACCGCATGTAACTTTCCCAAACGCTTAAGTAGCGGGCGGGTCAGTACGCCAGTGCCGGGTCCTATTTCAACCATGCGCTCACCAGCAACGGGAGCGATGATCGCCACCATGCGTTCTACTACACCTAGATCTGCTAGGAAATGTTGCCCCAGCCGGGGGCGGGAACGTTTACCCCGAACAGCTCTCGGCATGGGATCTTTGTGACACCCGGCTTTCTGCCCACGCCATGGTTATTGCCGTTTGAATCGCACAACAGAGGCTTTCTTCGTCTGCGGTTCCAGTGCCAGCGAGATCCAGTGCTGTTCCGTGGTCGGGTGAGGTGCGGATGATGGGCAAACCCAGAGTGATATTCACCGCTGTGTTGAAATCCCGGTGCTTAAGCACGGGCAGGCCTTGATCGTGATACATGGTCAGGACACAGTCGCTTTTATCCAAGAACTGCGGCAAAAAAGCCGTGTCTGCGGGTAAAGGTCCGTGCACTCGGATTCCCTCGGCCCTGAGATCCTCGACAGCCGGTCGGATGATGGTTTCCTCCTCTGCGCCGATATGACCTCCTTCACCAGCATGGGGGTTGAGCCCACACACGGCGATGCGCGGCTGTGCGATGTCAAACCGCCGCGTGAGCTCGCGCACCAGCACGCCCACCGCGTGCTTGAGATTCTCGGCAGTGATCAGGGAACAAACGCGGGACAGAGGTACATGGGTGGTGAGCAATGCCACCCGCAGCCTATCCGTTGCCAGCATCATTACGGGGCGGGACGTCTGGGTAAGCCCCGCCAGGTATTCGGTGTGCCCGGTGAAAGGGATCCCGGCTTCGTTGATCACGCTCTTGTGGATCGGGGCCGTGACCATGGCCTGAAAGGTGTTTTCCAGGCATCCACGGCAAGCCATGTCCAAAGTGTTGAGCAAATACCGCACGTTTCGCGCATCGACAACACCACAGTGCACGGGCTCTGCAAGAGGTACGGGGATCACGGACAGTTGCCCCAGGTTAGCTAGTTTTGGCGGGTGGGTGGGCGAAAATCCGCTTAAGCGAATGGGCAGCCCTATTTGCTGCGCACGTTGGGTCAGCAGATCCGGGTCACCGATGGCAACCAGCTCGGCGTCAAAACGACGCTGGGCCGCTTTTATTACCAACTCGGGGCCTATCCCGGCGGGTTCTCCTAAAGTGAGCGCGATGCGCACCATTACTCTGAATCGATGCGGTACTCCACGTAAGCTTCGTCTCGGAGTCGGCGCAGCCAGATCTCGTGTTCCTCTTCGATCTTGCGTTTGCGGATGGCTGCCTTGGCGTCCGCACGGCGTACCTCTTCTGTACCGTCGTAGTCGCGACGGTCCAATACCTGCACGATGTGCCAACCAAACTCGGTTTCAAAGGGTTGGCTGATGTCCCCCGCTTGCAGGTGGTTCATTACCTCTTCGAACCGAGGCACTAAATCGCCTGCGTTGACCCATCCCAGTTCTCCGCCGTTCGCGGACGAGGCACGGTCGTCTGAATGCGAGCGCGCGAGTTCCGCGAAGCTTTCTCCGCCTATTAAGCGCAGCCGCAACTGCGATAACCGTGTATTAGCGTCTTTCTTGGAGACCAGCTCGTTTGGTTTGATCAAAATGTGGCGGGCCTTTGTTTGTTTGATCATATGCGTTCCATCGCGGCGCAGGTCCATCAGCTTGATGATGTGGAATCCGCTCGGACTCTGTATCAACTCGCTGATGTCGCCCTTATGGAGCTCATCCACTTTATCCGCAAACAAGGAAGGTAGGTTGGCCACTGTACGCCACCCCAGATCTCCTCCCTCCAAGGCTTGTCGGTCATCGGATGCGGACAGCGCGGCCTGCTGGAAATCCGCGCCTGCGCGAAGTCGGGCTAGCACCTCACCTGCATTCTGGCGCGTCTCCTCAACGTGTTCTTCGCCAGCACCTTCAGGAAGCGCAACCAAAATATGGGCTAAGTGGTATTCGCTCTCCTTACCGCCTTGCTGCTGTTGTGTGGCGAGGAAGTCATCTATCTCGATATCGGTGATCTGTACTCGCTCGTCGATCTCGCGCTGACGCAGCTTGGTGATCAGGATCTCATCCCGCACATCGCGTTTAAACTGGCTAAAATTATAGCCATCGCGCTCCAGTATGGCGCGAAACTGTGGTAGCGATAGCCCGTTTTCCGCTGCGATATTGGCCACGGCCTTGTCTAGGGTCGCATCATCCACCTGCAGCCCGGCGCGAAGCGCCACCTCAAGTTGAATTTTCTTCAAGACCAAACGCTCCAAGACTTGCAGTCTCAACACCGAAGGCGATGGCGGGCTGCTGCCTCGCTGGCGCAGCTCCTCCGCGATGCGCCTCGTGTCCCGCTGCAGCTCACTCGCGAGCACACAATCGCCATTGACGACGGCGACGATCTCATCGATAGGGATAGCGCCCTCGACGGGGCCGACTAATAGGATGGCGCTGCAAAGGTAACAAG
>JBOIEE010000004.1:0-6370 GCA_050740975.1 Gammaproteobacteria bacterium | reverse complement strand
CGACCTCGCGGCACAGTTCGGGGTTTCGGCTGAGCGGATCCGACAGCTAGAAAAGCGCGCCTTGGAACAACTTCGCGAGCATTTGGAGGCAGTAGCTTTGCTGCCGTCTCCCGCTCGTTGACGCGGTTAAAAAGGAAGGCCTATAGGGCTAACCACGAGAACATCTCGGGCTAAACGGCTACGGCGAGCCGTCATTCCCGCGCAAGCGGGAATCCAGAAAAATGACGTGCTTCCTGGATGCCAGCTTCCTGTTAGCACGACGAGCTGAAATTTCGGATGCTATGTCTAGAAATCGTCAGAGGATCCGCAAGGCAAACGCTTCGCAAGCTTTAATGGTTTCTATTTCAGATTCTCTTCGGTGTAGAGTGTCAATTCGATCAGGCGCTCGAGCAGTTGCTCGACCGCTAGTCCCGGAAAGTTGCCAAGCACCAACTCCTTCGCGAATAAGCGGCTGATGTAGCGCAGCTTGAGCGCCCGGGCGCGCGAGGCATAGACGAAATCGCGATGCCCGTTATTAATCACGATCACGTTCTTCTCCCGGTCGAAGCGTGAGCGCCATAATTGCCCGGGCGCCCGCTCGAAGGTGTAACCAGGCAAACCGTGTTTGGCCACAACGGGCTCTTTGATCCCGGGAAGCAGGGAGTCGGTGACGGTGACGAGCGCCTCGGCCTCGCAGACAATATCGCGCTGGGTCACGTTTACCCCCAGGCGAATCAGCCCCGGCTCGGATGGAGCGGCATAGGTGATGATCTCGCCCTCGCCGCTGATGATTTCGCCGCCGCCTTCGATGATCGCCCACCGGTAGTCGAGACCCTCCTCCACCGCATGCCGCGCCCGGTCGCGGCAGATAGCTCGAAAGTTCCGTGACTCTGCGACTGGTAGCACGCAGGACCCTGGGGCGATGCGCACACTGTGCAAGGGTCCGGCGTAGTCGAAGAACTGCTTTTGCGCGGGCACCTCGTCGGATTGGTCATGTTCCAGATATGGCTCGGCGATCGCCAGCCCGACCGTCCCATCCGCAGTTATATTGCGCCCCGGGCCTTTGACGTGGATATCAAACCAATCGTATTCCTCCGCTGGCAAAGCGAGTAAGGCCTCGCGAAAGGCCTTCTGTATAGTGCGCAAGATCTGGTGGCTGGCCTGATCTTCCTCGGCCCGGTGCTGCTCTTCAATGATTCCGATAAGTCGCGTTTCCAGCGGTTGCAGCGCTTCGACCAGCGCGGCGAAGGCCTCATCGCGGATGACACCTGTGCGGGTCGCCGGGGTGAGATTCAAGAACGCTACGTCCACGATCCCCTGTAGCCAACCGCTGCTCCAGGGCTCATGACCGAAGGCCTCGAGCTCGGCGATGTCCTCTAGGATGCGGGTGCCCGAGCGATACAGGCCTACACGGTTTCCGGGTTCGGAGTCGGTGAGGTAGAGTTCCAGATACACCTCCCCATAGGCGCTCTCCACTGCCGGCAGTTGGTGCAGCAGCCGCCCAGCGAAAGCCCGGGGCTCAACCTTAAATTCCTTGCGGGCCGAACGATCGACGACACGGATCTGGACACCCGACTGGCGGATCCGGTCGCGCAGCTCGGAAGCCAGATACCATTGGATCTTCTCGCCACTGAACTGCCGGATCCCGGGAAGCAAGGGCGCTACCTTGAGGCGTGTCCCGTGCTCCGGGAAAAGGCTCCGGCGTTGCTGCACCAGGTAGCTCGGGTCGCCTTTGCGCATCTGCATCTCGTAGGTCTTTCCATCAGAGCCCGCCGAGGTGAGGGTCAGTACCTCACCCACGGTCCAGAAGCTAAGCAGCCCAATGCCAAATTCCCCTTGAATGCCCTGGACGCCTTCGGCCTTGAGACGCCGCTTCATGGAGTCACAGATGTGCGTGGCCACAAACCGGAAATCGGGCCGGCCGTCTCGATCCTTCGAAATCCCGGCGCCGTCGTCTGCGATGAGGAGATAATGCTCGCCGCGCTCCCGGCCTCGGGTGATAGTGATCTCACCAGCCCCCGCGTCGATGCTGTTCTCGACAAACTCGGCGACCGCCTTTAGTGGGTTACTCTGGGAAAGTGCGATGATCGTTATGGCGTGCCAGTCGTCGCCAATGCGCAGTTTTCCCGATTGCTCAGCGGTCTTTTGAGTCTGGTCAGCCATCGATGTTGGCGGCGTTACAAGGCCAAATGCAGCCCCATGGCCGCTCCTACCTCGCGCAGGTATTCGGCGGAAAGCTGGCCGCTTGCTTTGCCGCCTTTATGGGCGTTTACTGGGGTAGTCAAGGGATGTATTTTTGGCCGCCGTGCTTACTATGTGTTTAGTAGCGCCGTAACACAACAGGAGCGCCCGCCGGCAAGCCCTTGAATTAACTGGTGCCGGGAGAGGGACTCGAACCCACACATGGTTACCCATACCAGATTTTGAGTCTGGCGCGTCTACCCGTTCCGCCACCCCGGCATGAGCGTTCTTGAACGGTGAGAAAGTATAAATAATGGCCGTCGGAAAAGCGAACGCTGAGCCCCCGTGGAGATCTGCTACCATGTTGGGGTTATGCATCCAGGCGAGTTCTCTTACCACTTACCCGAAGCCCTGATCGCGCAGCACCCGACGGCCCAGCGCACTCAAAGCCGCTTGCTCCTCTTGGACTCTGGGAGCGGCGCTCTCGAGGACACGCTATTCGACGAATTGCCTATGCTGTTGAGCCCAGGAGACCTATTGGTGTTCAACGACACCCGCGTGGTCAAGGCCCGTTTGTTCGCCTCCAAGTCCACCGGGGGTAAGGTCGAGGTGTTGGTCGAACGGGTCATAAACGGGGCGGGCGTGTGGGCACAGATCCGCGCCAACAAAGCTCTCAAAGCAGGCGCTTCACTCTTTTTCCAGGGGGGAATCAAAGCCCAGGTTCTGGGGCGAAGCGAGGATCTGTTCGAACTTCGCTTTGAAGAGGAGCAGGATCCCTATGCGGTGATGCAGGCCATAGGGCAAGTTCCTCTGCCGCCGTATATCCGCCGCTCGGCGGGTCAAGACGACGAGCTACGTTACCAAACCGTTTTTGCCAAGACCCCGGGGGCGGTAGCCGCCCCGACGGCAGGGCTGCATTTCGATTCAGCGCTGCTTCAGACCTTACAAGGGAGGGGCGTCAATTTCGCCTTTATCACCCTGCACGTGGGGTATGGGACCTTTCAACCGCTGCGCGTGGCGCAGATCGAAGACCACCGCCTGCACAAAGAGTGGGTGGAAGTGCCTGTACAAACCTGTGCCTTGGTGATGAAAGCTCGGCGCAACAAAAAGCGCGTTATCGCAGTGGGCACGACGGTGGTACGGGCCTTGGAGACAGCGGCTAAAGACGGTACCTTAACGCCGCTATGTGGTGAAACCGATCTTTTCATTTTCCCGGGTTACCGCTTCCGCTGCGTGGACGCGATGATCACCAATTTTCATCTGCCGCAATCCAGCCTGCTGATGCTGGTGTGCGCCTTTGCGGGGCGTGAACGAGTGCTCTCGGCTTATGGCCACGCGGTAGCACAGAGGTACCGGTTTTTCAGTTACGGCGACGCCATGTTCATCGCATGTGAGGAGGCGCCCGATAAGATTTGAAATTCTAGGCCAAGATGGCGCAGCGCGCTGCGGCCGCATCGAGCTTGCGCGTGGGGTAGTGGATACGCCTGCGTTCATGCCCGTTGGGACCAGCGCTACGGTAAAAGCGATGACACCGGAGGAGTTGCTCGGATCCGGGACCCAGATCGTGCTGGCTAATACCTTTCATCTCCTGTTGCGGCCGGGAGTCGAGATTGTAGCCGAACATGGCGGCTTGCACCGTTTTATGCACTGGCCCGCCCCTATCCTCACCGATTCCGGAGGGTTTCAAGTGTTCAGCCTGAGTGCCCTGCGCGTGGTCTCCGAACAAGGGGTGACGTTTCGCTCTCCCATTGATGGCCAGCGCATCTTTTTGAGCCCAGAGCGCTGCATAGAGGCGCAACACGCTTTGGGTTCTGACATCGTGATGGTCCTGGATGAATGCACACCCTACTCCTGCGATCCGCAAACGACCCGTGCCTCTATGGGCTTGTCTTTAAGGTGGGCGGAGCGCTGCCGCGAAGCGCACGGCGAACACGCCGCGGCGTTGTTTGGGGTCGTGCAGGGGGGAATGTATCCCGAACAGCGCCGCGGATCACTAGAGGGCTTGCTCCGCATCGGTTTCGACGGTTACGCCGTAGGGGGACTTTCTGTTGGCGAACCCAAGGAGCAGATGTTTTCCGTCTTGGCCCTTACCGCGCAGGGGCTTCCGCGCCAAAAGCCACGCTACCTTATGGGCGTCGGAACGCCGGAAGACATCGTCGAGGCCGTGCAACTCGGCGCCGACATGTTCGACTGTGTACTACCCACGCGCAATGCGCGCAATGGCCATCTATTTTCTTCTCAGGGCCTAGTGCGCATACGCAACAGGCACCACAAGCGCGATCAGCGCCCGATCGATGAGGCTTGTGGTTGTTATACCTGCCGTCACTACAGCCGGGCTTATCTGCACCATTTGGATAAGGCCGGTGAGATCCTGGGCGCTAGGCTTAATACCTTGCACAATGTCTACTATTATCAGCAGCTCATGCAGGGTTTGCGCAGTGCTATCATGAGCCGGTCATTGGCCATGTTTACAAAACGCTTTTATCAAAGCCGCAGCCAAGCTGTGTAATAATACGCGCCTTTTTAGGTGCAGAGGGAGATTCCATGAATTTCTTGGTTTCCGAGGCCTTCGCCCAGGCCGCCCCGCCCACCGGAGGCGGTGGCAGTATCTGGGAGCTGTTGCCCTTGATCCTGGTATTTTTGATCTTGTACTTGTTCTTTGTCCGCCCGCAGATGAAACGGCAGCGCGAGCACAAGCATATGGTAGAGGCGCTGGTTAAAGGCGATGAAGTGGTAACCAATGGAGGCCTCTTGGGGCGAGTGATCGAGATCGGCGAAAACTTCGTGGTCCTGGAAGTGGCGAAAGAGACCAACGTCAAGGTTCAGCGTCAATCCGTGTCTGCTACCATGCCTAAAGGCACTTATGAGAAGACCCTTTGAGCTTCGCCCACCGTAATTGACCCAAAATGAATCAATACCCGCTGTGGAAGAATCTTCTAGTCCTTTTGGTGAGCCTAGCCGGCAGCCTCTACGCGCTGCCCAACATATTCGGAGAGGATCCGGCGCTGCAGATCACCTCATCGCGCGCCACCGAATTGGACCAAGAGCTTGAAGAGAAGGTAAAAAACGCGCTGGCGGCGATCCATATCGAGCCCAAGGCGCTGCAGCGATCAGAAGGACATCTGCTGGCGCGCTTTGCGGATACGGATCAGCAGGCGAGCGCCAAAGACGCGGTGGCCGAAGCATTGGGGCCTGGTTACGTCGTCGCCTTAAATTTAGCCCCCTCCACGCCGGGTTGGCTGCGTTCTTTGGGCGCACAGCCGATGTTTTTGGGGCTGGATCTGCGCGGCGGCGTTCATTTTCTGCTCGAGGTAGACATGGACGCGGTGCGTAAGCAAGCCGAAGAACGCTTTACGTCCGATCTGCGAGCGCGCTTGAGGGAACAGAAGTTACGTTACCGCACGATTGGCTTGAACAAGACCGGTGGGATCTTGGTGAGTTTCAAAGATAGCGAGCTCCGCTTCAAGGCCGAACGCCTGATCAAAGACGAAAACCCGGAGCTGCAGGTGCGGGAAGAAGATGACGACGAACAGTACGCTCTGGCGCTGACGCTGAGCGAAACCTATCTGCGGGAAATACGCCGTTTCGCCTTACAGCAAAACATCACCACCCTCCGTAACCGCGTAAACGAGCTGGGGGTGGCCGAGCCGGTGATCCAACAGCAGGGCGAAAATCGCGTCGTGGTTCAGCTGCCCGGTATTCAGGATACGGCCCGCGCGAAGGAGATCCTTGGCGCTACCGCCACCCTGGAATTCCGCATGGTCGATGAAGAGCATGACGTGCAGCGAGCCGTGGACGGTAAAGCCCCGCCCGGCGCCAAGCTCTATCATGAGCGCAATGGCAACCCGGTGTTGTTAAAGCAAGAGGTGATGTTGACCGGCGAATCGGTCATCGACGCGGCATCTGGAATCGAACCAGAAACGGGTAGTCCGGCCGTGTTCGTGACTTTGGATAGCAAGGGGGCGCGACGTTTTGCTGACCTGACGCGCGATCAGATAGGTCGCCCGATGGGAACGGTATTTATCGAGACCAAGACTGAGACCCGACAACAGGGGGGGCAAGCGGTTAAGACCAAGCGCCGGGTGGAAGAGGTGATCAACATCGCGACCATCCGCGATCAGCTCGGCAAACGTTTCCAGATCACCGGGCTTTCCTCCACCCGGGAAGCGCACGATCTGGCGTTGCTGTTGCGGGCCGGCGCGCTTGCGGC
>JBOIEE010000003.1:0-3610 GCA_050740975.1 Gammaproteobacteria bacterium | reverse complement strand
ACGATTCGGTGGGCAGTATGCTCTCACCCCTCATTGAAAACCGTAGCCACCGCAGTTTGCAGTTCGACCTCAAGTGGTCCGACGAGCCGGAGGATCTGCAACGGATCGAGGACTATCTCGCCCAAGCTATGCTTCAGACCCTGGCAGAGTTGGCTTCAACGGGGGCCAACCCCGAGCAGGTGGATTGGTACTTTTCCTATCCCGACTCGTTCACCGCGGCCCAACTGGACCGGCTCAAGTCCGTTTACGCGAAGAGCGTTCGGCAGATCGCCGGGGCGGCGACCGAGCAGCCGGTGTGGACACCACCGCGGATCCGGCAGGAAAGCGAGGCGGCAGCGTTGTATTTCATCAAGCGGCAGCAGGTGGATTTCAGCTCCAAGGTCATCACCATCGATGTGGGAGGCAAGACCTCCGACATCTGCATATGGAACGTACGGCGTCTGCGTTGGCGCAGCTCTCTGCGTTTGGGCGGGAGGGACACGTTGATGCCGTACCTAGCCAAGCACGCGGGCTTGCTTAACCTATTCCCGTTCGCGAAACACGAGTTGGAGAAGATCAGAGCGTTCTTGCAGCGCCTGCAGGGCGAACCGCATAAGTTCCAGCAGGCTCTGGAGATCCTGGTCAATAGCGGAATGTTCCGCAAGGCCTTCAACGACAACCTGCGTCGTTTGCGCGATGAGCCTGAGGTCAGAGGCCTGCTGCTGTTGGCCGAATTCAGCCTCGCCGGCCTGCTCTACTATCTGGCTAAAGTCTACGCTTATCTAGAGCAGGCGGGCCGTCCGTCGAGGACCAACGATAAGCTGAAGATCTGCCTGGGTGGGCGCGGTAGCCTGATGTTCAGCCAGAGTGTGGCCGCAAAAAGCGTCGCCTCGTTTGAGCGCCTGTTTTATCGAGCCTCGGGGCTGAATTGGAGTATCGATGCCTTCAGCTTCAGCGATGCACCCAAGCACGAGGTGGCTTTTGGGCTCTTGATCGATCCAGCGGGCGCAGGCGATCTGGATTGGTCGGCCCCGGCGCTTGAGCCCATACTCGGTGAAGACTTGACCGTGGGTGGTGAAACCGTCTGCGCAGCGGAGGTGTTCCGGAAAGAACACCTCGGGCACGACTGGAAGCTTGATAAGCTCCCGGAGTTCGAGCAATTCGTCAAGATCTACGAGCGGGCTTTTGGCAGGATGGTGCCGCTTCAGCGTTATCAGCCGAAACTCATCTCTCGAGTCTATAATGAGCTCCAGGACATGCGGCATCTGTTGACCAGGGACAAGAGCGCACGGCCTATCGATGCGGCTCAGCCGATCTTTGTCTTGGTATTAAGAGAGTTCATTAACCTAATGAACGAAAACGGTGACGTCATTAGTCCGCGTCTATTGAAATTTCCTGGCGGGATCCTCGGGCCGGCGTTTAATATTCTGCGTTAACGCGGTTGCCCGTCCTGTTATCGCAGGCGGCAAGGACGAACCTGGTTCATGGACGAGGCAATGATAACCATCGCCTCATCCTCGGTTTCGCGACCGTGGACATCCTCTTCTGGCGCTCCAACAAAGGGTTCATCCACCTCCACAGCGCCGCTGGCTCTCGCCCAGGGCGAACCATAGCCCACGTAGGGCGCAGTAGCCTTACCGTATTGCGCCGCATGCAAGAGGATCGAAGATGTCCCCGGGCATCGCCCGCGCTTACGCTCAATATCGTAACGCAGCACAATGTAGCTAATCTCTATATGTGGTGGGACGCTTATCTGGTGCAGGATCCATGAACCCGTTGTTCTCCTCATACCCCGAGGTGATGGGATAACGCCGATCGCGTCCAAACGCGCGTTGCGTGATGCGCACACCCGGCGCTCCCTGGCGGCGCTTGTATTCATTGCGATCGACCAAGGCCACAACCTGCCTCACCACAGCGGGATCAAAACCGGCGGCGGCGATTTCTCTCGGGGTTTGGTCGCGTTCGATGTATCGTTCCAAGATCGGATCCAAGATCTCATAGGGCGGAAGGCTGTCGGTATCTTTTTGCTCGGGCTTAAGCTCCGCCGAAGGAGGGCGTGTTATGACCCGCTCGGGGATCACCGAACTTAAGCGGTTGCGCCAGCGCGCTAAACGATAGACCCAGGTTTTCGATAGGTCCTTAAGGGGCGCGAACCCCCCCGCCATATCCCCATACAGCGTCGCATACCCAACCGCCATCTCGCTCTTGTTTCCCGTCGCCAGCACCACCAGCCCCCTCTTGTTTGAGATCGCCATTAACAACACCCCGCGGCAGCGGGCCTGGATGTTCTCTTCGGTAACGTCGGGCGGCAGTCCGAAAAAAACCTCCGCCAAACAGGCGCTGAAGGCTTCGACCGGTTTTTCGATAGCAATGACATGGTAGCGAACCCCAAGGATCTCGGCTTGTTCCCGGGCGTCCTCTACGCTCATGGAAGAGGTGTAACAGGAGGGCATCGAAACCGCCTCCACCCTGTCCTTGCCCAAGGCATCCACGGCAATGACCAGCGTTAGCGCCGAATCGATTCCACCGGAAAGCCCCAAGACCGCGCCCTGGAAGCGATTCTTGCCGACATAATCGCGTACCCCCATAACCAAGGCCTTATACACGCCTTCTTCCGCCAGACTGGGTGCTGCCCGCTCACCCGGCCGCACGCGCACGCCTTTTTGGCCCTGGTTTTCGATCTCCACCCGATAGATCCCTTCCTCAAAATCGGGCGCCCGGAACGCGATCCGGCCTTCGGGATCCATGGCCATGGAGCCGCCGTCAAACACCAACTCGTCCTGCCCCCCGACCAGGTTTAGGTACACGATCGGAAGCCCACCTTCTTTGATGCTCGCCCTCAAGACTTCCTCCCGCTGCAACGGTTTGTCCATGTGGTACGGGGAAGCGTTGATGTTGAGGATCAAACGCGCTCCGGCCAAGCGCGCCTGCGCCGCCGTTGAGGGCACCCAGATGTCCTCGCACACGGTGAGTGCCGTTGGGATCCCCTTTAGATCGCACACCAGCGCTTCCCCGCCCGGTGAGAAATAGCGCTTTTCATCAAATACCGAATAATTGGGCAAGTGTTGCTTGCGATAGGTGGCTTCGATCCGTCCCGCGCGGATGAGTGAACAGGCGTTGAAGACCTTGCCTCCCTCGCTCTGCGGGTGGCCTAGAATAAGCGCGATGCCACGCACCGTCTGACACAGTTTATCGAAGGAGGCCGTTATCCGCCGGTGCAGCCCGGGGCGCAGTAACAGATCTTCGGGCGGATAGCTGGTGAGGGCAAGCTCCGGGAGGATAACAACATCCGCCTGGAGTTGCTCGCGCGCGTGCACAGTAGCCGCGATGATGCGCTCGGTATTAGCGGAAATATCGCCGACCCGCAGGTTAAGCTGAGCTAAGGCCAGGCGCAGCATGGGATCCACGCGCTCCCTGGCTCAGAGCTTGTGAAAAAATCTGCTGCGCTCGGGATCTCGCGTTGCATCCTCGGCGCGCCAGACAGGGCCATTCCCTGGCCCTGGCTTTCCGGCGGTGCTCGGACCAATCCGCCGGGAGCGGATTGGGAACGCAACCGGCGGCCCGCAGGGTGCGCGCCAGGGATGGCGTGCAACAATCCTCATGTATTTCACTATCCGGTTGCTCGTCCCAT
>JBOIEE010000002.1:0-3920 GCA_050740975.1 Gammaproteobacteria bacterium | reverse complement strand
GCCGTAGCCTCAGCCCCTGTGCGCGTTTCGATGCGCGCGTGATGCTGGTGGGGTTTTTCTCATCCGCATTTCCGGACATCGATTATCTCATCACCTGGATCGATCCCCTGGTGTATCTCAACCTGCACCAAGGCTGGACGCATTCGCTTATTTTGTTGCCTGTTTGGGCGCTGTTGGTTAGCGCTGTCCTGTGGCCTTTGGCCGGCAAAGCGCTTGGGGCGCGCAAGCTCTTTGTGCTCTCCGCCGCGGGGATAACGATCCATATCCTGGGTGATGTCATTACCAGCTACGGCACCCAGGTCCTTGCGCCGCTATCGACAAAACGTTTGGCCCTCGACTACACCTTTGTGATCGATCCCTACCTATCAGCGCTGATCGTTCTGGCGCTCGTGACGTCGGCGGCTAAGAAATCCCGGCTACTTGCGGCCCTTGGCCTGGCCACGTTAGCCTGCTATGTGGGACTGCAAGGGGTCCTGCATGCGCACGCCATTAACTTGGCGAAGCAACGGGCGGATGAGCACGCTGTTGTGCGCGCCCTCCCGCAGCCCTTTTCGCCCTGCAACTGGAAGCTCGTAGTGCAACGGGACGAGCGCTATGAGCAAGCCTATGTCACTTTCTGTGACTCGCTGCCCTCGCCGCTTGCGTTCTATCCCGAAACCTGGCCGCTGAGCGCTGCCATTTCTGCCTATCATCCACCCAGCGCCGCGCCGTGGTTTCAGCACTCCCGTTACGGAGATGAGCCCGTTGAACGTATCATCGCCCGCGAGGCTTGGAACCAAGCCGTTCTTAGAGGCTTCCGCGAATTCGCTGGCCTACCGGCGCTGTTGCGGGTCGAGGAAACCGCCAATGAGACTTGCGCCTGGTTCACCGATTTACGCTTTACCTATCCCGCCATACCCTCAGCATTCCGCTACGGCGTGTGCCGAGGCGCCAAGCGCGATGGGTGGCGGCTCTACCGCCTGAGACTGTTCCCTATCGGTCAACGCCAAGCGCTAACGCGCTGATAGGCACCTAACGCTCCTCGCGCTTGGGCTAAGGCTCCCTCTCGTACTAATGGCATAGGACGAGAGGGAAACGCTTTTAATCACCCGACCCGAGCGACACTGGCATAAGACCTCGGGTACCCCCCGATTCCTACGCCGGTTTTACTCCAAATATACCGGATCTGCGGCCCAACAGCCGAATAGCGAGGGATTATCGCAGCCTTGGCGCCAGGGTGAGCGCACCGCTTCACATACGGATCAATCGCCGGCCCCGCGAAAACGCCCCGCGAACCCGTCGATTCCCACCCCCACGCGGCCAGGCATGATGGCCTCGGCCACAGCCACCATCTGTTCACGGTAGCTCAAGTGAATCGAGCTGGGTTCAACCGCCGCCATTGCTCCAGGTAAGGGGGTATTCCAAGTTCGCGAACCGTTCGCCGTGCCATCGCCACCGATGAAATGATCAATGACCACCGCATCCGCGCTGCGTTCAATCGCCCTGAAAAATGTATCCGGATCCGCGATCGGCAGCAGAGGAGCAACAGTAATAACCACGCGCACGCCAGCCTCCCGAAGCATGTACGCCGCCTCTAAGCGCCGACCCACCGGGCTTGCCGGAGGGGGTAGTCCCGGAACACAATGCCGGTCGGTCTCGATGGAAATGTGAGTGCGTAACCGGCAGCGCGCCCCCAGCCGCCGATAAACCTCTAGGTAGCGCGCGACGAGATGGGTATGGGTCTGAATGATCAAGCCATCGGGGGGTTGTTCCAGCATGGCCTCTAAGACCGCGCGGGTGATGCCGAAGCGCTGCTCCTGGGGTAGGAAGGGATCGGTGGAGCTGGACATGAAAATGACGAACCTGCGTCCACCTTGCTTGGCCCAACTGCGTTCCTTATGGTATTGCCTGCGGTAAAGATCGGGTGCATTCACCCGCGCGTCGAGAAAGCGGCCCCAGCGCTCGCCACGGGTGAGAAACGTATTGTGCTGTACGTAGCAACCCACACCGCATAACGCATTGCCGAACGTGCAGCCTCTATAAGGCTGCAGGGAGTGCGTGGCAATCGTGCGCAGATAACCGCAGGTACGGGTCAGTATGCTATGCGCTTGAACGATATTTATTTGCACGTCCGCTTGGCTCAGGATGGGCTACCCACGCAACTCTCTGTTTTCCAAGAAAGCGATCAGCCACCGCGGCCAGGGTCTCGGTGCACGGTCTGTGGTGAAAACGCGGGTAAGCACACGGCCATATACTCGGCACCTTCCGGGTTCGGGCTACTGTAACGAACCCACTCGCCTCTGTGGGCAACCACCGCTTGCCCCGCCCGCACCTCGTACGTTCCGTTCTTTGTCTCGACCCGCAGGAGTCCCTTTAGCACTACCGTATACTCATCGAATTGCGGTGTCTGGCCCGGCTCTTCCCACCCACCAGGGCTTTTCATGCGTGCAATGCTTACCTGCGCCGTATTGGAATTGACCCGACCCACGTATTCTTCAATCGTTTTGGGCTTGTTCCCCGCCGACTGGATGATCGAGCACGACTCAATGAGGGTTACCATCGCCTTTCTCCAAGGTGATTGGGGGCGCTCCCGCCATGATACGGGCTGGGCGCGAAAACCTGGTAACATGGCGCCGGTAACCAACTTAAAATCGAAAAGACTCATGCGAACACCGCTAGTAGGCTTGCTCCTTGTCTTCGGCTGCTTAATCGACCCACCTCTTGGCTTTAGCGCCGAGTTCAACGTGCCCATCCCCTTGGAATACCGGGAAGGATACGGCTACTTCATGAAAATGCCGATCGGTAATCAGGCTTTTGATATGCTGGTGGACACTGGCTCCACGGTCGGACTGATCTTTCCCGACACCATCGCGGCGACCTTAGAGGAAGGAGGTTTGATCCGCGAAAGCGGTTATCTTGCCCGGGTGACACTGGCCCATGGCGCTTCCAGCAAAGTGGAGGTGTTTCACGCTACGGTTTCCTTTGGCGGCTGCACGGTCGATGACATAGACATGATCTTTACCGTGAATAAGCGTCATCGCTACGGTATTGTTGGCTACACCTTGCTGGAGCGTTTCGCTCCTTTTAAGATCGAGGTTCGGCCACCGCAGCATATGCTTTATTTGACCTGTAAGAATTAGTAGTGTCGCTTGGTCCGAATCGAGGAGGGGTGAAACGTTTTGGCGTTAATCCACACACAAGCAATCGGCCTCCTGATATTGGCTGGCTCAGTGGCCGCCTTTGGCCAAGCACCTATCCCAAACGACCCGGACACGGCGATGTCTGGGCCGCAGGAGATCATTACCCTGCGGCCGCCGACAGAGCGGGTAACACGCCAAGACCTACCGGCCTTTATCGGGATCTCGCAAGCAACGGCAGGGGCCACGGGTATTTCCATGAACGTGGTGCGCATTCCACCCGGTGCAGCTGCTAAGCCCCATTATCACCGGGATCACGAGAGCGCGATCTACCTGCTCCAAGGCCAGGTGGAGACACGCTATGGCGAAGGCTTGTGTAAATCGGTGCTCAACCGCGCTGGCGATTTCATCTTCATCCCGCCCAACGTTCCCCATCAGCCGCGCAATCTGAGCAAGGACAGCCCCGCGATCGCGATCGTCTCTCGTAACGATCCCAACGAGCAGGAAAACGTGATCCCGTATCAGACCGATGGGACAACCTGCGCCAAGCAAACAAAAAAATGACATTACTACGCATGAGACAACAATGGAAACAAAAAAGATAGATTCCTCCAACGTGTTGAGCTGGTATGCGGAAGGCTGGCGTCTATTTACCAAAGATCCCGGTCTCTGGGTGTTGCTGACCTTTGCGTTTCTCGCCATCAACATCGCCTTGACACTCGTCCCATTGGTCGGACAGGTGGCCCTTGCCCTGCTGACCCCGGCCCTCTACGGTGGCTTATTACATGGTGCCCGGGAGTCTTT
>JBOIEE010000001.1:0-22289 GCA_050740975.1 Gammaproteobacteria bacterium | reverse complement strand
CGCGTGCCGCATCCATTCAGCGGCCATGTCCTGTTTACCGCGGGCGCGTTAATGGTTTATCTTCTGATCCAGATCGTGGGCTCCCGGCATGGACCGGATCGCGGCGAGGCCGCTGGGCGACTTATGGTTTCGTATCTGCTCGCGCTCGGCATTGGGCTGCACAACTTGGCTGAGGGGCTTGCGATTGGCGCCGCGTATGCCACCGGCCAGGCAGCGCTGGGCGCGTTTCTGGTTGTTGGGTTCATCACCGAAGGCGTTGGCATCGCCGCGCCCGTCGCCCAAGACCATGCAAATCTGCTTACTTTCATTGGGCTCGCACTCATCGATGGGGCGCCAGCCATTGTCGGCGCCTGGATCGGCGGATTCAATCTATAGCGACTACAGTATTCTTGGGCGTCGGCCTGGGAGCCATTGTGCAAGTGATCGTGGAGGTCGCAAAACTACTTTTGTGGCACAGCGCGCATAACGGCCGAGCGATTGCCTCATGGTCCAACTTGAGCGGTCTGGCAGCGGGCCTCGCGATCATGTATACAAGCGCCATGTTAGTCGAAGGGTAGGGAATTCAACGACGCGCACCAACCGACTTCGCTGGCGATAAGTCATTGCTGAAACATGTCATGTCCCCAGAACAGGAGGATCGCTATAGCTCATAGACTTCGAACCCGCCCGCCTCAGACCGTGCGGCTTTCGCGCTGCAGAGGACGGCGGTGCTTGCATACTCGGGAGATAGATATTCGCTAGCCACGCGCTGCAGATCATCCATCTTTACGCTCAACACTCGCTTCCGAAAACGGCGTCGGTGTGCCGCTGTTCGGCCGTTGAGTTCGGAATAAAAGGCTGTGATCGCCTCTGTGGCCGGTGATCCCGGCTTATCGATAGCCGCCACTACACTAAGAATGGTCTCTTCCAACGAATCGGCACGATGCCGATGGGTTCTTAACCACGACAACGAATGGTCGAAATCCGCCAATGTCGCGGCAAGGCGAGGGTCTCGGTAGGAGAAAAAGTGGAACGCGCTGGTAGCGGCGTCATAACCCGCTCCAGAACCATAAGCCCCGCCCTTCTCCCGCACGGCATTATGCAGGTAACCGTTTTGCAAAAATTGCCCCAACACAGCCAATGCAGGCGCATCAGAATGGTCAGCGGGTACGGTGGGATAGGCCCGCGCACAAAAGTTCACCCCTGTTGAGGTTAACCAAGCCTGATGAACCTTGGCAAGGTCTGGTGCCAGAGACAAAGGTTTCATGTCTTTTGCGTTAAAATGCGCGCTTGCCCACCGGAGGTTTAGCTCCTCCAGATAACGCTCCCGTTCGCTCGCTTCCCCAACCACAAGCAGGTGCTGGATGCGACGAATAAGCTTCCCATGCAAGGTCTTCAGGCGTTCCGAGAACGCGAGCAGAGACTCTTCCTGTTTCAGTTCCTTATCCAAACCCTTGAGGTCCCGCAAGCTGGTGAGCCCGTTCCACTTCTCGAGCACAAACGCGGCCGGGGATATGGGGCTGGACGCCGCGGTGATCGCCAGGGTATGACCGTGGTCCGTTACCGCCGATTCACGATAACCCCGCGCCTGAGCGACCAGTTCCCGCAAGCGTTGAAGCTCGTCGAAACGAGCGAACCCAAAGGTATGTTGCAGTAACTCGGCCAAGGCGGCGTGATTCCTTGCTAAACCATGGCTCTGCACTCTCAGGACGGCGTGGATCCGCCGAATATCACCCAGCGCCGCTGTCACGTTGCATTGCGCATCGATGCCGCCGCTCACCCGCGCCTGCCACGCCTGCACTTGCCGGTAGTCGAGCGCGCCAACTCCGACATGGGTTAAGGTATCGCAATAAAGGGGGAGCAACTGCAGCTCGTCCGCTCCGAGCTGCGGCAGCGTGGCGACGAGATCTTCATGCACCAGCCCGTTAGTGGCGGCGGGATACCAGGTACAGGGCAAGCCGCCACAGGCACTGGGGTGGCCCTCCGGGATGTGTAGATCCGGCGGCACATCTTCCAGCCCAACACGAGGCAAAATGTGTGGATCGTCTTCTTCAGCTTGCCGTTCGGCGAGTGCGGCGGCACGCACCACCACATGCGCCTTATCGTTCGCGCTCATCGCCAGCTTTGTCGCCCGCAAGCGCTCACCCTCGGACCAGGCTTCCTGCTCAGCAAAGCGTTCATCGGGGGCCATAACCACCCGGATCCGATGCCGATTCTCGAGCAAGAGGCGCCGTGCCAGCGCTTGGATAAACCCGGGTTGCTCCGTTTCCCGCCTGAGCCGGTCGATTAAAGGATCGATGTCTAAAGCGGCGATGGGATCCCCCCCGTGTAATGCCATGGGCAAGGCCGTTTCGATCAAGCGTAAGCCATAGGGGTAACGGCCGATGGGGATCTCGCGCTGTTCCAGTTCGAGCTGGTGTAATACGGCATCCAGTAAGTCTTTGGCGACTCCTTTTGCAGCCACCTCCTCGAGTTCGGCCAATACCAGGCTCTCGATCGCATCGGCTTGCGGCGGTTCCGATCCCTCTAAACCACACACGAAGATTGCCTCACGCGTCGAAGTGCTCAATCCATTCAGCTCTGAGGGCGAGGTCCCGAGCGGGCTGGTCTCCAGCGCATGCTGCAAAGGGCAAGCACTATTGTCGAGTAGTACCCCGGCTAACAGATGCATGCGTAACAGTTCGAGAAGATCGCGGGTGTCGCTGAGCAGCCACCCGATAACGATGTGGGTGCTGGCTTGTTGTTCGCCCGGGCTGGCGTAAGACGCCGCCACTGTTTGAGGGCGATCGAAGCGGTGCTCGCAAGGCGCGCAAAGGGTTTCCTTTCGCGCTTCAAACCGGCTAAGCGCTAATTGGTGAAATTTGTCCTGATGCTCTCTTTCGGGAAAATTCCCGTAAGTGGCAAATAGCGCGTTAGAGGGATGATAGTGCCGGCGATGAAAATCGACTAAACGGCGATACGACAGCTTGGGGATTTCACTGGGCTCCCCACCGCTGTTAAAGCGGTATGGAGCCGTGGGGTAAAGCGCCGTGCACAGTATTTGCCACAGACGGGCATGGGGCGCGCCCATGGCACCTTTCATCTCATTGAAGACCACACCCTTGTATATCAGGTCCGAATCGAGATCCCCAGGGCGCTCAAACTCAATGCGCCAACCCTCCTGGGCGAAGTCCAGCTCATACAGGCGCGGAAAGAAGGCGGCGTCTAGGTAAACCTCCAGTAAATTGTCAAAGTCCTTGCGGCTTAAGCTCGCAAATGGAAAAGCGGTCCAATCCGGACCGGTAAAGGCGTTCATAAAGGTGTTGAGCGAGCGCCGCAGCATCATGAAAAAGGGATCGCGTACCGGAAACCGCTCCCCGCCGCACAGTACGGTATGCTCTAAAATGTGGGCGACGCCGGTGGAATCCTCGGGTGCGGTGAGAAAGCCCACGCAAAAGACATTATTCGGATCGTCGGCCGCTAGATGCAGGTGGCGTGCACCCGTCTGCGTGTCCCGGTACTCTCTGGCCTCGAGATTGAGCGTGGCGATCTGCCTGCTTCTCAACAGCTCAAAGTGTGGGGCTGGCATCAGTCAGCCTTTCCAGGTTCGCATCACCGGCCAAACTGTATCAGAGCTTGTGAAAAAAATCGTCGCGAGCGACGGGAGGTCGCGCTCCGCCGGCGCGCAGGAACCGGAGTGTATATTGAAATACATGAGGATTCCGAGCACCGCCGGAACGCGAGATCCCGAGCGCAGCAGATTTTTTTCACAAGCTCTCATAGCTGCTCTAAATAACGCTCCACATCCAGCGCCGCCATGCAGCCTGAGCCCGCGGAGGTGATCGCCTGCCGATAGATGGGGTCTGCGACATCACCGGCGGCAAACACGCCGGGCACATTGGTCTGAGTGGCAAATCCGCTGCATCCACTTCTCACTTTTATGTAACCGCCCTCCATCTCTAATTGCCCCTCGAAGATCTCGGTGTTGGGCTTGTGCCCTATCGCGATGAATATGCCGTGAACGGTCAGATGCCGAGGAACGCCGGTGACGGTGTTTTTTATCCGCATACCGGTCACGCCTGTTCGATCGCCCAGGACCGTATCCAGCACGTGATTCCATGCGATGTCCACATTACCATTCTGAGTCTTTTGCAGCAGCCGATTGCTCAAGATCTTCTCAGCCCGGAAGCGGTCCCGCCGATGGACCACCGTTACCTGCGAGGCGATATTGGAAAGGTACAAGGCCTCTTCCACGGCCGTATTGCCGCCTCCGATTACAGCCACGGGCTTTTGCTTATAGAAAAAACCGTCGCAGGTGGCGCAAGCGGATACGCCTCTGCCGCGATACGCTTGCTCCGACTCCAAGCCTAAGTATTTGGCCGAAGCGCCGGTGGCGATTATCAAGGCATCACAGGTGTATTCGCCCTCATCGCCCGTCAGCTTAAACGGCCGCCCGCTAAGATCTGCTTGAGTTACATGATCAACGATGATCTCGGTGCCGAAACGCGCTGCGTGCCGGCGCATACGTTCCATCAGGTCCGGGCCTTGAACGCCTTCGTCATCGCCGGGCCAATTGTCTACGTCTGTGGTTGTCATCATCTGGCCCCCTTGTTCGACGCCGGTGATGAGGACAGGTTCTAAAGCGGCCCGCGCCGCGTACACGGCCGCGGTATAGCCCGCCGGTCCTGAACCCGAAATCAGCAAGCGCTGATGCCTGATAGCCATGCGATACCCTCGACGTTTGCGTCTTTATAAAGTTTGCTTATTCTAATCGAATTCATCCAGCACGATCTCGGACGAGTGCAGAAGTAACGTAGAGGACCCGCCCGGGGACTGGAAAAGCTGAAGGCGTCAGGGACACGAAGAAGGCCAGGAAAGATCTCTCAAGAACCAACTCACATATGGAACGCCGCAACATAACTGCTTTCTTGATGACGCTCGTGATCGCCGCCGGCCTACTGTTCGGACTGTCGTATTCTGTTCAAGAGGCATGGCCGCGGCTACCGCCGGCATTAGCCCTCATAGTATGGATCCTGCTTGCCGTGGCGGTCATTGGCTATCCTATCTACGCGCTGGCGCAGTGGTCGAGTCGGTAACTTGCTCGGCGTAAAAAGACTGGTGATAACCCCGATGAGACAGGGCGTAAGGGGTGAAGGGTAGGGTTGCGTAAGCGAACCCCCGCCTCACTCAATGGATACAAATAAGGGAGCAGAGCCGAATGGTGCTAACCGTTAATTCGTAATTCCCTGTACGTTATTACTTGGTCGTCAGTAAGCTGGTCTTACTTGGGTAAAGTATGGCGATTTAGATCTCGATTCCATATATTTCAAAAAATCGTCATCAGAAATATTTCTCAAAACGCCGTCCGACTTAATAATGTCCCCAGCTTGGCCGTTGAACACCAGCCCCACGGCGCCTTCATAAAAATAAAACCCAATAAGGTTGCTACTTGATGCTCCAAAAGATATCGTGTAATCGCCGCGACTCGGTTGCCCCATATTTAAGGTTACACCTCCGTGCGATAGTAAGAACGGCAAGGGCCGACCAGCGTTGTCCGTATATATCCCGTATCGGAAAATCCCCTGGCTACAAAGAAGCGGAACCCGAAAATCCCCGACTTCCGGAAAATTTGAACTTTCAATTACTTCCATAAAGGCATCCGTCATTCGGTTATATTGTTCTCCGGTAAACTTAGCTCCATTGGGGTGGTAGCACATTCGGGCGATTTGATTTACCGATCGAGATAATTCACGCGAGTGATAAACACGTTGATAGTGATCAAACGCCGGGTGGCTCCCAATCCAAGCATTTTCTTGCCCATCTCCCGCAAAGCCGTCTTTAATCACGATCAACTTGGTTCGAGACCGTGTCGAACCAATAAGGAAATCGGTACCATAAGTTCCATCCGGAGTTTTTGACTGAATATGATGGGAGCAAAAGTAATTCGTAATCTGTGTCAAGTTCTCGCTGATCGGGGGGTCAGTCAAGGCTCTTTCGGCAAAATGGGGGTTGCCGGCCCAGCCAATAGCCAGCTGCGACCTCAGAATTTTGCATTTGATAATCCCTTGATGAGGACTACTTGCCCCCCCTGTTGCTGAGGATAGTTTAGTATCACTCAGAATTATTAGGTCGTTACCAAACTTTCTTGCAACAACCAGCGACATGATTACTCCTACAATCCCTAATCTACTCGCGCAGAGAGGAAGGTAGCCATGCAGCTATTTTATTTTGAATAAAGGGGTAAGCGCGGTTCCGGCTGCGGACTTCGAGGTGCGGGACGTGCGCACGAAATGTCTCTTGTTATACATTAGATTCGTCCATAAACGCCGAAATAGACCGCAAAATTATTTATCACAACTTGTACGGTAAGCCCACTAATTCCATATACCAAAATAGACCCGAGATGTTTGTTTAATCCAATTTTAGGACCGAGTTTATTCAGTAGGTATGCCCCTCCTAAAATAATTGCAGCCACAGCAACATTTTTTATTCCCAACCCAGCATTAATCCCAAATTGTTCCATTAAGTCTCTAGTAAGATCATTAGCCTCCGCATTAAGATTCTTTTGTTCGTGAAGGTATAAAGAAGTAGATGTAATATCCAATCCTTTTATACTTAGGTATGCTAACGACGCATAATATAAATGACCAAATTTATCAAATAGCTTTCGATTTATACCTTTTAATTTGTCAATTAATTTATCCAACGTCATTTACTCTCTCCACGCATCCTCTTCACACTCTGCGCAATCACTTTCGCAATCGCCTGTTTCCTGACGGCCTGGTCTGCCTGATCGATCGGTGAGTGACGCACTTTGACTTTGTATCCACGAATCGTCTTTTCGGCGCTTCCTTTCATGGCCCCTTGCTCGTTCAAATAGACTACCAACTCTTGGGAAGGAAGAACCGTACTTTGTCGAGGTGAGCAGATTCAATCTCGGCAGAGATTTTGTCTTTAAGCGTCTTCACCCTTTTCGAGCTCGAAACGAGCAGAATAACTTTTTGGTATCCCGCCTCAAGACATTTGCGCACGTTATCAAGCTCCTGTTCTGGTGTTGAGGTCACCGAGATCTCACATGCAATTGTTTCATCATCGCGTTCTAGGGATACATCGACTTTGCCTTGGCCGTTCAGTAGTTCCTTCTCGATCACAGCACGATAGCCATGTGATTCTCCCGCCTGCTTCACAAGACCTTGGAGATACTTGTGCTCCGGTCCTCCGCGGCCTAGGAGAGCGGGCGTGGGGTGAAAAGGTCCTTGGTTTCTTTGGTTGTGGGGCTGTTTTTGTCGCCGCGGGTCGCTCCGGGATTTCATATATTCTCGGTGGCGTAGGTTCTGGTGTCGCCGGTATCGCGGCCGGTACAGAAGCGGTGGGGGTAGCTTCTTTTTCTGGCATGGCTTCGAGCCGTGTTTGTAACCTCGCGGTTTCTTCTGGTACCGTCGCTTTCGGTGGTGGCTCTACCTCTACTTTTAGGGTCTTGTGGCTGGGTTGGTCTTTCGACGACGGTCGACGTCTCTTCCCATGCTGCGCAATACCGTTCTCTATTGCGGTCAATCAGTGTTTCGTAGTCATCCTCGTCCATCCTAGGGAGACGCTCAAGAAATCCTAGTGGTACAGTGACTGTGAGCGGTGGCGTCAGATTCTTCACGAAGCATGCAAATTCGGTTGTATCGTGCCGTTTCTTGGCCGTAAGAAGAATGTCGGAATCACACCGCATCTCTCTCGCGAGCTCATGGGCATCTTTAAAGCTCACCCCACCCGTTAGCTTTATACTCGTATTCGCCATTATGGTTCCCTTAAGCTTCGGGGAGAGCTGATCGAGATTCTGGTGAGCAAAGGTAAGTCCCACTTTGTATTTTCGCGCTTGATTCAAGAGATCGACAACTGGTTCATCGAAGTACTCTTCGGCTTCGTCGATGTATACGAAGGAGGCGAGGCGTGCTTGCCGTAACCTCCAATGCCCTTTTGGCATGGCGTTGCGCCCGCATCTCGGCCAGATCGCGCTCAGCCGTGCCAGCCGGCGCCGGCGGCTCCCCCATCGCCCCTACGCCCGGCAGTTCCCCAAACAGCCCTAACCCAAGGGCTAGGTCTATCTCGACTACATGGATTGCAAGCTTCCTGATTTGATATTTGCATGTACATGCACATGTGTGTATTTATTGGCCTGGAGGACTTCCATGAAAACAGCCCGCATCACCTTCCTGGGTACCGCCGACTTCAAGCGGATGCTGGAACAAGAGGCCAGCGCCAAGCGGATCAGCATCGGGGAACTCATCCGAACCCGTTTTAGCAGTGAACCCACTGCGGAAGAGCGTGACCTCGCACAATTGGCCGCGTTGCTCCAAAGCGAGACGGCGGCGACACACGCCGCCTTGACCAGCGCCATCGCAGAGGCCCAGGAAACGCTTAGGGCACTGCGTGCAGCGCGCGAACAACGTGAGCGGGAGGTTGCGTAATGTCCGCCATCGGCGACGCGCTGACCGCCCTAAAAGCCGCGCTTAAGCTCACCGACGATGTGAAGGTGCTGTCCGAGACCGTTAAGGCGTTCTCGCGGGAAATCCAGGACTTGGATCGGCGCACCACCCGTGTCGAAGCCCGTCTCGATACCATTATGGAGTTTGCGACCACCGCGCGTCGTGCCCCTTCGTCGGCGCTGCGACAGCTCAAGAAAGAGGACTAATTTGCTGATCCTTATATGGTGGCTGGTCTAAGGCGGCCCGCGCCGCATACACGGCCGCGGTGTAGCCCGTTTTAATCGAATTCATCCTCGAACATCGTGCCGCATGGGCGGCGGAGTGCGGTCCAAGCACCGATAGCCTACGGCCTCACTGAGGTGCGGTGCCTCGATGGCGTCGGCCGCAGACAGATCGGCGATGGTGCGCGCCACCTTAATGATTCGGTGTACCGAGCGCGCCGAAAGCCCAAGGCGCTCCACAACCGATTCTAGCCACCGCTTGTTACTCGGGCCCAGGGAACAATCGTGTGCCAGTTCCCCGGGACTCAACTGGCTATTTGGCTTGCCGGCTCTCTGCAATTGCCGCAGTCTAGCGGCTAGGACGCGCGCACGCACGGGATGGCTAGGCTCGGGCTGCGCCCGCTCATCCAGTAAAGCGTTGCGCGGTACAGGGGGCACCTGGATGTGTAAGTCGATACGGTCCAACAAGGGGCCTGAGATCCGTGATCGGTACCGTTGCACTTGCTCAGCGGTACAGTGACAGCGCCCGCTCGGATCGCCCAGGTAACCGCACGGACATGGGTTCATCGCCGCCACCAATTGCACCCGGGCCGGGAACACCGCCTGCTGCGCGGCGCGCGAAATTACGATAGAGCCCGTCTCTAAAGGCTGCCGCAACACCTCTAGCACGCGCCGATCGAACTCTGGAAGCTCGTCCAAAAACAGCACCCCGTTATGCGCCAGGGACACCTCTCCAGGACGCGGATGCTTGCCACCGCCGACCAACGCCGCCCCCGAGCTGGTATGGTGTGGCGCCCGAAACGGCCGCCGACGCCAGGCACAAAGCGGCAACCCGTCCTGACTCACAGAGGCAACGGCCGCTGTTTCCAAAGCCTCTTTTTCCGTCATCTCGGGCAAGATCCCGGGTAAGCGGGTGGCCAGCATGGTCTTCCCGGAACCCGGAGGACCGATCATCAAAAGATTGTGTCCACCAGCCGCCGTAACCTCCAACGCCCTCTTGGCGTGATGCTGCGCTCGGATCTCTGCCAGATCGGGCTCATCCGTGGCCGCCAGCGCCGGCTGCTCCGCAATCGCCGGCTGCAAAAGAGCGCGGCCCTGAAGATGGCCACACACCGCCAGCAAATTGGGGGCGGGGAGGATGGTTGCGCCATCGGCCAGGGTGCCCTCTCGCGCGTTATCTTCGGGCACCACCAGACTGCGCTTCGCTTCCCGCGCCCGCAGCGCCGTGGTCAGTGTCCCACGCACCGGGCGAAGCTCACCGGTCAGGGCGAGCTCGCCGATGAATTCATGCGCCGCGAGGTTTTCTCGCGGCACCTGTCCGGACGCGGCCAGGATCCCTAAAGCGATGGGCAAATCGTAGCGGCCGCTTTGTTTGGGCAAATCAGCGGGAGCGAGGTTGACGGTAATTCGGCGTAGGGGATAGCTAAATTGGGAGGTAATAAGGGCACTGCGCACCCGATCCTTGCTCTCTCTTACCGCCGCTTCCGGCAAACCCACGATAGCCAAACCGGGCAAACCATTGGACAAATGCACCTCTATGGTTACCAGCGGCGCCTCTATTCCGAGTTGGGCACGGCTATAGACGATGGCAACCGACATCCCTTCAGCGCTCGATTATCGGCAGAGGCGAACCGGCGACGGATCGGCTTCCCCGGGAGATCAATCCGCAGAACTGCTTTTCCCTTGCTTGAACTGGGCTTCTAGCCGCTCGATCTCCTTCTCCGCCGCCTCCAGGCGGATGCGGGTGCGTGCCAGCACCCGCGACTGGACATCAAACTCTTCCCGGGTCACAAGGTCCATGCGCGCCAGGCAGGCATTCAACGCGGACCGAAAATTCTTGCGCAGGTCCTCCCTAAGCTGCTCTCCGGCCGGAAAGACCCGGGACAAGCGCTCGGTGAGCTCTTCTATCTTATGGCTATCGATCATGGGTGAAACGCGCTGCCTCCTATTATGGGATAAGGAACCTATCCACCATAATAGCCTCATTCAATAAAGCTTGGCATGGGCATCGGCGGTCGAACCACTTCAGCACGGGGTAATCGGTCGATGGGACATAGCCTTTCCGCGCCAACAAAGCCCTACCAGCGAGCATCAATCATTACCCGTTCGATAACGGGATAGGAGGCACCATGACTTTGGCACTTGCCATCCTCTTTGGGCTCTTTCTCGCCTACGCAAACGGTGCTAACGACAACTTCAAAGGGGTGGCGACGCTGTATGGCAGCGGCACGACCCATTATAACAAGGCACTGCTTTGGGCTACGATAACGACCTTCCTCGGCTCTACGATGGCTTTAATATTGGCTCAGGAGCTCCTGACCACCTTTACGGGCAAAGGCCTGGTCCCCGACAGCATTGTGACCCTGAAGAGTTTTTCCTTGGCCGTGGTGTTGGCAGCCGCGGCGACGGTGATGTGCGCGACTCGCATCGGCATGCCCGTCTCGACGACCCACGCACTGATAGGAGCCCTGCTTGGCGCAGCTTGGCTTGCTTCCCCGGAGGGCGTGAACTTAGCGACACTCGGGAGCAGTTTTTTCGCTCCTTTGCTCGCCAGCCCGCTCCTGGCCATCGTGGCCTGTGCCGTTCTGTACCCATGCCTACGGTTTATAAGGAGGAAGCTTGGCATCGAGAAAGAAACCTGCGTGTGTCTGGGCACAGAAACCCTGGTAGTACTCCCGGCCACCATCCTACGCGGCTCAACGATGACTCCCGCCGCAACCCCGATCCTCCCGACCCTTACCGTCGGAACCGAGGCAACCTGCCAGCAACGCTACACCGGTACCCTGTTTGGCATAAGCGCCCGCACTCTGCTCGATGCCCTGCACTTCCTAAGTGCCGGGATGGTGAGTTTTGCGCGGGGTCTAAACGATACCCCCAAGATCGGCGCGATGTTGCTCGTCGGTGGGGCCTTGAGCCCACTCGCAGCGCTCGTCGCCGTCGCCCTGGTGATGGCCGTTGGTGGCTTACTAAACGCCAAGCGGGTGGCGGAGACCATGTCCCATCGGGTGACCGAAATTAATCCGGGCCAAGGGTTCACGGCCAACCTGGTCACCTCCACCATTGTCATCCTCGCCTCCAAGCTCGGGCTACCGGTGTCGACCACCCATGTCTCGTGCGGCGCGCTGTTTGGGATTGGCACGGTGACGCGACAAGCCCACTGGGACACCATTGTGGCTATTCTCTTGGCCTGGATCACGACTTTACCGCTAGCCGCTGCGTTTGGGGCCATAGGGTTTTTGGCCTTAAACCGTTGGCTTGTGGCCTGACCGGCAGGTTCACTGGCCGCTCAGGCAGAAGCGTACCAAGCGCATCCCGCGCGCTGGGACACCCGATCAAACAATGTTTGGATCAAGAATTGGGGACTCTGACTTTAATCGTCGAAGTCGGCTCAACGTGTCGAGCCCCTACGCGCTATATCCCGTTTTCGTTTCAAGTGCCGCCGGGACGCCAAACGGGCTCCCAACCTTGTTCATCGGTGCTGGCCTGAAATGGATGGCAGATCCAATAACCCGCCACCGCGGCTAACTCGCCTCCAACATAGATCAGTGGGATCCGCTCCCGTAGCCACGGGGGGACGGCGGCTTCCTGGAGTAGCTTTTTTAGCGGTTTGTGGTGCGCCTGCCCAACCGGGCAGCAGCGTTCGCCACCTCTTCTCAGCCTGACTTCCAGATGGCCCCCTTCGCAGACGCTGGCCTTGATCCCGCGGCCTAGAGCCCGAACTGCGTACAAGGTGCCGCCCGCTATGCAAAGGGTTTTATCGGGTGTCCAGGTGAAGATGGAGCGCGGGCCGAGCTCACCGCTAGCAGCCAAGAGATAAACCGCGTTGCGGTAGCGCCGCACTTCCGCCCCCTGCCAGCGGACGCAGGGCGAAGCGTCCGGCTTGGCGCGCAACACCGTCTTCACGATTTGGTCCAATTTTGCCTGCGACGGCAACGAGAAACCCAAGCGGCGGATCCAAAAGCGCAGCGCATTGCGCCGGCGCGGATCTTCCAAGGACATTAAAGCCGCGACATCGAGCACGTTCGGCGGTTCGGCGACACCCCCCAAATCGTTTTCCGCAAGGCGATCCAGCAACATCGCCGCCTCGGCTTGTTGCTTGGCCGCGCGCGCCAACGTGGAACCACAGCCCGGCCAGCGTTGTTTCAGCGAAGGCATCACTCGTTGGCGCAAAAAATTTCGTGCGTACCGAAGATCACGGTTGCTGGCATCGTCTATCCAATCCAGGTCATGCCGCGAGGCATAGGCCAGTAGCTGATCCCGGCTGAAACCAAGCAACGGGCGTCCTAGCCACCCACAACCGAACGAACGGTACTCAGGCATAGCCGCCAAACCGTGCGGGCCGGCCCCCCGCAAAAGCTGCAGCAACAGGGTCTCGCAGTTGTCGTCTCGGTGGTGGGCCGTCACAATCATGTCGCCAGGCCGCATCATGGTTTCCATCGCGCTATGGCGCAGATCGCGCGCCCAAGCTTCGGGGCTCTCTCCCGGTGGCGAGCCTGCGTCTATGTCCAGCACGGTTATTGGAACCGCCAGATGCGCGCACACCCGTTGACACAGCTCGGCCCGTGCCCGGGAGTCGGGGCTGAGGCCGTGGTTGATATGGATCGCATCGACCTGGTGCGGCTGCGCGTGCGGCCGCGAAACCAATGCGTGCAGCAACACCATGGAGTCTACCCCCCCACTGATCGCCGCCACATATCGTCCTGTGGGAGGGAACCTTCGCAGAGCCTCGAGTAGCTTCTCCGAAGTAAAATCGGCCACGGGGCGCGAGAACCCGCCTAATGGGCTTCGCTGTAGCGCCCGAAATCCATGAGGCGGTGGTATCGAGCAGCGAGCAACGACTCCATTTCGAACTGCCGCAATTCGCTTAGGATCCGCAGCAGCGTCTGCTTCAGGGTCGAAGACATGGCGTCTACGTCGCGATGGGCGCCTCCCAAAGGCTCGGACACGATTTCATCGATTAGACCGAGGGCGAGCAAGCGATCCGCGGTGATGCCCATCGCGTCTGCCGCCGCTTGGGCCTTTTCTGCACTCTTCCACAAGATGGAAGCACACCCCTCGGGCGAAATCACGGAGTAAGTCGCGTACTGTAACATCAGTAGGCGATCGGCGACCCCGATGGCTAACGCCCCGCCCGAACCGCCCTCTCCTATGACTGTCGCTATAATAGGGGTTCGAAGGCGTGCCATCACGAACAGGTTTTTTGCGATCGCTTCGCTTTGGCCTCTTTCTTCCGCCCCGATACCGGGATAGGCGCCCGGGGTGTCGATAAAGGTCAATACCGGCAGTTGGAACTTTTCCGCCAGTCTTATGATCCGTAGAGCCTTTCTATACCCCTCGGGGCGCGGCATTCCGAAATTGCGCTTGAGGTTTTCATGGGTATTGCGCCCCTTTTGGTGCCCGATCAGGGCTACCGGTTGGCCTTCGAGCCGTGCGATACCGCAGACCACGGCGGCGTCGTCGGAATAAGAGCGATCGCCGTGCAACTCGTCGAAATCGCTAAAAATGCGCTCGATGTACTCTAAGGTATATGGGCGTTTGAGGTGCCGAGCGAGCAGCGAGATCTGCCAAGGAGTCAACGAGGAAAAAATGGATTTCGTTAGCTCATGCGAGCGCTTTTGTAACCGTCCAAGCTCGTCATTAATGTCGATATCCGAGTCTTTGCTTAATAAACGAAGCTCGTCGATTTTTGCTTCGAGATCCGCAATAGGCTGTTCGAATTCTAAATAGCTTGAATTCATAACCCATGTCTAAAAATTTAATAACTTATCTTCCGTGCTTTCAGTTGACAAGCCGGCCTCACGTTGAATGGTTCAACCACTCCAGAATCGCGCCCGGGCATGCGATGAGTGCATCAGCACCCCACGATTCTGGCCGATCGTCGGGGCCCAGGTAGCCAAAAAGGGCAATCAGGACGCGCATGCCGGCGCGCTTTGCGGCGATGACATCGCGTTCCGCATCCCCGACGTATAGGCACTGACGGGGGGTGCGCGCTAGCAGCTCGGCGCCGAGCAATAGCGGGTCGGGGTCCGGCTTGCGCCGAACGAGCGTGTCTCCGGCGACCACGCAACGTGCGCGGGACAGGATGCCGAGTCGTTCAAGCAAGGGCTGCGTAAGCCAGCCGGGTTTGTTGGTCACTACGCCCCAGGGGATCGCCTGTTGGTCCAACTGGGACAGAACCCCCTCCATGCCCGGGAATAGACGCGCTTGCGTGGCCAATATGGAATCGTAGATCTCAAGCAGGTGCTCGCGACAGGCGGGAAATGTTGCATCGTTTGGATCTAACGACAATCCGACCCGAACCAAGGCCGAGGCGCCGTGTGACACATGGGGCCTGATGGCCTGGAACGGAAGCGGGTTAAGCCCGCGCTCTTCCCGCAGGCGATTGACCGCGTCAGCGAGTTCAGGGGCTGTGTCGATCAGTGTGCCATCGAGGTCAAGCAGCACTGCGCCGATGCAACAATCAGGCGGCATCCGCGGGTTTGCGCGCGTGAAGCATGTAATTTACGCCGACATTGCGAGTAAAAAAATAGTGCCGCGTGATAGGGTTGTAGCTCAAACCCAGCATATGCACGACATCCAGTCCATAGTTGCGTGACCAGGCCGCCAATTCTGCGGGCCGGATAAACCGCCCAAAAGCGTGGATGCCTTTGGGCAATAAGCCCAACAATTGCTCAGCCGCCAGAATAGCCTCTAGATACGCTCGGGGGGTACGGTTAATCGTAGAAAAAAACACATCAGCACCGGGTTTTGCTAAGCGCGCGCACGCCCTCACGATGGACTGCGGATCAGGGACATGCTCCAGCAGCTCAAGACAGGTCACTGCGTCGAACCCCGAGGAACGCTGCGCCGCGAAGGCTTCCGGCGTTACACGCAGATATTCGGCTCGGGTGCCCGATCCCTGTTGGTGCAAGCGGGCGACCATGAGGGGTTCTTCAGCAGCGTCTATTCCTGTCACCTGTGCACTCATTTGCGCCATGCTCTCGGCCAAGATCCCGCCGCCGCAGCCCACATCGAGCACAGTCTTACCCCGCAGGCTTGCTCTTTGATCAATATAGGAGAGGCGCAGCGGGTTGATCGCGTGCAGGGTTTTTAGCTCTCCCTGGGGGTCCCACCAGCGGGCGGATAGTCGCGCAAATTTCTGGATCTCGCGCGGATCGACGTTGGAATCGTCAGCTATCATCGGCTGTAGGATTTGAGTCAAGGATTTGACCGTTAGCGCATGCTGGCGGAACTGTTGGAAGTCCCGGTGGGTGGGTTTTGGGGGGTGTGGAAGTGTACCAGCTCTTGTGGATTTTCGCTGAAGGGGCAGCCCAGGCTGATCTCCCCTTCTTTCGGCAGCTGCATTTCTTCCCACCGCAGGAATGATTCCTCCGTGTTGCCCCCGCGCAGATAAGTGCCGTTCGTGCTCCGATCGATGAGTACGAAGCCATCCCGCCTCAGCTCTATGGTAACGTGCTCGCGCGAAGCACGGGGTTCTTCGATCACCAGATCGCAATTAAGGCTTCTGCCGAGAACCGCAGATTTTCGTTCCTGACCCAGCAAGACTTGCTTTGTGCGATAGCACAGCACGAGCTGTGCAGACATGCCATGAGAGAGGATCTTATCTCTGATCGGTGAGAACGTGTTTTTGTCCAGAGTAATCGTGACATCTTTGTCCAGCCTGATAATCTCGTGGACCTCCAAGGTCTGTTTTTTTCCCCGCACCGGGATCTGACCAATAATCCGAGCGCTGGTCTTAAGTGCCGGTGGCAACTGCTCCACCAAGTCTCGGGTGGTCATCGACTGCGCGCCTTTTGCCAACGTGGCCATCCGAGAAGCGACGTTAATCGTGTCACCAAATGCATCACCGCCATCTAGGATGACAGATCCGTAGTGCAATCCGATCTGCATGGACAAACGCAAGTCGGGGCGCGGGGGCCGCACATCTTGCAGAACTTCGTGGATCTCGCAAGCCGCCTGAAGCGCCTGTTCTGCAGTGTCAAACGCGCACAAGATCGCGTCTCCCAGCGTTTTTATCACGAAGCCCTTCTGGCGGTAGACAACCTCGCGGGCGGCCCCCAGACAGGCATTAATGGCTTGGATGGCGGGCTGGTCACCGAGCTGGTCGTATAAACGAGTGCTGTCGTTGATATCCGCGAACATGATCGCGAGGTTGACAGTTTTCGAGGACATACCGACTGGCGTTCGTTTATTGGTCCGGTGGTATCGCCATTAAGCGTTTCATGGGCACTTCGATTAAATCGAAGTGCCCAGCAGCATAGGGATATGCTGCCCATGTTGCTGCGCGCGCCCTCTAGGGATGTTGGTTGTTGGCACTGTCCGATTTAGGCCCGTAGCGTTGGATAAACTGCTCGGAAAGTTCCGCCGCGTGCTCGAGCTCGGGCGGGGAGAGCTGGTCTTTAGTTGCTTGCAGGGAGGCTCGCGCCTGCCGGTGGCCTTGCGATGCGGCCACGCTTTTCCAAGCATAAGCGTATTCGTAATCCAAGGGAGCGCCCTTGCCGTTGGCATAAAGCTCGCCCAGCCGGTACTGTGCCTGAGCGATGCCTTTTTCTGCGGCTTTCCGGTACCAGCTCGCCGCATTTTTGTAATCCTGGCTTACGCCCTGACCCATTTCATACATGTAACCGACGTAATATTGCGCGATGGGTTGCGCGGAGCCTACTGCCAAGGGTAGCAGGACTTCGAACGCCGTGTCGTATTTTCCCATTGCGTGTGCGATGATCCCGCTCTCCAATTCCCCGGCTGTAGCTCTGGAAGCGGAGATGATTAGCACCAACAACAACCCACGTTTCCACATGTATCATCTCCTAAAGCTAAGGACCCCTTGCGTCGGTGGCGGCACGGTCTGCTTTGGGTTAGGCAACCATTGTTGGTGTCGGATCGGCAGACAGCGGCCTATCAAGCACGATGATGGAGCATAATGAGGTGAGGATCAATGGAACGGTTTAAAACCTTCCGGATCTATAGGGAGGGCGAGAGGATTTGGGGGCAATGCGAGCAACTCGCTTTGCAGGACCTAGACCCGGGTGAGGTGGTGATCCGGGCCGCTTATTCCAGCGTTAACTATAAGGACGCGCTGGCCGCCACAGGGTCTGGGAAGATAATTCGCCGTTTCCCGCGGGTAGGCGGGATCGATGCTTCGGGGACCGTCGAGTCCTCTTCCGATCGGCGCTTCCAGACGGGCGATGCGGTGCTGGTAACCGGTTATGAGCTAGGCGTCGACCACCATGGGGGATATGCCGAGCGGGTGCGCGTTCCCGCAGATTGGGTGGTGGCCTTGCCCCAAGGCTTATCGCTGTTCCAGGCCATGGCGCTTGGCACCGCGGGGTTTACGGCCGCCCTGTGTATACAACGCATGGAGGACAACGGACAGCGCCCAGAGGCCGGTCCGGTGGTAGTAACCGGCGCCACTGGTGGAGTGGGGAGCATCGCCATAGATATCCTGGATAAGCTGGGATATGCGGTTACGGCGGTCACCGGTAAGGAAGCCGCGCGGCCTTATTTGCGCTCATTGGGGGCGAGTGAGATCCGCGATCGCAAGAGCCTGGATTTAGGCCGCCACCCGCTGGAAACGGGGCTCTGGGGTGGCGCCGTGGACACTGTCGGTGGGGAGATCCTGGCCTGGTTGACGCGAACGACCCGAGCGTGGGGTAACATCGTTAGCGTGGGTCTGGCTGGCGGCAGCGAGTTACACACCACGGTCATGCCTTTCATCCTGCGCGGCGTGAGCGTTTTGGGTGTCACCTCATCCGCTTGCCCCGCAGCGTTGCGCCACAGGATTTGGCAGAGGCTTGCGAGCGAACTTAAGCCTCGTCACCTGGATACGATCGTACGCGCTATAGTTGCCTTGGAAGAACTTCCGGGTGTATTCGAACGCATGCTTAAAGGAGAGCTGATGGGGCGAACCGTGGTGCGGCTGTCTGAAGGTTAGCCACGCGGCCTGAACCGCGGATCCGCGCCAGAATGTCCCGCTGAGGAACAAATTACATGAGAACTCTAGTCGTCCTTGCCACCCTGGTCTTTGGTCTCGCGGGCTGTGCTACAAACCCTGTGACCGGGCGCAGTCAACTAATGCTGGTCTCCGAGCAATACGCGATCACAACGTCTAAGGAAGCCTATGTCGCCCAGTTAGCGCCTTACAGCAAGCGCGGCCGGATAAACAGCGACCCGGCCTTAACCGCACGGGTGCTCGGGATCACCGAAAAGCTGGTAGCGCAGGCGATAACATACCGCCCCGAGACAGCAAATTGGGACTGGGAGATTAAGGTCATCGATGACCCCAAGACGCTCAATGCCTGGGCCATGGCGGGGGGTAAGATGGCGTTCTATAGCGGTTTGGCCAAGACGGTGAACGCTAGCGACGACGAGATCGCGCAGGTCATGGGCCATGAGATCGCCCACGCGCTTTCGGCGCACACGGCGGAGAAGATGTCTGTGGCTTTGGCCTCCGACCTGGCACTAACGGGGTTGGCGGTGGCGAGCGAGGGAAAAGGGCTTGCGCTCAGCGGGGGCGCCCTCGCGGCCGCTTTGGCCATAAAGCTGCCGAACAGCCGCACCGCGGAGACCGAGGCGGACCGCATCGGCATTGAGCTGGCCGCCAAGGCGGGCTACGATCCGAATGCGGCAGTGACCCTGTGGGAAAAGATGGCTAGAGAGGGGTCCGGCGGACCACCCGAGTTCCTAAGCACCCACCCGGCTTCCCAATCCCGTATCCGAGCCCTGGCGGCATTGGTGCCACAGATGATGCCTTATTACCTGGACCAACGTCCCCGCCCGGTGTACACGCTGAGCAGGCGGTAAACCTTCGAAGTGCCCACTCGTTTTCCTAGCAATACCTTGTCTGCATGAGCGGTCGAACCTTATACGACAAACTCTGGGAGGCGCACGTCGTCTGTGAGCTGGATGACGGCAGCAGTCTAATTTATATCGATAGGCATCTACTGCATGAGGTCACCTCGCCCCAGGCTTTCGAGGGGTTGCGGCTTGCGGGCCGGCCTCCATGGAGGGCTGGGGCAAACCTCGCCACGTGCGATCACAACGTGCCGACCCGGGATCGCGCGCGTATCGATGATCCGGTATCGCGCGTGCAGATGCAGACCCTGGTGGACAACTGCCGGCAATGGGGCATCACCTTGCTTGGCGTAGACGATGTGCGCCAGGGGATCGTGCATGTCATCGGACCTGAACTGGGTGCGTGCCTGCCGGGCATGACCATCGTGTGTGGGGACTCGCATACCTCCACCAACGGCGCTTTAGGGGCTCTTGGATTTGGGATCGGCACGTCGCAGGTAGAGCACGTATTGGCGACGCAATGCCTGGCACTGAAGAAAGCCGACAATATGCTGGTGCGCGTGGATGGTGAGCTTGGGCTCGGAATAAGCGCCAAAGACGTCGTGCTTGCGCTCATCGGCACGATTGGAACCGGCGGTGGGACCGGGTATACCATCGAGTTTGCCGGGGCGGCCATTCGCCGCTTATCCATGGAGGGCCGTATGAGCTTATGCAACATGAGCATCGAAGCCGGTGCCCGCGCCGGATTGGTGGCTGTCGACGACACCACGCTCGCTTACGTGCACGGGCGGCCTTATGCCCCCGAGGGTCGCTTATGGGAGCACGCCGTGGCCTCCTGGACCGATCTGCATTCCGATGCGGATGCGGTGTTCGACAAAATGGTGGGTATGGATGCGGCAGCCATAAGCCCACAGGTCAGTTGGGGCACTTTGCCGGAAATGGTCGCGGCGGTCACCGCATGTGTACCGGATCCCGAGCTTGAGCCGGACCCCGTCAAGCGCGAAGGAATGCGCAGGGCCTTGGCGTACATGGACCTTGAGCCGGGTACTGCGATCACGGATATCGTGCTCGATAAGGTGTTCATCGGTTCGTGCACCAACTCGCGGATCGAGGATTTGCGCGCCGCCGGCGAAATCGTGCGCGGCAAACGGATCGCTCCCAACATCACTCAGGCGATGGTTGTTCCGGGTTCCGGACTGGTAAAGCAACAAGCCGAGGCCGAAGGATTGGACCGGATCTTCATCGAGGCAGGTTTCGAGTGGCGGGAGCCGGGCTGTTCCATGTGCCTGGGGATGAACCCGGACCGCCTCGCCCCGGGCGAGCGCTGCGCCTCGACGTCTAACCGCAATTTTGAGGGCCGGCAAGGGCCTAAGGGCAGGACCCACTTGGTCAGCCCGGCGATGGCCGCCGCCGCGGCCGTAGCGGGTCACTTCGTGGACGTGCGGGAGTTTTTGCAATAAATAGGTAAGCGCAAGAGATCTGCGTGCCATGCCGTAGGGCGGAAGCCCCTTGTGGGTGTTCCGCCGAATGGATAACAGGGGCGGTGATACGATGCATCCGTGTCGGACTATCGCCGCCATCGCGTACCGGGCGACAGGTATTTTTTTCACCGTCAATGTGTTGGAGCGTCGCACCGATTTGCTGGTGCGTACGGCGATACGGCGATTCCAGGCTACACACTATAATGCTTGAGCCGCAGCCGCTCGCGGACCCTGCTCTAAAAGGCGGGTTTGGGAGGCGTCAGCGTGAGATCTAAAAAACCTTGGAAAATTGAGATCTAATATCGGCAAGCGGCGGTGAGACTTAAGCGGCGCCTAGAGCAGTACCGAAATAGGTTTTAGATTTGACGCCAAGCAAAGGCGTCATTTAGGAGGTCGACTTTAAGTTGAACTAAACCGCTTACGCGGTAGGTTGTGGGTATTCACAGCGTCAAGGCTACAAGCTCCTCTTCCAAGCCGCCGCCGACACGCTCCAAGCCTTTGGCCGGGATCCCAAGTGGCTCGGGGGCGAGATCGGGATCACCATGGTGCTCCACACCTGGGGCCAGAGCCTTAACCAACACCTGCACCTGCATTGTCTGGTCACCGGGGGTGCTCTGTCGGGCGATGGCAAACGTTGGATCGCAGCCAAACGCGGTTTCCTCTTCCCCGTCCGCGCCCTCTCCAAGGTGTTTCGGGGCAAAATGCCCTACGCCAGGCCTTCGAGCGGGGGGGAACTTCGCTTCGCCGGGCAAACCACAACACTCGCCCCACCCAAAGCGTTTGCTCTGCTCCTCGCCACACTGCGGGCCGAGGACCGGGTGGTCTATTCCAAACGCCCCTTCGCCGGTCCTGAGCAGGTTGTGGCCTACCTCGGCCGCTACACCCATCGGGTCGCCATCAGCAATGAGCGTTTGCTGCGCCTAGAACAGGGAACGGTCCTCTTCCGGTGGCGCGACTACGCGCATGGCAATAAGACCAAGACCATGACCCTCCCCGCCGAGGAATTCATCCGCCGGTTTCTCCTGCACGTGCTCCCCAAGGGCTTCATGCGGATCCGCCATTTCGGGCTGCTGGCTAACCGCCACCGCGCCGAGTACTTGGCCCGCGCCCGCCGGGCACTGGATGTGCCTCCGCCTATGCCGGCACCGACCGAGACTGCCGAAGCGTTCCTCTCTCGGGTGATGGGCTCCGATGTCCGCCTCTGCCCCCACTGCCAACAAGGGTGCCTGCGACTCATCGCTTCCCCTACCCCCAATACCAAAAGCCACCGGGCCACCGCAGCCATGGGCCGCCCGATCCACGAGCACGCCTCACCATGGCCGAACCTCCATCCATCGCCCACGGCCCCGCTCGTGCCCGCAGCC